>JACPSE010000141.1 GCA_016193465.1 Deltaproteobacteria bacterium
CTCGCCTCTATTTGCTCTTCTTTACGCTTATTTTCTTTGCCGAGTCACCTTCATAATCCATAGTGACACTCTGGCCTTCCTTAAGTCCAGAGCGATCGCTGACCCCTTCCAGGGTAGTACGGCTACCACTGATTCTAACGGTGACCTCTTTATCTTTTGCCTTCACGGTTATACTCTTCCCGCCACTCTCGACCTTCGTTATCTTTCCTTTGATCTCCTCGGCAAAGGCCGATCCGGCAAAGTAAAGGACAAGAAGCGCCACTGCGATCACGCTTAATAGCTTTCTAGTCATTGTTTTTCACCTCCTTTCTGCAGCTATGTAGGATTCAGATCTTTTGACGTTGGAATTTACCCCTTTATTCATAGATATGTCAAGACTAAAGTAGTACGACTATAGTACTGGATTTCAAACACGGGTTTTTGCCCACCGCAGAGGTGGTGAAGGGCAAGCGGCAACGCGCGATCCTCAGAGGGGCGCTTTCATCTGTTTGCTAGTGAGTCTGCGCAGCGCCTCGGCGTACTTTTCTTGCGTCTTGCGCACGATTTCCGGCGGCAACGGAGGGGCGGGAGGCTTCATATCCCAATTGAGGCCCAGGAGGTAGTCCCGCACGTACTGCTTATCGAAACTGTCCGGCGCCTTTCCAGGCTGGTATCCTTCCATCGGCCAAAAACGGGATGAATCCGGTGTCAACACTTCATCAATGAGGATTACCTCCCCGTTCATCAGGCCAAACTCGAACTTTGTGTCCGCGACGATGATTCCTTTAGCTTCCGCCATCTCCCGCGCTCGGAGGTAAACGGCGATGCTGATGTCGCGCATCTTCTCGGCCCTTTTACTTCCCACGCGGTCCACCATCCGGGCGAAGGTGATGTTTTCGTCATGTTCTCCCACCGGCGCCTTGGTCGAAGGGGTAAAGAGAGGCTCTTCGAGCCGGGAGGCCTCCGCCAGGCCCTTGGGCAGGGTGATGCCGCACACGCTGCCTTTGCCGCAGTATTCCTTCCAGGCTGTGCCGAAAAGGTAGCCTCGCACAACACACTCCACGGGCGCCGGCGCCGCTTTTCGGACCAGCATGCTCCGACCCTCCAATCTATTCCGGTAGCGCTGGCAGACAGAAGGGAATTGGGCTACATCCGTCGCCAACAGGTGATTCGGACATATATCCTCCATCGCGCCAAACCAATGGACGGAAAGGGCTGTCAGGATCTTCCCTTTGCCGGGGATCTCGGTCGGGAGCACCACATCGAAGCAGGAGATGCGGTCCGTCGCCACCATCAGCAAGTGATCTCCCACAATATAAATGTCCCTCACCTTGCCCTGCTTGAACAGGGGCAGCCCGGCGATCAGGTTTTGGTCCATGTTCGGTCTCGTGACTACCTTTTTTTCTTGTTACTCTTCAAGAGATCAATAACCAAAAGCAGGGCAAGAATAGCTATACCGATTCCCAGGATCCAGAAGATAGGCATCCATTTTTCCATGTTACCCTCCTTCGTGGATTAAGACGGCAACGGGATCCTTGCCAGGCGCTACCGGCCCTACTTGAAGAATTTACTTACACGCTCCATTGCATCCTCAGGGACCTCATTGCGCCTGGGAAAATCTCCCTTGAGCGGCCTGGTGGCGTCGATGATGGCCACGGTATCGCCCAGCCAGCCACGGAAGCTCTGGACCTTCCGGATAATCTCCACGTCCTTGTCCCAGTGGGTCCTGGTTCCTGCCGCCCACATCACTTCCCGCTCGCTAAAGACATCGATATCGTCATCCACGACGACAGCGAGCTTCAGGTTGGGCATCTCGACGAAGGCCTGCATCGCCGCCTTGTTCGGCTCGTTATCGAACTCTTTTTTGATCGAGATGTAGCAGATGACGCGACCGCAACCCGAGGGCGGCAAGTGGATCGCCTTGAGCCCCGGGACGTTCTTCTTGATGACGTTGAATACGCTTCCCTCTTTGGGTATCCCTCCCAGGTTCCAGTGATCCATCTGGCCCGGCCAGAAATCCTCGACGATCGCATTTTTTCGGTGGGTGATGGCGGTCACCTCGACCACCGGCACCTTCATCTCCAACTGGTAGTAACCGAGAATCTCGCCGAAGGGATTTTGCTGCTCCCGCGCATGCGGCGGGACCTCTCCCTCAATGATGACCTCGGCATCTGCGGGAACGAGAAAATCCTCGCCCCAGGTCTCCGAGGGGGCGAGGCGCAGGGGTTCCTGGAGAAATGCCGACGCCGTCAGATAGTCATTGTTTCCGTAGGGCGTCATGCAGCAACTGGAGAGGAAAAAGGCAGGGTGATGGCCTAAAACAACGATCACCGGAGCGCGTTTATTTTTCTTCTCGAATTCCTGGAGCATCGCCTCGAGATGGTGATGGGCATGGGCCGAGAAACTCATCCTCCTGGGTTCATAATACATGTTTTTGGTAAAGGTGATGTCGTAAAAACCGCCCGCGATGCTCTTCATGACGCAGGCCATCGTGAGATAGGGGCCGACGTCGTCCTTGTGGTGCATGGGAATGGGCAGTGTGCTTAAGTCGGCTTGGGAGCCCTTGAGCACTACCTCCTTGCAAGGGGCTTTTCCCGCGGGGAGCGTCTCCAGCTCTCCCTTCTGGAGTTCCCGCCGGGCCACCTCAAGGCTTAACTCCATGTTGGAGTTCAACTCACCCATACCCAAAGCATCGGCGCAAAACTGGCGCGTGATGAAGGGGTTGTAAAAAAGCGGGAAGGCGGAAGGCCGGCCATTGAGAGCGGAAACGTTCTCGAAAAGAACCATTTTCTGCTGACCCCGAAGATCCAGGTGCTTTAGGTAGGCGATGGTCTCGTGTCGGTTCGGGTCCACCCTGTCCTTCACACGGATAACGGATCCGGCTCTTTTCTTCTCTTCGAGGGCGATAAATCCCTGCAGGTCTTTAATCACGCAAGATTTTCCTTTCTATCGTTGATCGCACAGAAATGCTTAGATAAATTATTTGCCAGCTTCACGCCTTATCAAGGGAGTTGAGCCGCTTCGTAGCGCTGCCGTATGCTCTATTTTAAAGGACCTCGTTGCTTTACCCATTTACGCAGCATCAGGACCCCTCCGAGAACAAAAACGAGCGTGGCGCTAAACCCCATGATGGAATCGACGACGACTCCTGTCCACCACCGGGATTCTGCCGGGACCTCCTTTAGGGTTTGCCCGGTTGTCGGCCGTTGGTCGGCAGCTATGGCAAAGTATTTCCCTCCTTGGCCCATAACGGTTCCCTTTCCCTGTCACTGCACCACACGTGCTGTGCCCTTACAGCTTCAAAGCTCAATCCCGGAGCCTGAATTTCCTTCTTCTTTAGACGCAAGTCAATAGCCTTGCCGGGTCCGATTAGGATTAGCCAGTTTATTTTTCCATCCCGAGCGGTAGAGAAGGCGCAACGCTCGGCGAAAAAAATCTCTCTTGCGCTGGGTCATCGGAAACCAGCTAAGCTCGCTCTTTAGCCCCAGCCGATCCATGACGACGGTTTTTTGCCGGCAGTATTTGCGAATCCCTTCGGCGCCGTGCCGCCGTCCCAGGCCGCTCTCTTTAATTCCCCCCATTGGCGCCTCCGGGATAATAAAGTTCACCAGGGTGTCATTGATGCACACCGCGCCGGCCGCCATCTGTTCCGCGATCTCCCACGCCGTTTTTTTATCCTGAGTAAAGACGCTGCTGTCAAGGCCGTAGCGCGAATCGTTTGCCAGACGGAGAGCCTCCTCCCGGTCTTTCACCTTCATGATCGGAATGACCGGCCCGAAGGTCTCTTCCCGCATGATCTGCATCTCATGGCTGACATCCACCATCACGGTAGGCTCGTAAAAAAACCCTTGAGCACCGGGCTTTCGTCGGCCGCCGGTAAGAATCCTGGCCCCCCTCCTAAGCGCTTCTTCAACCTGGGATTCTACCTTGATAAGCTGCGCCTCAGAAGTCATGCTTCCCAGCTCCACTTCGTCATGGCTTCTTCCCTGGCGCAGGCTATTCACCTTCCCCACCACCATCTCTACGAATTTCTGATAGACCGCTTCTTCCACGTAAACACGCTCAATCGATGTGCAGACCTGACCAGAGTTCATTAGGGCGCCCCACACGCAGGCATTTGCCGCGCGCTCCAGATAGGCATCTTTGAGGACAATCATGGGATCTTTGCTGCCGAGCTCCAAGGTGACCGGGATCAGTCTCTCCGCTGCGCGTCGCAGGACTTTTTTCCCAGTAACTACGCTTCCGGTGAAAGAGATCATATCGGCCTGGTCGATAAGGCACTCTGCGGTTTCCCCAAGGCCGACAATGACCTGCAGGAGGTCCGCCGGGAAGCCAGCCTCCCCGGCGAGTTTGGCTCCATGCAAGGCGGAGAGGGGCGTCAGCTCCGAAGGCTTGATGACCACTGCGTTGCCCGCCATCAGAGCGGGGATGGCCTCTCCCACGGTGAGGACCAGGGGGAAGTTCCACGGACTGATGATACCGACTACTCCCAGCGGATCGTATCTCGAGACGACTTTTTTTGTCTTTAACAGGTGTGGTCGAAGATGTTCCGGCTTGAGATATTTGGCAGCGTTCTTCGCCCAAAAGCCGATGGCATCATACACATAGAAAAGTTCGTTGCCGTAAGCCTCGGCCAGCGGTTTTCCGGTTTCCGCGGTGAGCGTCTCGGCGATCTCGTCTTGATGGTCGATCAGCAGATCTCGAAAGCTATGGAGAACCTTGGCCCTTTCAGCGAAACTCTTTTCCTGCCACAAGGCTTGCGCTTTGCGCGCTTGGCGCACGGCTCGCGCCACTTCCTCGGCGCTCGCCACCGCGAGTTCGGCGATCTTTTCTGAGGTCGCAGGGTTCCGAACCTCAATGAGGCCCTTTTCCACGAAACGGTCTCCCGGAAGGAGAAATAGGGTTCAAGGGATTAAGAGAAATGTGAATTCAGTCCTGAAGCAGTTCCAATGCCTTTGCCGCGATGTTGTCCTGCGAAAGGCCGTACTTTTGATAGAGCCCTTCAGGGTCGCCGGATTCGGCAAAGTCCTCCACGGCAACCCGTTTGATACGGCCGCGCCCGAGCTCTGACACGACTTCCGAGACCGCGCTTCCCAGTCCGCCGGTGATGCCGTGGTCTTCAACGGTTACAATTCTTCCCTGGCTGAGGGCGATCCTGGCTACGATCTCGCGGTCTAAGGGCTTGACAGTGTGGATGTTAACGACCTGAGCGTCCACGCCCTTTTGCTCGAGGATTTTCGCGGCCTTGAGGGTGTTTCCGACCACGCCTCCCGTTGCCATGAGGGTTATCTCCTTGCCGGGACGGAGCACTGTCCCTTTGCCAAAGTGGAACTGGTAATCCGGCGGGTTGATATCATCCACCTTTTGCCGCATGAGGCGCAAAAACACCGGCCCCTGATGCCGCACGATGTATTCCACGGCCCTTTCGGTTTCGACGGCGTCGACCGGTTGGATCACAACCATGTTGGGAAGGCTGCGCATCAGGGCTATGTCTTCCAGGGCCATCTGGCTGTAGCCGTCCTCGCCGATGCCGATGCCCGAGTGGGTACCGACGATCTTTACATTCGCCCGACTGTAGCCTACCGACATTCTAATCTGCTCAAAGCGGCCAACCACGAAGCAGGCAAAGCTGCAGATGAAGGGGATCTTGCCGGCGAGCGCCATGCCGGCTCCGGTCCCGACCAGATTTCCCTCAGCGATGCCCATGTCAAAAAAGCGGTCAGGGTATTTAGCGGCGAAGTGCTCGGTCATCGTGGACTTGCTGAGATCGGCGTCCAGGACCACGATGTCCGGATTCTCCGCCCCCAATCTCACCAGCGCCTCTCCGAAGGCCACCCTTGTCGCTTTGGCTCCCATAGTCACCTAACAGCCGTGCCCGTGCTCGGTTATCGTGCTCGTACGAACCCGAGCCACAAAATCAGTTTTGGGCGAGGATCTCCTGAATCGCCCTCTCTCCCTCTTCCCGATTCGGCGCCTTCCCATGCCACTCCCATTTTCCCTCCATAAAGGAGACCCCTTTGCCTTTTGTGGTGTGGCACAGGATCAAGGTCGGTCTTTCTTTCGCTCTTTCAGCGTCGTCCAAAGCTTGGATGATTGCGTGAAAATCGTGGCCATCGATCTCCAGGGTGTTCCAGTTGAACGCGCGCCATTTGTTGAGCAGCGGTTCCAGGTTCATGATCTCCCTGACCGCGCCGCTGAGCTGGATCTTATTGTAATCGAGCAGGACGCACAGATTGTCCAGTTTGAATTTTGGCGCGGCCATCGCAGCCTCCCATATCTGGCCGGCCTGGCACTCTCCATCGCTAATCATGCAGTAAACCCGGTAATCCTTCCTTGAGGTCTTACCTGCTAAAGCCATCCCCAGGGCGACCGAAAGTCCCTGTCCCAGGGAGCCTGTCGACGCCTCGATACCGGGAAGCCGATGGCGGTCCGGATGGCCCTGGAGCCGGCTGTTTAGTTTTCTCAGACTTAGGAGCTCATCGCGGGAAAAATATCCAGCCTTGGCCAAGACAGCATACAGGGCGGGGACGCAGTGTCCCTTCGACAGAACAAACCGGTCCCGATCTGCCCAGTTTGGGTCCGCGGGCCTGTGCCGCAGCCTGTGGAAAAACAATGTGACCAAAATGTCGATGCAGGATAGTGAGCCTCCGGGATGGCCTGAGCCCGCCTCGGCCAGCATGCGGATGATGTCGATTCTTAATTCCTTGGCTATCGCCTTGAGTTTCTCGACTTCCATAAATTAGCCATTAGCCTTCAGCCCTCAGCTTTCAGCCGGATCTTCTGGCTGAGGGCTGATCGCTGAAAGCTTTTTTCACACCATCGTCTGCCCGCCGCAGATGTTGATTGCCTGGCCTGTGATACCGCCTGTCTTGGGCGAGGCCAGATAGCAGACCAGATTAGCCACCTCTTCTGCCTCGAGAAACCTCTTGATCGGGACAGCTTCGATGGCCTGTCTCTTGAACTCCTCGACGCTCACGCCCCCAAAGGCCGCGTTCTCTTCTATTCCCAAACGAGCCATTTCCGTATCCACCCAGCCGGGGCATATCGTGTTGACGGTGATGCCGCGATTCACCACCTCCAGGGCCAGCGCCCTGGTAAGACCGATCAGCCCGTGTTTGCTGGCGCAATAAGCGCTGTATCCGGCAACCCCGAACTTTCCCAGGACCGATGAGATGTTGATGATCCGGCCGTCCGAGTGATCCTGCATGACCTTGAGCACCTCTTTGGTGACAAGGTACGTGCCGGTTAGGTTCGTTGCTACGATATCGTGCCAACGGCTGTCGTCAGGGTCGTCGATCCGGTTCAGCCCTGAGATGCCTGCGTTGTTCACGAGGATGTCGATGCGCCCCCAGCTTGTCAGAACTTTCTCTACGGCCTTTTGCACTTGCGCCTTTTTCCTGATGTCCGTCTGGAGGGTTAACAGCGAACGATCCAGGCCTTTGAACGACGCTGCCGCGGCCTCCAGGCGGGATGGGCTGCGAGATGCTATGGCTACCAGAGCCCCGTTCTTGACCAAGCTCCCACTGATGGCCTTTCCGATCCCGGTTCCTCCGCCGGTGACGATAGCAACTTTCCCCGCTAAAAGCATCTGACATTCTGCGCAGCAGCCTGAAGCATACCTATCGGCTTTTTTTTAAAAAGGCAAGGAAATCACGGCAACGTTTCTTGACGAAGAGCCGGCAATAACAAAAGGAGAGGTTATCCTGGACTTTACACCTTCCCACTACTGTATTATATTCACTGTCAGCAATCCGGGAGAGGAGAAGCTGATGGATATTACCCAACTGCTTGCGTTTGGTGTGGAGCAAGGGGCGTCGGACTGCCATTTAAGCTCCGGCGAGCCACCCATGCTCAGGATCCACGGAGACCTGAAAAAGCTCGACCACCCAGTGTTGACCAAGGAGGACGTTCACTCCATGGTCTATGACATCATGAACGACCTGCAGAGAAAGGTCTTTGAGGAAACTCACGAGGTAGATTTCTCCTTTGAGATGGGAGATATCGCCCGTTTCCGCGTCAACGTCTTCATGCAGCGCAAGGGAGAAGGGGCGGTTTTTCGGACCATCCCGACAAAGATCCTCACTCTCGAACAATTGGGGATGCCGAAAATCATGAAGGAACTATGTCAGCGGGAGAAGGGGCTGATCCTGGTTACCGGTCCCACGGGCTCCGGAAAATCCACCACCCTCGCTGCCATGATAGATTTTGTTAACGGCGACTTTGAGGGCCATATTTTGACGGTAGAGGATCCGATCGAGTTCGTCCACAAGTCAAAAAAATGTCTCGTCAACCAGAGAGAGCTCGGCGCCCATACCCACTCCTTTGCCAACGCCTTGAGAGCGGCCCTGCGCGAAGACCCGGATTGCATCCTGGTCGGCGAGTTGCGCGACCTGGAGACCATTCAGTTGGCTTTGACTGCCGCCGAGACCGGCCATTTGGTTTTCGGCACGATTCATACGTCCAGCGCGCCGGATACGGTAAACCGCGTGATTGACGTCTTTCCGCCCAGCCAGCAGGCGCAGATTCGCACCCAGTTCGCCGAGTCCATCGAGGCGGTTATCACCCAAACCCTGATGAAGAAAAAGGCCGGTGGCAGGGTGTCGGCTGTAGAGATCATGACGGGCTCTACGGCGGTGCGCAACCTCATCCGCGAGGGAAAAATCCACCAATTGCCCGGAACGATGCAGGTGAGCCAAAAAGACGGGATGCAGACGATGGACATGGCATTAGTCGAGCTGGTGAACCGGGGAGTCGTGACCAGAGAGGAAGCCCAGTCCAAGAGCATGACGCCGAATCTCTTTGGAGGCGGCGCCTACGGCACGGGAGCAGGGGCCGGCAAGCCTTCGGCCCGTTGAGTTTTTTCGGAGGGGAATTATGGAGATTCGTGATTTTCTCAAAGTGATGGTGGAGCGGGACGCCTCGGATATCTATCTCACAGTGGAGAGCCTGCCGATGTACCGCATCAACGGCGTGACCCAGCCGGTTGGCGACAGCAAGCTCACGAACGAGCAGCTAGAGGCGCTGGCAAATGCAGCCATGCGGACCGACAAGCAGCGCAAGGAATTCGAGGAGATGATGGAGATGAACCTGGCCCTGGCCTATGACGATCTGGGCCGCTTCCGCGTCAACATCTTTCGCCAGCGGGGCAACGTGGGCTTTGTTATCCGGCAGATCAAGGTTGAAATCGTGCCGCTTGAGAAGCTGGGTATGCCGCCCATCATCGCGGATATCTCCATGACCAAGAGGGGGCTGGTCCTGGTGGTAGGGGCGACCGGCTCAGGGAAATCAACTACACTGGCGGCGATGATTGATCACCGCAACTCGAGCGAACCGGGCCATATCATCTCAGTCGAAGATCCGATCGAGTTTGTCCACCCTCATAAAAAGTCCATTGTGACCCAGCGGGAAGTAGGGTTTGATACCCACTCCTTTGGCAACGCGTTGAAAAACACCTTGCGCCAGGCGCCGGATGTCATCCTCATCGGCGAGATTCGGGACACCGAAACCATGGAAGCCGCGATCACCTTTGCCGAGACCGGTCACCTCTGCCTGGGGACCCTCCACTCGAACAACGCGAACCAGGCGATTGAGCGGATCATGAATTTCTTTCCGATGGAGCGCCATGCCCAGATTTATCTCCAGCTTGCCTTGAATCTACGGGCCGTCATTTCCCAACGCCTGATCCCTTCCGTGGACGGCAAGCGCGCCGCCGCCCTCGAGATCCTGATGGATACCCCGCGCATCAAGGACCTCATCAAGAGAGGCGAAGTGGATGTCCTCAAGGACGCGATGGAGCAAGGCATACAGGAAGGAAACCAGACATTCGATCAGGCGCTCTTCATACTTTACAGGGAAGGAAAGATTAGCCTCGAGCAGGCCCTGATCAACTCGGATAGCGCCAACAACCTGCGGCTCAAGATCAAACTGGAAGGGCTGAAGGGGGATGACGCCATCGACAAGCTCTTGGACAAAGACGATAAAGATAAGACGGATAAAACCGCGAAGCCCGCCGGGCTTCACATCCAGGGCGCGCCACCGGCAGGGTCCCCATTTAGAAAGATCTGAGACCGCGGGCTTTCGCCCTGCTCCGGTAAGCTTGACTTGGGTTTTTCTGCCGGATAGCTTGCCCCCATGGCGGTTTGCTCACCAGCGATCACACAACTATAGGAGGGAGGGCAATTATGTTTCGCAGAAAAGCGATCAAGTGGCCGAACAACGCGCGGATAGCGATCACCACCTGTATTGTCACGGAGAGTTGGCCGGATGAGTTAGGGACGGCGACGTCCTTGCAGTCGGAGTTTCGCAAGGGGCCGCCGGCGGATGCCAAGTTTAAGAAGGACATAGCCTCGATCACGGATCGGCAGTATGGGGAGAGAGTGGGGGTCTATCGGGTGATGGAGGTATTGAAGGAAGAAGGGATCAAGGCGAGTTTTTTTGTCAACGGCCACACGGTGGAGGCCTTTCCTGATTTGATGAAGCGGATAACAGCAGAGGGGCATGAGCTTTGTTCGGAGAATTGGCGGCACGAGTATGTGACGATGATGACGCCGGAGCAGCAGAGAGAGGATATCAAGCGGACTGTGGACACGTTTCAGAGAGTGTTGGGGTTTAAGCCTCAGGGGTACATTATGCCTGGGGAGAGGCCGACCGACGAGACGCCGAAGTTTTTAGTGGAGTTAGGTTACAAGTATTGGATGTGTTTTTTGCATGAGGATTTGCCGTATGTGCTGAGGGTGGATGGCGGGGAGCTGGTGTTGGCCTCGTATGGGATATGGATGACGGATCATCGGACGGGGAGGGCGGATTCGGGGCGGACGCCACGGGAGTTGTTGCAGATCTGGAAGGACAATTTTGACTGGATCTATCATAGGGAAGGGGAGAGGTATCCTGGTTTTATGAGTTTGGGGTTGCATCCGTTTTTGATTGGGCGGCCGTTTCGGACGGTGATTTTGAGCGAGTTTTTGCGCTATGCGAAGGGGCATCCAGGCGTATGGTTTCCCAGGGGGATTGATTTAGCGAATTACTGGTTGGAGAACTGCCGGGACAATTTGATTGAGAGGTGGCCGAATTACGGGACCGGCCTGGCCTACGAGAAGACCCAGATCAAGTAAGCAGGGAAAGAAAAAGAGCCAACGATTTAGCTGCTGCCGGAGGTTACAGCCCCATTTTTTTTAAAACATCTTTGCCTGTGCTGCGGACCGGCGCCTCGCCGGGAAGGTAGAGCATGATTCCTCCTCGGGCCGGCCTGATCTCGATCACTCCCTCGCCGTTAAGTTGGTTAGTCCATTTGATCGGGTCATCGTTAAAATAGGCGCGGAAGGCTTCGTTGAATCCCGAGTAGACCGAATGGATGCCCTTATAAGGATTCTTCCTTAGGCTAACGATCGCCTTCTTCACAAACTCCGCCTGGGTGAGCTTCGCTCCCTCTTCTTGGTCAGCCATTTTGACCTCCACTGTTTGAGAATCCAGCCACGCTGGATTCTAGTCCGGCTTTTTTTCCTGTTCAATGGTCCTATGGGGGCTATTTTCCGCCAATCTTCCGGAAGAGCCAGGCGAGGGGATCATAAAACTCATCCACCAGGCGTTCCTTAAGCGGGATGATGGAATTGTCCGTGATGTGGATATTCTCAGGGCACACCTCCGTGCAACACTTGGTGATGTTGCAGAAGCCCAGCCCGGCCTTCTCTTTGATGAACTGTTTACGATCGTTGGTGTCCAGCGGGTGCATTTCCAGCGCCGCCAGACGGACGAAGAAGCGCGGACCCGCGAAGTGTTTCTTATTATCTTCGTGGTCCCGGATCACGTGACAGACGTTCTGGCACAAAAAGCACTCGATGCACTTGTGGAACTCCTGGGCACGGTCAATATCCTCCTGAAACATGCGACGGGTGCCGTCGGCCTCTTTAGGCTTCAGCCGGAGAGGGGGGATCGTCTTTGCCTTCTCAAAGTTAAAAGAGACGTCCGTGACCAGGTCGCGGATCAAGGGGAAACTTTTTATCGGCGCGACCGTAATAGTCTCGCCAGGTTTAAAGGTATTCATGCGGGTCATGCACATCAGCCTGGGTTTGCCGTTGATCTCCGCGCTGCACGAGCCGCACTTGCCGGCCTTGCAGTTCCAGCGCACGGCCAGGTCGTTCGCCTGGGTGGCCTGGATGGCGTGAATGACATCGAGCACCACCATGCCTTCTCCAATGGGAAGGCGATACTCCTTAAAGGCGCCCCCGCTGGCGTCGCCGCGCCAGACCCGCATGGTTACTTCTTGAGTCGCCATTATTTTTGTTCCTCGACGATTTTCTTGAGTTCCTCCGGCATTTCGGGAAGAGGTTCTTGCGAGATGTGTAAATCGTCCTTCCTCTTCTTTACGACCACGTTGACCTTGGCAAATTTGGCATCGGTTTTGGGGTAGTCATCACGGGTGTGGCCGCCCCGGCTTTCCTTCCGTTCTATGGCCGCCAGCGTCGCAGCCTCGGAGACTTCCAGCATCGAGCGCAGATCCAGCGCCAGATGCCAGCCCGGGTTGTACTGCCGGTTGCCTTCAATGTTTACCTTCGTTAGTCGTTGTTTGAACGCCGCCAGCTTATCCAGGGCCTCTTTAAGCTCTGTCTCCGTGCGTATAATTCCCACGAGGTTCTGCATGCAGTCCTGAAGGTCGGCGTGAATGGTATATGGGTTTTCGCCGCCTTTGCCGTTGAAGGGAGCCAGCAGCTCCTGCGCGATGGCTTCTATCTGGCCCGCGTCCACCGCCAGCGGTCCCTTGAGGGCTTTGGCGTGCTCGGCGGCGTAGAGGCCCGCGCGCCTGCCGAAGACTACCAGGTCCGAGAGCGAATTGCCGCCCAAGCGGTTGGCCCCGTGCAGTCCGGCTGCCACCTCGCCGGCGGCAAAGAGCCCGGGCACCGTCGCCGCGGTGGTATCGGCGTCCACGCGCACCCCGCCCATAAAGTAGTGACAGGTAGGGCCGACCTCCATCGGCTCCTTGGTGATATCCACATCGGCCAGCTCTTTGAACTGGTGGTACATAGAGGGCAGACGCCGCTTGATGTATTCCGCGGGACGGCGCGAAGCGATGTCCAGAAAGACGCCTCCGTGGGATGTGCCCCGGCCCGCCTTGACCTCGGCGTTGATGGCGCGGGCGACCTCGTCACGAGGCAGCAGATCAGGCGTGCGGCGGTTATTCTTCTTGTCTTCATACCAGCCGTCCGCTTCCTTTTCGCTCTCCGCGGTCTCGGCCTTGAAAAAATCGGGGATGTAGTCGAACATGAAGCGCTTGCCCAGCGAGTTCGTGAGCGTGCCGCCGTCTCCGCGCACCCCTTCCGTGACCAGAATGCCGCGCACGCTCGGCGGCCAGACCATGCCGGTGGGATGAAACTGGATCATCTCTATGTCGATGAGATCGGCGCCGGCGTCCAGCGCCATGGCGATGCCATCACCGGTGTACTCCCATGAGTTGGACGTGATCTTCCAGGCCTTGCCCCCTCCGCCTGTGGCCAGCACCACCGCCTTGCATTTAAATAGAACGAATTTACCGCTCTCGCGCCAGTAGCCAAAAGCGCCCGAGATGCGCTCGCCGTCTTTAAGAAGGCGCTGCACGTTACATTCCATGTACACGTCGATGCCCTTATGGACCGCGTGCTGCTGGAGCGTGCGGATCATCTCTAGACCGGTGCGGTCTCCTACGTGGGCCAGGCGCGCGTAGCGGTGCCCGCCGAAATCGCGCTGGAGAATCAGTCCGTCTTTAGTGCGGTCGAAGAGAGCGCCCCACTCTTCCAATTCGAGGACGCGCTCCGGCGCTTCCTGCGCATGGATCTGTGCCATGCGCCAGTTGTTCAGCATCTTCCCGCCGCGCATCGTGTCGCGGAAATGGACTTTCCAGTTGTCTTCCGGATAGACATTTCCCAGGGCCGCGGCGATGCCGCCCTCGGCCATGACGGTGTGAGCTTTGCCGAGGAGCGACTTGCACACCAGCGCGGTCTTCACCCCCTGGGCCGAGGCCTCAATGGCAGCGCGCAGTCCCGCGCCCCCGGCGCCGATGACAATAACATCATACTCGTGGGTCTCGTATTTTCCTTCGGCTGCCATTAGATTAGCCTCACGTCGGAAATAACGCCCATAGAGAGCAAACGTACATAGAGGTCAGTCAACGCCACCCAGATCAGGCTGATCCAGGCGTAGAGCATATGATGCTCGTTTAAGCGGCTGACCGCCTCCCAGATGCGGTATTTCGCCGGCGAGTCGTGAAATGTGTCCAGGTGGCCGCCGCACATGTGCCGGCACGAATGACAAGAAAAACTGTAAAGCGATAGCAGAAAAGCGTTGACAAGCAATACCAGGGTCCCGATGCCGACGCCAAACCCGTCCGGGAACCGGAAGGCCAAGATGGCATCCCACCAGAGAAAGACCACAACCAAGGAGGCCAACCAAAAAAAATAGCGGTGCATGTTCTGGAGCACGAACGGGAAGCGGGTCTCCCCCGTGTAGTTTCGGGCTATGTCCCGCACGGCGCAGGCAGGAGGCGCTCCGAAGAACGATCTGTAGTAAGCCTTCCGGTAGTAGTAGCAGGTGGCGCGGAAGCCCGCCGGGATCCAGAGGATAAGAATCGCGGGCGAGAGGTTCCACCAGGAACCAATAAGCGGGAGACTCACATGCGCGCAGTTTGTCGAAAGGCACGGCGAATAAAAAGGCGAGAGATAAGGCGCGGCGTAGTAGTAGGCATTCTGTAGCGCCGCCCAGGTCGTATAGACAACAAAACTGCCCAAGACGACGACCACCAGCAACGGCTCCACCCACCACAGGTCCTGCCTGAGCGTGCGCACTTCGTCAATGGTTAAGCTGTTCTTTTCCACTTGCGCGATTCCTTATTTTTTGGAGAAGAATCCTTGTGACTGCTTCCTAGCAGGCTGGGAACATGGTTTTTAGAACCCTGCTAGTTGTCCGTCCTGCTGCCATCGAGCCGTTTACCGGGGATTCGGGAGCGTCCGTTGGGGCGCAGCATCCCACTGGAGGTTGACTACTTACCCGGTGGGTTGGATAAGGCGGCTTCCTGTTTTCTGTCCTGCTCTTCCAGCCTCAGGTAGGTGTCAATGATCTCCGGAATATTCTCTTTCGTGACCTTCATGTACCAGATCCCTTCCGGCCAGATCATCATGTTGGGGCCAAAGGCGCAGAGATCCATGCAGCCGCTTTTGGCAACCCGAACTTTTCCTTTTAAATTAAGCTCCTTGCAGACTTTTTTTAGCTCCTCCACTATCTCTACGGAACCACTATAACCGCAGGAGGGACTTTCCCCTTGCCGGTTATTGATGCAGATGTAAATCTGCCTTTTGTATGGCTGTGTCCGTTTGATCATAACACCTTTCCCTCTATCCAGCGATTTGAGATTCATTCTATAGCAAAAAATATGGGACTTTGCACGCGGAATCTGGGGTGTCTGTGGTATAATCGCCCGTTAGGCGTTCCCTTTATCCCGCACCTTCCTCACGGCTACCACGATCTCGTCCAGCGTCAGATCCTTAAACAGGACTTCGCGTTCTTCTGTGTAGTTGCCGTACCCCGTCGTGAACTGGTTAAGGAAACGCACCGTGTTCACAGGGCTTCGGTTGAATACTCATCTTGTCACCTCCGTGATCAGCTCCAGCGGTGAAACAACTTCGGTCTGTAAGGTGTCCACCGCCTTTGCCCGGTTTAAAAACTTGTCATCACACGTGCAGAAATAATCCGCTTTGGCTTCCACTGCCGACAGTGTGTTTTCGTGTCAAGAGGACGCTGCAAGCTGCACATGTCGAGATAGATCTTCACAGCGACAGTGTACCTATGGGATCTAAGAATGGCAACGGGCTGAGCGAGTTGATCGGATGGCCGTCCTGCTCCCTTGGATATATCCCGATGTCGCTGATCGGAGTATGGGCTCTGCCCCTTACCCGAACCCGCAGTCTAACTGGAGAGCACCTCAGAGTGCTTAGCTCTCCCCTTGAGTGGGGCGGTACAAGGACACAGATGTATTTCTAGGTCGCGAAGGAACTCTGGTTTGCTTCATTGTCGTCATCCAAGCTGCCTCAAGGGTGGCCGATGGCTATAGATCCGCCTTAGGCGGAGTTTGGTGCAGGGAGCTTTGGCCTAGCACCTGAAATTCAGAAACCAAGCCTGTCATGAGCAGTCGAATGATCAGAGAAGCAAAGATTTTTTCGTTAAGGGAGTTTTCTGCCCTTTACAACCGGGGGTCCCATAGGGGTTAGGCCGAAAATTCAGAATGTCCCGCTTTTCTCCTCCAGCTCCCTGCCTGCAAATCCGGCGCTATTTGATATCCCTCCGAGCTTTTTGCTAAATATAGTCTATGACTCGTTTTTCGCTCCGCAACTTCGACCAGATCCTCGAAGACATTCGGGCTGCCCGAGCCTGGTACGCCTCGATTGGTATCCCGACTACAGGGACTCGGTTGGAATTGATCGAGGAGAAAATCCTCGACCTCACTAGTGAACTCAAGTCGCTGTCGCCTGAGGTGGTCGTGGAACGGTGGAGTAACACAGATACCTACTACGTCCTGAGCGACGGAGCAGCGTTCGGTAGGATCGCCCGTGAGATTGGTAAAGTTGGCCCCAATCTGCTGCCCAAGAAAACTCTGCGCAGTCTACTGGAAGGGCCTCTCTCGCCGCGGGATGAGGTACCAGGCGATGCATCGGTCAATGCTCGCAATCTGTTTACGGAGCTTGAACTCGCAGCCTACTTTTCCGAGCGCGGAATACCCCTGACAGGTTTTGACGATTTGAAGTTTCGATTTGAAGAAATCGACTACTCCGTGCAGTGCAAGCGTTTGCTGTCCCCCTCCAATGTTGGCGAGAACATCAACAAGGCCTACGAGCAGCTGAAGCAGCGAAACTTGGTTGCGGACGAAAGTAGAGGTTTTATTGCTCTGGCGATCGAGAAGGTCATGGGTTTGGAAGGAAAGATCTTGCACGTCGGAGAG
>JACPSE010000142.1 GCA_016193465.1 Deltaproteobacteria bacterium
AGGAAAACAGGATGCTCATTCCCGGCATCAGCAGGAATGAGTACCTGGTCAACCATACCACCAGAGAGGATGCGGCCCAGACAGACTTCTGGCCCGATAAGGTCCACTCAAAATCCCATCACCAGCAGGGGACCGATTTCATCAGGTCAAAGAAGTATATAAACGGAAAGCAGCTCATGACTTGTTCGAACTGCCATGATCCCCACGGCATGTCCGAAGTCAAGCATCAGCTCAGACAACCTGTAAGGGATGGCAAGAGTACCCTATGCGTCGGTTGCCATCAGGAGCCGGCTGATGTGAAGGCCCACACTGCCGCGAAGATCGGCATGCCGCATGCCATGCAAATTAATTGCGTCGACTGCCATAATCCCAAAACCATGCAGACGGGCGCCGGGCTCGGGAAGGGGCTGGTGAGAAAGGACGGCAAGAACTACTGGATGAACGACGTCACATCGCATCTCTTCGATGTCCCGAGAAAAAACAATTCAGCCGTGAAGGGTGTCGAGCCGGCCAGGGCGATGCCCATTCCATATACCGCTGCGTGTGGAGCGTGCCATAACGCGGAAGGATTGTAAGTAACCGTGGGGTGGTGGCCTGCCATACGGGTCCGCCACGCTTTTGCAGCCGGAGCCAGAAGCTGGCATTCGGAAACTGAATTCAACACACCTCCGACATGAGAGATCGGGCAATTTTGTCTTATCTTTTCAACCATGCGAAATAGCTTCAGCCATTTTTGCAGATGTGACAAAAAACCAGCAGGTTCCTTATCTTCCGTATCTCATGCCTCCTACCAAGTTTTTTGTCTTCTCAGGTGATCAGGGAGCAAAATTCGCTGATTTCCTTAACAGATTTTCTCTCTCTGTTTTGTTTAGCTCAGAAGTTTCTAATCGGGCCTTATTAGAATTCCTTATTGTTGAGATTGTGGCATTGAGATTGCTCCCCCCTTTCCCACTGAAGATCTAGACTCTCGGTGCAGGTTACTGCATGCCTCCGCTGTTATTTGGAGCAGCGGCAAAATTCAGGAGGTAACTATGCGAAGATTAAAAACCCGGCGGAAAGGTGAAGCGCGGCGGAATTTTCTCAAGACCGTTCTAGCTGGCGCGGTGATGGGGGCAGCTCTTTTGGCCAAAGGGGAAAGGTCAGAGGCCGCTCCCGCGGAGGAGTCGTTATCCGCGCTTCCCGGTGGGGAGAGCCCGCTTCTTCGCATGCAGCGGGAGCTGCAGCGGGCGATGAAAAAACCAATCGCGGAGAGAAACTGGGTTATGGTGATAGACCAAAGAAAATGCGTTGGTTGTAGCGCATGCAGGGTAGCTTGCGTAACAGAAAATGCGCTGCCTCCGGGAGTGACATACCGCACCGTTCCCGAGGTGGAAAACGGGAGCTATCCCGAGGTGAAGCGCTTTTTCATGCCTACCCAATGCATGCAGTGCGATAAACCTCCGTGCCTCGAGGCTTCTAATGCAATCTCTCCGGGCTCCATGACTAAGCGGCCGGATGGGATCGTAGCCATTAACTACCGGAAGTTCCGAGGACGAAGGGCTTTTCAGGCTGCGGTTAAAGCCTGCCCGTATAAAGCTCTCTATTACGATGACGGGCGCTTCTTTACGGACGGGACACCGGCTTTTCAACCGTACGAGGCGAGCGGGAGCTTCGACTACGGGGAGCTATGGAAGCGCGTAAAAGGCCAGGGTGATCCTCCCATCGGCGGAGGCAGGAAATGCCATTTTTGTCTGCACCGATTGAGCGCCGAGATGCTTCCCGTATGTGTGACCACATGCATTGGGCGGGCGGCCTATTTTGGCGATCTTAATGACCCGCAAAGCCTGGTCAGCGAGCTTTTAGAAAAGAACCAGGCAAAGGTAGTGCGCATTCGGGAGAATCGCGCCACCGAGCCCAGGGTCTATTACATTGTCGATGAGCCTGCCTTGGCAGCAGCTTACCATACGTAGGAGGCGAGAGCCATGAAGAGGAACTTACTCAGGGAAGAAATTGATCGAAGAGATTTCTTAAAGTGCGGCAAATGGTCTCCTACCTCGACTGGTAGAAGCTGGGGAGGTTGTTCCAGGCCTAGACTATCCTCTGGCGAAACCGGAGAACATCCTTTACACCGTTTGCCAGCAGTGTAATACGCAGTGCGGCATTAGGGCTAAGATCAAGGATGGGGTTGTGGTTAAAATTGATGGCAACCCCTTTAGCCCGTGCAACATGAATCCGCATCTTTCCTACAAGAGATCGGTCTTGGATGCGGCAACCGTGGATTCCGCGCTGTGTCCAAAGGGCCAGGCTTCCATCCAAAGCTCCTATGATCCTTACCGGGTCGTCAAGGTTCTGAAAAGAGCCGGCCGCAGAGGCTCCAACCGCTGGATAACCATCCCTTTTGCGCAGGCTATCAATGAAATTGCCAATGGTGGAAGGCTCTTTTCCCACGTACGCGGAGAGGAAAAGCGAGCCGTCACCGGTCTCAAGGAGATCTGGGCTCTCAGGGATGCCAAACTTGCCAGTGCGATGGCCAACGATATCAAGGTCATCATGAGCAAGAAGACAGCCGAGGAGAAAAAGACGGCGGTAGAAGAGTTTAAAGCCAAACACAAGAACTCCCTCCATACCTTGATTGATCCTGATCACCCGGACTTGGGTCCAAGGAACAACCAGTTAGTTTTTGTCTGGGGACGGCTGAAGGCGGGTCGCGGGGACCTCATCAGCCGCTTTACCAAGGATGCTTTTGGTTCAGTAAATGCTCACGGCCACACAACGGTTTGCCAGGGCTCGCTCTATTTCACCGGCAAGGCGATGAGCGAGCAGTACGTTGACGGCAAATGGAGCGGAGGCAAGAAGTTCTTCTGGCAGGCGGACCAACAGGGCTCCGAGTTCATCATCTTTGTCGGTGTCAATCCTTTTGAGGCGAATGTCGGCCCCACTTTCCGCGCGCAGCGAATTACGGATGGCCTCGTAAGTGGCCGGTTGAAATATGTAGTCATAGACCCGCGTCTTTCCAGGACAGCAGCCCTGGCCTGGAAGTGGCTGCCCAATAAGCCTGGAACAGAGGCTGCTATAGCCCTGGGCATGATCCGTTGGGTCATTGACAACAAGCGGTTCGACGAACGCTACCTGCGGAATGCCAACAGGGCTGCCGCCAGCGCCGACAAGGAACCCACCTGGTGCAATGCTTCCTGGCTCGTGCGCCTGGACAAAGAGGGAAAGCCGGGTGGGTTCCTCCGCGCCTCAGGAGTCGGCCTTGCGCCGAAGGAGAGTCGCAAAACCAGTGATGGGAAAGGAACCTATGAGTTCGATCCGTTCGTAGTTTCAGTCAATGGGCGCTTCATTCCTTTTGATCCCAATGACGGCAAGAACCCCGTCGAGGGAGACCTCCTGGTCGATAGTGAAGTAGGAGGGGTGAGGGTCAAGAGCGGACTACAGCTTCTCTATGAGCAGGCAGCCGCTCATACGATTGAGGATTGGGCAGAGATATCCGGTCTCAAGGTCGGAGACTTGGTGGATCTGGCGCGGGAGTTCACAAGTCACGGTAAGAAAGCCGCCGCCGAAATTCACCGGGGCGTCTCCCAGCACACCAATGGTTTTTACAACTGCACGGCCTGGCTCTCCCTGAATCTCCTCATCGGCAACTACGACTGGAAAGGTGGTATGGCTCAAGCTTCCACTTATGACCATTTTGGTGGCAGGGCTGGTAAGCCCTTCCCCATTGGTAGGATGCATCCAGGAAAGATCACCAACTTCGGCATCAGTATTATTCGCCACGACATGAAGTATGAAGATACGACCCTCTTCTCCGGTTATCCTGCTCGCAGGCCCT
Organism: Deltaproteobacteria bacterium; assembly: GCA_016193465.1. Taxonomy (GTDB): domain Bacteria; phylum Desulfobacterota; class Binatia; order UBA9968; family UBA9968; genus UBA9968. The sequence goes on from JACPSE010000142.1 coordinate 3,812, forward strand.
GGTATCCCCTGGCGAGCGATATCTATCAGGAGATCGTCCCCTCGGCTGGCGACGCCTATCCCTATCCGATCAAGGCCCTGTTCATCTATATGGGGACCCCGGTCTATTCCCTGCCTGCCGGCCATACCAACATCGAGATCCTGACAGATGTGAAAAAGATTCCTCTCATCGTGGCCAACGATATCACCATCGGCGAGACCTCTATGTACGCCGACTATATCTTCCCCGATCAGGCCAATCTGGAGCGGTGGGAATTCGCGGGTTCCCATCCTTCGATAATCTGGAAGGTGCAACCGATCCGCCAGCCGGCGATTGCCACACCTAACGAGACCGTGAAAGTCTTCGGTCAGGAGATGCCTTGCAGTTTGGAGGGCTTGCTGCTTGGTCTGGCGGAAAAGTTGGGGCTGCCGGGATTCGGCCCAGGAGGACTAGGAGAGAAAAGAGACTTGCTCAGGGCTGAGGATTTGTATCTGCCCATGGTGGCCAATGTGGCCTTTGGTGAAAGAGCCGACGGCTCGGATGCGGTGCCGGAGGCTGACGACCGAGAGTCGGAGATGTTTTTAAAGGCTCGCCGGCACTTGCCTAAAACCGTTTTCGATCCCCAACGGTGGCAGAACATAGTCGGAGAGAAATGGTGGAGGAAGGTTGTCTATGTTCTCAATCGGGGCGGTCGCTTCGATGAATTTGCCAATGGGTATGACGCGGAGCAACTGAAAAATAAGCACGGTACGCTGATCAACCTCTATCAGGAGAAAACCGCCACGATTAAGAATAGCATGACAGGTAAACCCTTCCCCGGAGTTGCGACTTATCTTCCTGCTTCTGCCGATGTCCTTGGGCGTCCGGTGGCGGATGCAGGCTATGACCTTACGCTTATTACCCATCGAGAGATCACCCACACAAAGAGCCGCACCATTAGCAACTATTGGCTCTTGACCGTTCTTCCTGAGGGGATCTTTACCATCAGCAAGAGCGATGCGCAGCGCTTGGGCTTTAAAAACGGGGATCGGGTAAAGGTCCTCTCCGCCAGTAATCCGGAGGGGGTTTGGGACCTTAAGAATGGTCATAAGAAGCCGATGATCGGGAAAGTGACCGTTATTGAAGGCATCCGGCCGGGGGTTGTGAGCTTCTCCTTGGGCCACGGCCACTGGGCCTACGGGGCTAGTGACGTCGTGATCAACGGAAAGAGAATCCGGGGCGATAAGAGAAGGGCATTAGGGATACACGCTAACGCTGCTATGCGCATTGATCCTGTTCTTAAGAACACCTGTCTCTCCGACATGACCGGTGCCAGTGCGGTTTTCTATGACACGAAGGTGAAGCTAGTAAAAGTTTAGGCTTGTGTTCGCGGAGCGATTGGTTTAAAAACTGCGAAGAAAAAATGGAAAGGAGTGGACATCAATGAATTTCAAACATCTCAGTCTTGCGGCAACGACAATGGTAGTTGCCAGTATTGTTTTCTGGCTGGGCGTAAAGCCCATCCTAGGCGCGGAGGTCCCGGTTCCTCCGGACTTCTCTTATGAAGAGACGAAGCCGCTAGGGGCGGTTCCTTTCAGCCACAAGTTTCATGTAACTGCAAAGAAACTCCAGTGTCCGGAGTGCCATACCAAGGTCTTTCAGATGAAGAAAATGGCGGCGTCCAAAGACATGACCATGGCCAAGCTCAACGCCGGGGAGTTCTGCGGCAAATGCCACGATGGAAAAAAGGCCTTTGCCACCAAAGACGCAAAAGACTGTAGCCGCTGTCACATAAAAAAATAGCGGTAGCTATTCTTAGCTCCATTATCCGTAGATAGGGACGACGGAAGCGGCAACGGCTCTTTTCATCCGAGCGAAAATGTTCCCTTCCGTCTCGCAAATCTGCGAATAACTGTTTCTGCCACGGAGCCAGCATGGGTTCGCCCGTTGGTTCTGGCTTACCTGCCTGACCCGCGAATAAAGTTTTTTCTGATCTCATTAGACTCGCTTTTTGTCTTATCTTTTCAACCATGCGAAATGGCTTCATGCATTTTGCGGATATGACAAAAATCCAGCGGGTTTCTTACCTTCTATATTTCATGCCTCTTGCCAACTTTTTTTTGTCTTCTCAGGCGTTGCGGGAAGAAAAGTTCATTGATTTCGTTAACAAATTCTCTCTCCGTCCTGCTTAGACCATAAGTTTCTAATCGGGCCTTATTAAAATTTCTTATCGTTGAGATTGTGGCATCAAGCTTGCTCAACAATTTTCTGCCCAACACCAGCGAGCAAGAGCGGAGGAATAATTATATGAGACACTCAGTTGTGACCGCCTTAGTTGCGTCTCTCCTTCTCCTCCTCACCCACCCTGTTTGGTCCGCAGAGGCACAACCCGCTCAGAAGGCTACCTATGCAGGCGATCAGGTTTGCAAGGCCTGCCATGCGGCTCAGGTTGAAAAGTTCTCCAAGACGCGCATGGGAAAGATCACGTTGTACAATGCCCGCACTAATCTTGAGAAGCAGTCCTGCGAGTCCTGCCACGGACCGGGAAGCGAGCATGTGGCTAAGGGAGGAGGAAAAGGGGTCGGCGGGCTGATCAGCTACCGGAAAGATTCCGATGAGTCGGTGCAGGCGCAAAACGAAAGCTGCATCCAGTGCCATCGCGGCGGGTCACAGACCTACTGGGAGGCGAGCGCGCATGCCGGTCGCGGGGTCTCCTGTGTCGATTGCCACACCCTCATGGAGAAGACGACCGACCGCTTCCAACTAGCCAAGGTCGGTGACCAAACTCCTTTCTTTAACAAGCGGGCACAGACAGAGGTTTGCAACCAGTGCCACCTGCAAAGGAAAGCCGCGCTCCAGCGCAGCTCCCACATGCCTTTGAGAGAAGGGAAGCTAAGCTGCGCCGACTGTCACAACCCTCACGGCACTCCCAACCCGGTCATGCTCAAGCAGGCAAGCACGAACGAGAACTGTTATTCCTGCCACACGGAGAGGCGGGGTCCTTTCATGTGGGAGCATGTGCCGGTCATGGAGAATTGCGGCAACTGCCACGATCCCCACGGCTCGAACAACGACCGGCTCCTTAAAGTTACTGATCCCAGGGTGTGCACTTCTTGTCATATATATGACCGCCATCCCGGCACGCCGCGGGGACGGACCTCGGTTTTCTTCTTTAACCGGAGCTGCACCAACTGCCACAGCCAGATCCACGGTTCGAACCATCCGGCGGGAAAACGCTTTACGCGATAAGGAGGACTGAGATGAGAAGTCATAAACTTTGCGTCACGTTGACCCTAACCTTAGTGTTCTCTCTTCTCCTGGCCTCTCCTCTATGGGCACAAATTGAGATTGAAAATGCTGTCATCAGCGGTGAGGCGGAGCTGGGAGGACTGCCCAGAGATACCAACGGGAAGCGGCAGAAGTTCGAAGAGTACCGTGACTTGAGCGAGGGCGCGATCGTGCCGCAGCTCCAACTCATGATCGGCGGGAAAAGAGAAGACTTCTACTTGAATTTTGACTCCAGCAATTTGGGGCGGGATAATCAGAACTATATCCTTCGTTTCGGCAGATACGGCCTCTTGGATGTCGAGTTCGAATGGGACCAGTTTCCCCATCTCTTCAGCCTCAATACCGCCCGCACCCCTTACGACATGCGCGGCGGAACTTATACGCTTTCCTCCAAGCCGGCGTCAACAGCAGGGACTGATGTCAGGGATTGGGTGAACTCCGCTGCCAATGCCGTGGATCTCAAGCTCTTCCAGGGGATGGGGAAGTTCAAGCTTCGCTACACGCCCACGCCGGGATGGAGCTTTACGGGCAGCTACTGGTCGAACAATGTCGCTGGGAGAAGGGCCATCGGGGCTTATTTTGGGACAAGTGGGGGTAGCTGGAAAGTTACGGAGCTTGCCGAGCCGATAGACTATCAGATCCACAACATAGATTTGGGTGGCGAGTACGCAGGGCAGGGGTGGTCACTCGGGCTAAAATATAATGCCTCTTTTTTCCACAACAATGTTAGCACTCTGGTATGGGACAATCCGACAAACCGAAGTACAGATGGGGCGGGCGGGACATGCACGGACTCGTCTGGTTTTTCGTCCACATCTACCGGGACTGACGCGAATAGAGGGGCTTGCCGCGGCCGGATGGATATGTATCCTTCTAATCAGGCCCACACCTGGACTCTTAGCGGAGCAGCTAAACTTCCCTTAAAGAGCAATTTTATGGGTTCTGTCTCCTATGGGTTCCGGCTACAGAACGATCCTTTTCTTCCCCAGACTACAAACAGCGCGCTGGCCGCAAGGAGCGTTAGCCGGGAGAGCTTGGATGGGGACGTGCGTCCTCTGATGGTCAACGCGACTGTGGTCAATCGCTATTTTGACCGTCTGGATCTTAAGGCCTATTATCGCCTCTACGACTTCGACAACAGGAGCAAGAAAGTCGATTTACCTGATGGACGTGTTCATGCTGATTCGTCTGTCGATAGCGACTATGGAAGGGGGTTTCCCTGGGCCTATTCCAAGCAGAACATTGGCCTGGATGCGGGCTACAATATCACTCGCTGGCTTTCCGCCAAGATGGGATATGTGTGGGAGAAGATGCACCGGGAGAGGCGGGAGGTCTTGAGCTCAAATGAACACACCTTTGGTCCCACGTTCGATCTCAAGCCTACTTCCTGGCTTTTAGTGCGGCTCGGGTATAAACGTTCCCTACGGGATGCCCACGAGTACGACGGTGGGAGGCTGGTGGCGACTCATCCGGCGGAGGATCCCGAGGACCTTCGGGAGGAGGTTCTTGACGAACTCAGAAAATTTGATTTGGCTGCCAGGACTCGGGATAAATTTAGCTATTTTGGACAGCTTACTCCGTGGCAGAATCTGACCCTCTTTGGCGGATTTGATTTTTTTCTTGATGAATATCCTCGCACCGTGATCGGTGTACAAGACGATCTCTCCTATGTCCCCTCCGTCGGCTTTACCTATGCGCCGTTGGATTGGATGACGCTTTTTAGTAACTACTCCTGGGAGCGGTGGGACTGGAAGATGCAGGCGATGTCCCGGACGGCGACGACCCAAACGACGGCTACCGATCCGTTGAGGACCTGGAGAAGCCGGGGGCGGGATCAGACCAACACGGTTAGTTGGGGCAGCGACATGAAGCTGATTGAAAATCTCTTAGGACTTCGCATCCAATACACCTTTTCCGAGGCCTCAAGCCTGGTTAAGGCGAGCGGCGACACGGTAGGGACCCCGGCCACCAACTATCCCAACGTGACCAATCGGTGGCACGAGTTTCTCACTCGGTTCGATTACCAGCTTCATAAGAACGTGACCTTGAGATTCGGCTACTATTTTAACCGTTTCAACCATAAGGACTTCGGCGTCGACATGATGAAGCTGTGGATGGGTGAATATGACCAGTTGAGTGCGGGTGCCAACAACAATATCCAGCGCTCGATCTGGCTGGGCGACCGGATCAAGAGGCCGTATACGGCCCATGTTGGATTCCTGACCTTGAGATTTAGCTTCTAGGGAGGGGGGACTATTTATCGCAAGTTCCGTTTCCCGGCGACCGCAGGCTGGTAGTCACCTTCAAGATCAGCGATGCTAAGGGCAATCCACTCGACAGGCCTGCCTTAGAAGAAATCAGGCTCACTATGGAATACTCTTTCATCCAAGAGAAAGTGCGCCTCCTGCTCTCGCATTCTTGGGAAATAAAGCCAGAGCCGAGATGATTCGAGAACGCCCCCTATTTAATTTCCTTCCCAAGCAGGTTTCCCGGAAAACTCCAGTTTCTGGCTGTTTACTGCTCCCGGTTATAAGATTTCCGCGCTGGGCTATTAGATATTCTAATTGAAATTATTCTGGCATAAGATATGCTTATTCGGTTCGCTAGGGAAAGGAGGATATCGCCATGGTCAAGATAGAGAAGGTACTGGTACCCACGGATTTTTCCAAGGCTTCTCTGGCCGCGATCAGATATGCGCTCTCCTTAGCTAAGGAGCATAGGGCTACGGTCGTTGTCTATCACGCTATTTCGCCCAAAATTATGAGAGACCGGGCATGGGAAGATTATCAGTACATCAGCAACAATTGGGTGCCGCCGTTTCAGCCGCACGCGCTGGACGAGTTAATGCGCAATAAAGCGATGGACGTTGTGAGGTTTTTGGATGACGCGGTGGAGCCCGAGCTGCTGAAAGCGGTGAGGATCACCCCGCTCGCCCGAGTAGGCGAGGTCGTGGATGGGATTGTCTCGGCGGCACAAGAGACGCAGTGCGATCTCATTGTGATGACCAGCAGGGAGCGATCCTGGCTTGGGCGGCTGGTGACAGCGAGCCTGACCCGGCAGGTGGTCTGTTCGGCTCCCTGCCCGGTCCTCTCCATTCAACCCTGGGCTCAAGTTAAAATCGGCAGCGGGGAAAGAGTCTCTATTCGGCAGTTGCAGCTAGCAGCGTGATGTCACACGGATAGTGATGTTCCAAAAATACGATTGAGGGGGGCGGCTTATGCGTAAAAAGGTAACTGTTGTTGGCGCCGGGAATGTCGGCGCCGCTGTGGCCCAGAGGATTTTCGAGCGCGGTTACGCTGATGTCGTTTTGACGGATGTGATCCCTGATCTGCCCCAAGGCAAGGCCTTGGATATCCTGGAGTCGGGACCTCTGGTCGGCTCCGATGCAATTATCGTGGGCAGCAACGGCTACGATGAGACTGCCGCCTCAGACCTGGTCATCGTCACCGCAGGTGTTCCCCGCAAGCCAGGGATGTCGCGCGATGATCTGGTTTTAACCAATTTAAAAATTGTTAGCAGCGTCATCAGGGAGGTCGCTCATTTCTCTCCCCACTCGATCATCCTCATGGTCACCAACCCCCTGGATGCGATGACGCAGGCAGCGCTGGAGTTGAGCGGTTTTTCGCGTAACCGGCTCTTTGGCATGGCTGGCATTTTAGACACGGCCCGTTTTCGTACCTTCATTGCCCAAGAGCTTAAGGTTTCCGTGGAGGAAGTGCAGGCCTATGTCCTGGGTGGGCATGGGGATACGATGGTGCCCCTGGTCGGCACCACCACGGTGGCTGGGGTGCCCATAACGGATCTCCTTGAAAGGGAAAAGATTGACCGCATCGTCCAGCGCACAAGGGATGGGGGAGGTGAGATTGTCAAACTCCTCAAGTCAGGGAGCGCCTACTACGCCCCCTCCGCCGCTGTCGTCCAGATGGCCGAGTCCATCCTTTTAGACCGGAAGAGGATTCTTCCATGCTGCGCCTACTTAGAGGGCGAATATGGAATTCATGGTCTCTGTGCAGGTGTGCCCGTCAAGATCGGCGCCAAAGGGGTGGAACAAGTGATCGAGGTCAAGCTCAGCCAGGAAGAGATGGCCGCGCTTCAGAAGTCCGCGGCCGCTGTCAAAGAGCTGGTGGAGGTGATGCGTAAATCGGAGTTGGCTAAAGCGAGCTAAAGGAGGTAAGCCATGGCAAAAGATAGTATTACGGTGATCGATAACCGCACAGGTAAAAGTTATGAAATCGCCATTTCTTACGGGACTTACCCTGAATATGGAGCGGCAGTCGGAGCGGTAGACTTAAGACAGGTCAAGGTCTCAGAGGACGATTTCGGGCTCATGAGTTACGATCCTGCTTTCATGAATACGGCATCCTGTCAAAGCAAGGTTACCTTTGTTGACGGGGACAAAGGGATTTTACGCTATCGGGGCTATCCCATCGAGGAGTTGGCCGGGCAGAGCAGTTATCTTGAGACCGCCTATCTCATCCTTTACGGGGAGCTTCCCACAAAGGCCGAGCTGGATGAATGGGCGCACAACGTCACTTTCCATACCTTCATCCACGAGAACATCAAAAAGTTCATGGATGGCTTCCATTACGACGCTCACCCCATGGGAATGTTGGTGAGCACTGTTGCGGCCCTCTCTACATTCTATCCGGATGCCAAACATATCTTCGATGCCGAGTCTCGCAAAACGCAGACCTATCGACTCATTGGCAAGATGCCTACTCTTGCGGCATTTGCTTACCGTCACAGCCTCGGGATGCCCTATGCCTATCCGGACAACGACTTGAGCTACACAGGCAACTTTCTAAACATGCTCTTTAAGATGACCGAGGTAAAATACCAGCCCAATCCCATCCTGGAGAAGGCCCTCGATGTTCTTTTCATCCTCCACGCGGACCACGAGCAGAACTGCAGCGCCAATGCGATGCGCAGTGTCGGGAGCTCTCAGGCGGATCCTTACTGTTCGGTGGCTGCGGCAGCCGCGGCCCTTTATGGGCCTCTGCACGGGGGCGCAAACGAGGCGGTGCTTAGGATGCTCGGCGAGATCGGGTCCAAAGGCAAGGTTCCGGAGTTCATCAAGAAGGTCAAGGCAGGGGAAGGTCGATTGATGGGATTCGGTCACAGGGTTTACAAGAACTATGATCCCAGGGCGAGGATTATCAAGCAGGTGGCTGATCGGGTTTTTGAAGTCACGGGGAAAAATCCTTTGCTCGATATTGCGCTGGAGCTGGAGCGGATTGCTCTGGAGGATAACTACTTCATCAAGAGAAAGCTCTATCCCAATGTTGATTTCTATTCCGGGATCATCTACCAGGCAATGGGATTCCCGGTGGCGATGTTTCCGGTCTTGTTTGCCATCCCCCGGACGTCGGGCTGGGTTGCCCAATGGGAAGAGATGCTCCTGGATCCGGAGCAGAAGATCTCCCGACCACGGCAGCTTTATCTGGGGCGGGACAGGCGGAGTTATGTGGAAATGGAACAAAGGGCCAGCGCGAGGGAAGGCAGTCCCACCGGACCCAAGAGGGCTGCGTAAGGCCCGCCTTAGGAGGGGACGATGGCGGAGAAGAAGATCCAACTCACAGATACGGTCTTGCGCGACGCGCATCAATCCTTGTTAGCTACGCGTATGCGCACGGAGGATATGCTGCCGATAGCGGAAAAACTGGACCAGGTAGGATTCTGGTCGGTGGAGATGTGGGGCGGGGCCACCTTCGATACCACTTTGCGCTATCTCAAGGAGTGCCCATGGGAGCGCTTGCGTCTCATTCGCCGGGCGATGCCGAAGACGCGCATGCAGATGCTGCTACGGGGTCAGAACGTTGTCGGCTATCACAACTATCCGGATGATGTGGTGGAACGCTTCGTTGAGAAGGCTGCTGAGAATGGCATCGATGTCTTT
>JACPSE010000143.1 GCA_016193465.1 Deltaproteobacteria bacterium
CGACTTTCTATGGACAACCCTAAACGGGCACGAAGCTGGAAACGGCGGATACAGCCAAGGGTTAACCTAAGGATCGTTAAGCCTGTCCTCTACTCTACCTGAATCTCGCGAATCTCGGAATCTACCGTTTTTTACAGTATCAATACCCTGCAAAACATATCGACCCGATCCAGGGAGCGACCTAACTATCTTCCGATCAATTCGAGCATCGCTTCCTGCGGCCATGCAATGAATCCATCAGACCAAGGAATGTGAAGAATATAGTGGAACAAGCCTAGCAGAAAAGTCTGGGCGAGGGCGGCATAAATTAACGACGTCCACCACCTTTCCCGACCCTGAACGATAAGATACAACCATATGAATAGAGGAACGCTTATAATGAAACCGACAAACCAAATAGAAAAATAGAAACCCAGCATCCAGCCAAATATGTTTCCAACGCGCCGCCGTGCCAAATGCGGAGGAACACTTTGCTCCCAGGATGGCATATCAATAATTTGTCTCTCCTCTTTGGCAGCAGGCTGTTTTGGCGCCATAAATAGATCGAGCCCCAACCCAAGTAGACCCAGCGCCAAGCTTGAAATGGAGATCGCCAACGGGAAGAGACGCGCTTGGAAAGGCCAGTCCCAGGCAGTCACAGAGGCCCATACCAAAATGAGCAAGATAACCAGTGTGAAAGCTGTCTCAGCTTTAAAAATCATCACGGAAGAACCCTTATGCCCCTAAAGTCACGCCCGTTAACCTCTATGGTTGCTCTTTAAGCATTACTGTCTTTTTGTTCTGCGTGTGACCGTAAAGAATCCCCCCAATTATAAGAAGAAAAAGAACGATAACCCCGGGCCGAGCAATCCAAAATAGGCCGTAACGAGCGATCGAAATGAAGAGGTTTTTCTCAATGATCTCACCCAAAACTACTCCCAATACTAGCGGTGGCCTAGGCCACTTAAATAAAACCATCAAGCAGCCCAGAGTTCCAAAGATCAGGGTGGTCAGTAGATCGGCTATGCTATTATTGGTCGCAAATGAGCCTAGATAAACCGCTAATAGAATAAAAGGTATGAGGGTAGTACTTTTCACCTGGGTCAGTTTGGCTAACTGGTTTAAGAAAATGAAGCTAAGCGCTACAGTAACAACATTAGCGATGATAATGGTCCACGCCATAGAAAAGGTGACATCTAGATGTTTGGTCAGCATGTCAGGTCCGGGATTAATTCCAAGAATCAAAAAAGCGCCCAGAAGTACCGCCATACCACCACTCCCAGGCACACCAAAAGCGAGCGTGGGGATCAGGGACCCGCCTTCCTTGGCATTGTTGACAGCTCCGGCAGCTAGAACTCCTTCAATCGCCCCCTTTCCAAAGCGACTTCTGTCAGGAGCTGCTTGGACTGCCTGCGCGTACGCTATCCAACTGGCAGCGGCACCCCCCACTCCCGGGATGATGCCGATAACGATACCAATGATGCTGGCACGTACCGTGACCTTCCAGTACCGAAAGGTATCTTTTACCCCTTGCATTACGCCACTGAGTTTGCCCGACTTCGCCTCAGCAATGGCAGTTCCCTTGACGGCCAGATCTACGATTTCAGGGATTGCAAACAGGCCCACAATAAAAGGAACGAGGGGCATTCCCTCCCAGAGATACACTTGGCCGAGGGTATACCGGTAAGTGGCAGTCCAGGGGTCGGGCCCTATCGTGGCAAGCAACAGTCCTAAGCCTCCCATGACCAATCCCCTGGTCATTGAGCCACCGCTTAGGACCGCGAGATAACTTATTCCTAGCATGCCCAGCATAAACATCTCGGGAGAGCCTAAGGCGAGGGCTACGGGGACAAGGATGGGAATCGCGACAAGCAGGGTAAAAGCGCCCAGGAGGGATCCTACTAAGGAACTAAACAGAGCGGCCCCAAGTGCCCGCCCTGCTTCACCTCTCTTAGCCATAGGATGCCCATCCAAGATAGTAACTGCAGTAGAAGTCTCCCCCGGAACTGCAAACAAAACTGCCGTGATGTCTCCTGTAGTTGCTGTGACCGAGTTCATGCCTAGAAGAAAGGCAAACGCACTCACAGGACTCATGTCGTAGATAAAAGGTAGCATCAAAGCCAGGGTGGTGGTTCCACCCAGACCAGGGAGGATTCCTACAACGAAACCCAGCGCTATCCCCACCAGCATGAAGCCAAAGGCAGGCCAGCTAAGAACTTGAAGAAGACCGCTAAAAAAGGCATCAATCACAGGTTGCTTTTGACCCGCCCTGGAGACTCCGGCTGTAGTTGATTAGTGTGGTTCATTCTTCGTAAACCAGCACCTCGTTACTAATAACCCTAAGCTCCGTTCCCAAATCCTTAATCGTAACAACCTTTGGAGGATCGCCAGGAGAAAGCGTGCCCGGCATCCTACTCGACAGTGTTTTTTCCATTAGTAGCAGCTCTCCTGTTCCTACGCTTCCTCCTCGTATGCTCTGGTTGCCACGGCCAACGGAACTAACCCTGCAAGCCAATGTTCTTGTTTTTTTTAACAACCGCTGCGTTTATTTTCCTTTCACCCACTTCTCCAACCAATCTGTGACTTCGCCTCTTGCGGTCATGTATTCCCGAATCGCCTGTTCTACCTCTTCCCCTATCAGAACCAATGGCGGGACCAGCGCCTCGCCAGTGACACGATCAGTTTCTGCGATCCACTCCGGGTCCTTAACTAGATCTTTCAAAGCTTGCTGAATCTCCTCTATCCCTTGGCGGGGAGTCTCAGGAGGGAACGCCGTTATCTTGCCAAAACTGCGACTCAGCGCGTGGTATCGGAATGCTTCCCATGCGATCCCTGAAGGTGGAGAGCCATAAATCTGTCGATGAAGCTCGGCAACCGTCGGAACGTCGGCTGCTCCGGGATGTCGTTTTAACTCTCCCCCTTCCAACAGACCGCTCTGGAAAACTGGCACGGCTCGCCCTGTTTGGATGAGTTGTTGGATCGCTGAGGACCCGTATGTAAGTGTGTTATCGCAGTGCATGTTGGTCTCTCCCCTCGTAAATGCCAGTCGGGCCGGCCCCATGGAGTCGTAGCCGTAAATAGGGCGGTACCGCTTGACCTTAAAAATTTCCTGCATAGGTATGTCTGCCTCAAATGAGGTACTCGAGGCCTTCCCCGCACCCCCTCTGAAAAGATCCACCTTTGGGTTTGTAAGATCTCGAGGCTGGCGGATACCAGTTTCCGGGCTAACAAAACAAACCGATCCGGCGCCGGTCCCAATGAATACGTGCATGCGCGTAATATCAAACAAGACTCCTTTTCTCTTCTGTAGCTGGGCCTCGACGAGGGAGCCGCCCGATGACGTCAGAATGGTCAGTCCATCCGGCTTAGTTTTCGTATAGACGTGGTTGGCCCCTACAATGTTATTCCCACCGGGCATATTCTGCACGATAATGTTAGGATTTCCTCGGATATGACGCGGCAAGAATCGCGCGATAAGTCTGCTAAAAGTATCGGTACCTCCTCCCGGAGCGCTCGCCGCAATGAGTGTGATTGTTTTCCCCTGGTAGAAGGGTTTTTCCTTCGGTGCTCCAGTTGCCGCTAATGCTGACAATAGCAGCGAAGAAGATCCAAATCCTATGCCGAAGCTTGCTAGGAGTATGGCAAAGATAGCTACGATTACTTTCTGCATGAGCGTACCTCCTGACTTGTTGGTAGACGGCTAGTTCATGAACCTCTTGATCCACTCATCATCCTGCGACACCCGCATGATCCGTGCCATGATCTCCACCGAGGGGCCTGGAGGCCTCAACTCGCGGATCGACTTGCCGGCGCGTAGACCGTCCCGCAGGGCCAGCAGAGCGTCGTAGTTCGCTTTCACCGTGGTCTTGAAGTTCTCGGCCCCTGCCGATGCGATGCGCACACCATTGGCGATAAGAAATTTTTCGTGACTACCAGGTATGGTTGTGTCTTTTAAGATACCCCCACCCGGCATCAGTGACACCTTGGTCGCCTGGTGTACGGCCTCTAACCCCTCACGGGTTGGGCTCGTCAGCCAGATCGCCTCTGCCCCCGCCTTCTCATAGGCTGTCGCTCGGCGCACGGCCTCTTGGGTATCCCCGACGACAAACATGTTGGAACGAGCCGCAACAACGAAGCTCGGGTCCTGCCGCGCGGCGATGGCGGCTCTGTACCTGCCGACAGCCTCTTCCAACGGGAGCATCGGTTGATCGTCAATGCGGTTGATCAGCCTAAATACGTCAACCGCCTTAGCGGCATCAGAATCAGCCTTCAAGTCGACGTCATACACGGGTTTCTGCCCACCCTCCATGACACTGCCGAAGGTCAAGGGCAGAACAGTGTCTTCGATTGCCAGGGCTGATATCCCGGCACTCTCTAATTCCTCCACGGCGCGCATGACGTTGAGGGCGTTTCCAAACCCGAACGGACCGGTTACCAAGACGCTGATGCTGCTGGCACGGCAAATGCGTCGGGCCTGCTCCGCGAGTTCAGTCAATGTGACCCGGCACATTTCTATCCCGCCCGTCACCATCCATTCAGCGGCGTGCGCGCTGAAAACACCCACCTGGAACCCCAGGTCCTCCGCCACGCGGGCTGAGACTGGATCCCAGACGTGTGGGGCGTAGACTAACTCGCCACCTGCCAGAATTGCACGAAAGCGCTTGCGCCGCTCAGTCGCGTTCATAATACCCTCCTTGTGCGTCCAGTTAAAGCTGGACAGAATTTCGTTTCTGTTTGCATTTCATGGGTTCATCTCTGATGCAATCGCAACTTCATCCCCATCAACCTGATATTTGGCATTAAGTCCTTGACTTTCCGTGATTTCCTTCATGTAACTCAATTTGTCGGCTGTGGCCTCGTATCCCTTCGGGCAGGACCGAACAATATGCCAGGAAAGCCACCTTGGTTCCTTTGCGCTCCAATATCGAGGGCTTTCGTGCTTCACCGATGTTTCTACCCACGCCTACTACCGCGATATTGTTCTTGGTTAGCGTATCGATAGTCTCGAAGAAGGCCTCTTCTCCTCGGTCAAGCGTGTGGTTATTGGCAAAAGACATGACGTCAAAACCGCTCGCCTTTCTCGGAAAGAGGGGCTTCCAACTGCCCAAAGAGGATGTCCGCCTGTTTAAGAGTAGGTAGTGCCAATTCCACAAGAGATTCAGGATTGGGCCAGTCAGGGCGAACATCACCGACCGCATAGACGGAAACCTTGTCGGAGTCCATTTTTCCTTCTTTCTACTATTTCACCTCTTCTGTCTCTTCACCGGAGAGTGTATTCTTATTTATCTGCTTTCGGGAAACCGAAGGCTTCAAATAGCTTCTCATCCCATTCCGGAACCTTGGTGAAATGATTCCAGTCTACCACCGACAGCTTCTTTCCCCGGGTCACCTGTTCTGCTGCTGAGCCGGGAGTAAACACCGAGGCATTACCCTCGTATTTATCTATTATCTTCTGACCCTCAGGAGAGGCGAGGAACTCAAACCATAAGAGAGCGGCATGGGGGTTGTCGGCCGTATTGAGGATAGCCCCGGCTTGGTAAACAACTGCGGTAGTAGGGACAGGCTCAGCGATTTTGTAGTTAAGGCTCCCTGTCGGATCTCTGTCTATACGTCTCTTAACCGCAGCGAAATTGGGACCAAAGTTTAGGGAATACTCTCTGGCGGCTACGGCGGTGATAAGTCTGCCGGCGGCGCTACCCCACACGGGTTGCTGGGCAGCCAGCTTCCGAGCGTAATCCAATGTTCTTTCCAGGCCCCAGGCAGGCACTAGCGCCATTACATGCTTGGGCCGAAGCTGCACGGCGAATTTCTTTCCCTTGAACTCAGGTTTCAGAAAATCCTCCCATTTAGCAGGGACCTTATCTTCCGAGATGAGCTTCTTGTTGTAAGCCACGACTGAGATGTTGCTTGTAACGCTTACTATGTTCCTTTCACCGGGGTGTATCATCCGGGGATCGATTCTAAGAACACCATGCTGGGCCATTCCCAGGAGGTCACTTTTCATTAGGTAAGGTATATACTCTTTGCCATACTCGGGGGGTATGTAGGCAATATCCCACCCCTTGGCCTGTCCTGCCTTTATCTCCAGCATGACCCTCTGGAAAGCATCGACGGTGATCTCCTCAACATAGATATCAGTGATAAAAGGATACTTTTGCTTAAATCCATTAATCAATTGCTTGAAAGTCCCGCTCTCCAGGCCGGTCATTACCCTGATTTTTCCCTCCTTCTTTGCCCTCTCCGCAATCTCATCGTGAGTGGCAAAAAAGATGTAACCCTGAGCCTCAGCCCCCTTCTTGGCTTTTAGAAGGTCAGCGCTGGCTGCCACCGCATGCGTGGTAACCAACATTAGCAATAATAAAAAGAGTGCAAACGAAACAACGATTTTATTAAGACCCGTAGTCCTCATTCTTGCCTCCTTTTTGTCATTCTTCGTAAACGACTACCTCATCGCCCTAACGGTTAATTCGGTTCCCAATTCCGAAATGTTGGCCTCAAAGGAACCCACTGCTAGCCGCCATCGGATCCCAGACGTGTGGGGCGTAGACTAACTCGTCACCTGCCAGAATTGCACGAAAGCGCTTACGCCGCTCAGTCGCGTTCAGGTCAGCCACTGAAAACTCAAAATTATCCTCCCCTTAGCCGACGCCTTTTCAATAGGCTAACCGCACGCACCAGTCGAATTCCTGTCGATAGCAGGGGCGCAGAGACGACCACGAACCCGTCACAGCCGCCAACCAGAGTGCTGCGACTCAGCTCTTGATGGATGCAGGTCTAATATAAATACTTTTTGATCCACTCGTCGTATTGCGCCTCCCAAGCAATCCTGGACTCCAGCTCCCGTGGGGCGATGAAGGAAGCCAATTCGGTCTCGGTCTTGCCGTCGCGCTGTGCCTTGAGGGAATCGTAGATCGCTTTCATCGAGGCCAGGAGAGGAACCCGCCCTAGCGATGCGATGCGCACACCATTTGCGACCAGGTATCGTTCGCCTCCGTGTTCTTTGGCAACGTCTGCCGCCGAGCCGCCAACTATCAACGGCAGCTTGGTCGCGGAGTGAACGGCCTCTAGCGACTCACGTCTGAAAATCTGGCCCAGCCAGAGCCCCTCCACCCCTGCCTCTTCGTAGGCTTTGATCAAGCGAATGGCCTCGGAGACATCGGGCTCCACGCGAACGCGACCGAAGATGACCAGACCGTCCTGACGAGCGGCGAGGGCGGCCTTAACCTTGCCGACGGTCTCCTCTAGCGCGACTGCGGGCTCGTAATCAACATCCCTCCGCACTTCTATGGGCTTCTCCATGGCGTTGCGGAACGTCGCGCTACCAAAGGCAATAGGTAGCCTTTGGTATTCTATCCCAAGGGCTGATGCCCCAGCACTCTCCAATTCCTCGACAGCACGCATCACGTTGAGGGCGTTGCCGATGCCGCGAGCACCGGCCACGATGAAACCGATACTGCTGGCACGGCAAATGCGCCGCGTCTGCTCCGCGATCTCGGTCAATGTCACCAAAGCGTATTCTGGCGCGCCCGTCACCACCAACTCAAAGTTCGGGGGCGCCCCCACACCCACCTCGAATCCCAGCTCCTCGGCGATACGGCTTGAGATCGGGTCGAACACCTGGGGAGCGTAGACACACCGGTCACCAGCGAGCAACGCACGCAATCGTTGGCGGCGTTCAGTTGCGTTCATTTTCTTCCTTGCAGTTGACATCTATCCTCGCTCCTTTCGGTTTCAAATCGGTCCTAACACTTAGGTCTATGGGAAGAATCCCATGCCCCGCCTGGAAGAGATCCAGCGATAAAAGAGATTACCTTCGATCCATCCTACAGCCAGGTTATTTAAAAGCTTCCTTACTCCGATTGGGGGCAGATGTCCAGTCCTATCTTCGGGCCGGGCTCCGGTGGACATAACTGCACGTTATCGGATACTCTCTCCTCAAAAAGGCGGTGTAGCGGGCCAGTCTGCTCCCTCTGGTGTGCTTGAGACTCCGGAACGGGAGCTGCCCGAGGGCAATTTTGAGCTCTCGGCGGCTGAACCTAAAAAGGGAATTCCTATCATTTATCTGCCAGATCAGGATCCTCCTTATCAGAAGAGTTAGCATTCTTCGTGGACTTGGAGTAAAAAGAGTTTTTAGATGCAGGGTGTCCACACAAGAGGCCTGTCTGAGGAGTATCAGGAGGACCTAATACGGGAGAACGGGGATCTCGTCAGCTATGGCGATATCCAGGCAAAGTTCTACGACTGCTCGGTGCCCGTGATCGGCGAAGACCAGGTGCGCCGGATAGAGTCCTTGGTTGGTGAACTTGAACGGTTAAAGTCCGTCGCCATCCTAATCGAGCTGCTCCGGGGAGCTCGTGCTCTAGACTCAGGAATCCGAACAGAACTTGTTAACCTGGCCGAAATGTCCTGGGGCGGGCTTCCCCGGGTGATCTACGGGAACAACTTGTACAAGGAACTCCTATAAGGAGGTGTCGAGATGGCGCTTCAGCTCAGCGTAGGACTGGTATCCAACCCTCGGACGTGGCCGCTCTTGGACGGCACCATCAAGCCTGAAGGCATCGACCTATTTCCGACGGCTGTTCGGGAACCACATCTCGGGTTGGATACCACCGCAAACTTCGGGCCAGAAGCGAAGGCGCTGTATAAATATGGCCCTAGCGATACCATGGCCCACCTTCACGAACGGGTTCAGCGTGGTGACTTCGACGTTGGAGAGACGGCGATAACGGCAGCGATCACCGGCGCCGACCGGGGTGATAATCGCTACATAGGTCTCCCGATCTTTATGAGTCGACGTTTCTTCCACATGGACATCGTCGTGCACAAAGGCATAGAGACGCCCGAAGACCTGAAGGGCAAGCACCTTTTCATTGGGACAAGTCCACCGCAGCTATGGAATCGCGGAATGCTCGAGCACGAGTTCGGCGTAGACCCAAAGAGCGTGACCTACTGGTGCCATGGGGCTGCCGGGTTTGCGCCCCGCCCGGACGTCAAGCTCAATGAGATTCCGTCCGGTAAGAATGTCACCTCCATGTTGGAGTCTGGCGAGCTGCAGGCTTCGGTGAGTTATCCACCCGGAACAGCGCATAGGTACTCTTGGAACCATCCGGACTTCGGTCCGCTCTTTCCAAATACGTATGAAGAGGGCGTACGCTACTACAACAAGACGGGTCTGTTCCCCATGAATCATGTGGTGCTGATCAAACGGGAGATCGTGGAACAGCACCCGTGGGTGGTCATGAGTCTATTCAAGGCTTTTCAGGAAGCTGCTGAACTGGCGGACCAGCAACGGTTGGCTCACGTCGGCTACCACCTGGAACTCGGGCTGCTTCCGCCCGAGACCGAGAAGGCGTTGCGAATGCCGCTCGTGCGGCACGGCATTCAGGCGAACAAGAAGGTACTGGATACGTATGTGCAGTACGCCTACGAACAGGGGTTTACATCACGGCTACTGAAGGTGGAAGAGATATTCGCCCCAAGCGCGGCGGAAACATGATGAGGCAAAATGACAGGAATGATAAGGAATTTCCGGGGACAGTATACTGCAATCAAGGGATAGAGTATGGCTCCAGGAACCCCTACAGCCAGGTTATTTAAAAGCCTCCTTACCGTAACCAGGGGCAAATGTCCAGCCCTACCCAAAAGCCAGCCTCAAGTTGACATGATGCTACACTTGTCGGATACTGTTTTTTACTTGAGGAGCGAAGCAAATGAGCCAACCAGCCTCATCCCCTCCACATGACTTTATCACTCAAACACCCGATATCTGTGGTGGAGCCCCCGTTATAGCCGGCACAAGGATTCGTGTAAGTCATATTGCGTATCGCTATGAACGCGAGCGCCAGAGCCCGGACGAGATCGTCCAGGCCTATCCCCATCTAACGCTAGCCCAGGTGCATGCCGCGCGTGCCTACTATTATTCTCACCGTGACGCGATCGACAGAGAGATTGCATCCTCCGATGAGCAGGT
>JACPSE010000190.1 GCA_016193465.1 Deltaproteobacteria bacterium
CTCTCCGACATCTCCCTGCTTGACGACCTTTTTCCACTGGCCGGTCCGTAGACGCCGCAACTCCCGCAGTACCGCACGGTTTCGGACCGGGTACTTGAGGGTCGAGCGTCGGCTTGGCGTCCAGTCCTGCGGCACAGAGCCCGACGCATAGACGTTCGGATAAAGGTTCAAAGGCATGCATGTTCCGAAAAGAGTCGAAGCAGAGCCTCACCGCTGATAATACCAAAAACCAGAAGGAGACAACAACACTTTCTCATATCCAAAATTGAGTTTAACAACACTTGAGTCGTATCCTACCTCCCTGCCATCTCCTCGATGGTCTTCCACTGCTCATCGCTTACCGGCATCACCGAGAGGCGCGGCAGACGCAAGAGATCGAATTTTCCCAGCTTGGGATTGGCCTTCATCTCCGAAAGCGTAACCGAACGACAAAGTGCTTTAACCGCCTCGATCTCCACGACGAGAAGTTTGGGATCTTTTTTCCCCGGGTCCGGGTAGGCGCCGCTCAGGGCCCGGGCGATCCCTACGGCCGCTTTCTCATCTCCCGTGTGGTAGATGAGAACCTCGTCGCCCTTTTTTATTCCGGAGAGGTGCTTGAGGGCCAGATTGTTCTTGACTCCGTCCCATACCGCGCGCTTGTCTTTTTGCAGTTGTTGGAACGAATAGGCGCTCGGCTCCGTCTTAAACAGCCAACGCTTTGGCATAGGCTACCTCCCAGAACCTCTTCTTATAGCCTTGACAGGCGGGGGAATGTCAACTGCGAAGCCGAGCGACCTTCGCGCCGGAAGCGTCTCTCAAGATCGATGCAATAGCTCCCTCGGGAAACGCGCTCTCGGCTGCGGCCGATGGAGCAGTGCTTTAACCGAACCTTTTCGTCTCTACGTCCGCAGCCTCGCTCGCGCTCCCCTCGGTCGCCCCGTAAAGCGAGGGGGCCCGCCGAACAAGCCGAAGGCACCGAGACTGAACGGTTCGACATAAGCAGAGGTCTATTGCCTTCGGCGCGAGAGGCGGGCCCCCGAGCGACTCCCATTGCCTTGGGCGCGCTCGGGGAGCGAGGCGGGCCTCCGAACGAACCTTCCCGACGACGAGGCACTGGAGCGAAGGGATCGGAGGTCCCTCCTGTGACTCAAAGAAAAATTGCAGTCCTCCATCGATCGTGTTAAGGAGATGCCATGACTGCTTTCTCCGATTTCTGCGCCGATTTCTTTAAGAAATATTTCGAACTCCACCCCACCGAAGCAATCAACTATGGCATCGCAGGCTACGATCACCTGCTCAACGATTACAGCGATGACGCATACGGTAAGGAGAAAGTCTTCGTCCAGGAGTCCCTGAAACGGCTGCGACAGATCTCCGTCAAAGGGCTCAACCGGGATGAAACTATTGACTACGCCCTCATGGAGGGACGCCTCACCATCGAGAACTACGAGTTCAACAAGGAAGACTACCGCCTCAAATGGCCCGAAATCTGTCTTCCTGTCCAGCACATCTATATCCTCACCGTTCGCCCGACAAATGATCTCATTGGCAACCTCACGAGCCGGCTCGAACGATCTCCCGCGGTGATCCGCCAAGGGATCGAGAACCTCAGCCGTCCCGGGGCCAATCCGCCGCGCCTGTGGACTGAAATGACAATCGAAGCGGCCAAGGGGGCAGTCGCCTTCCTGGACAACCTCCCGAACCATCCCAAGATCCAAGAGGCATTGACGGCGCCGGCGCGTTTCAACGAGGCAATCGAAAAAACGAAAAGTGCGATCAACAACTTCCGAGAATTTCTCGAACGCGATCTCCTTTCCCGCAGCCGCGGCATCTATGCCGTCGGGGAGGAACACTATCACCTGCTCCTTAAAAAGCGCCATTTCCTGAACCACGACGCCCAAGGCCTGCTCGCTTTGGGAGAAGACCTGTTCGACAAGACTAAGAAAGAGCTTGCGGCTCTCGCACAGGAGATTTCCCCGGGAAAAAGTATTGAAGAGCTCGCCTTGAAAATTCAGGAGAGCCATCCTGCCGCCGACGACCTCCTCCCGGCCTATCAAAAGGCGATGGAGGCGGCGCGCAAATTCGTAAATGAAAAAAGACTGGTCTCTTTTCCCCCGTGCGAAGTCCTCCGCGTTGTTCCGACTCCTGAATTCCAGCGCCACGAGATTCCTTTTGCCGCTTACCTGTCACCCTCGCCGAAAGATCCTGACCAGGTAGGCTATTATTACGTCACGCCGGTGACGGAGGACGACCTTCTGAGAGAGCACAACTGGACCGGCCTGGAAAACACCTCCGTCCACGAGAGCTATCCCGGCCACCATCTCCAATTTACGATCGCCAACTCGATTCCGCTGGCATCCGTCCTGCCGCGGTTGATGAACGAGTCCTCAGTATTCTATGAGGGCTGGGCGCTATACTGCGAGCAGCTCATGCAGGAGCAGGGGTTTCTTGAAAGCAAAGAGCACCGCTTCGTCATGCTCAAAGACCGGTTGTGGCGCGCGCTCCGGATCATTATTGACGTGAAAACACAAACGAGAAAGATGTCCTACGATCAAGCGGCGGACCTCATGGTGCGCGAGCTCCATTTTCCGCGCCCCCAGGCCGAGGCGGACCTCAACTGGTACAGTCAATCACCCTCCATCCCTATGGGCTACGCCCTGGGCTGGTCCATCATCAACCGCCTGCGCGAGCAGGAAAAAAAGAGATTGGGGGCTCGCTTTGATCTCCGTGACTTCCACGACCGGTTGTTAAGCGCTGGCAGCATCTCGCTGCCGCTGGTCGAGAAAAGACACTTTACGGAATAGCAACAGTAGGGGCGTATCGCAATACGCCCCTACGCCTCGCGCCTTGTTTCAACCCTTGAACCCTTAAACCCTTAAACCGATGAAACCTGTGGCTGGTAAACCAACGAGGAAAGGCCCTTTATTGGGTGCCCACATGTCCATTGCCGGAGGCGTGGACAAGGCCCTCTTAGAGGGGAAAAAGGTCGATTGCGACGTGATCCAGATGTTCACCAAATCATCGCGCCAATGGGCCGCTGAGCCTTACGGCAAAGAAGAGATCCGGAATTTCCTCGCCAATCAAAAAGAGGCCGGGATCGTGACCGTCATCGCTCATGATTCCTACCTGCTCAATCTCGGCTCGCCGGACGAGGCTCTGAGAAAACGCTCTGTCAGAGGGTTTGTTGATGAGATGGAGCGCTGTGAAATTTTATCCCTTCCTTACCTCATCGCGCACCCGGGCGCCCATGTGGGCGCGGGAGAGGAACAGGGCATCAAGACCGTAGCCCGCTCGTTGAACGAGATTCACACCGCGTGTGCCGGGTACAATGTCAAAATCGCTTTGGAGATCACCGCCGGACAGGGAAGCAATCTCGGCTACCGCTTCGAGCAGATCCGCAGCATGATGGACGAGACCAAAGAGAGTGAGCGGCTCCGCGTCTGCTTCGATACTGAGCATGCCTTCGCCGCCGGTTATGACATTCGCACCGAAGAAGGCTACGAGCGGACCTTCGGCGAATTCGACGAGATCATCGGCCTCGAACGGCTCGCCGCGTTTCATCTCAATGACTCGAAGAAAGAGTTTCACTCACGAGTGGACCGGCACGAGCATATCGGCAAGGGACACATCGGTGTGGAGGCCTTTCGGTTGCTCATGAACGATCAGCGCTTCTGGGGTGTCCCTATGTGCCTGGAAACTCCCAAGGGACCAGAGCTGGAAGAGGATAGGGAGAACCTCACCTTGCTTAGGAGCCTCATCCGAAGGAAATAAAACGATCTCACCTCTCCGGTATCAAAAAATATCAGCCTGCCGCAGGAAGCGTGGGAGGTCGAAGCCAACCAAGAGTCGGGAGCCACCTCCTGACTCCGACCTGGCTGGTTATCTCAGCGCAGTCCTGCGAATTCTCGCCGCATCGGCCTTTAGAATATCGAGACAAATCGCCTATAAGAAAAGCAGCGACACCAAAGTCCCTACCAAAACAACCCAGATGATCTCGACCTTCAAAAGCAACGCCGCGAACGACACAACGGCAAAGAAGAGACGAGGCAAGTCCCACGGAATATTCGAGGCGAATCGAACAGTAACAGTAAGCAGAAGCCCAACAAACGAGCATGATATGGCGCTGATAGCCTTGGAAAAGCGAGGCGACCTCCGCAGCCTATCAAAATACGGACTAACTCCGATCACGATCAAGAAGGACGGTAGAAATATACCCAAGGTAGCCACAACGGCACCAAGCAGGCCATAAAGTATATAGCCCACGAAGGTCGCGGTAATCACGATTGGCCCAGGGGTGATCTGCCCCAAGGCGATTCCATTTAAGAATGTCTGGCCGTCCATCCAGGAGCGCACCTCGACAAATTCATGGAACATAAGAGGCACTGATGCAAACCCGCCCCCAAAAGCAAAAATATCTATCCGGAACATGATGGCAGCAAGGTCAAACAACCTCCGCTCCACAAAAAAGAGTACAGCAAATGCCAAAGCCATGACTGATGCAAGGATCAAAAGCGGCCTCGTCCGGTGTGCTTCTGTGTTTGAATGAATCCCCAAATTCGGCGGAGCGCTTTTTCCAGAGAGCGCAAGCCCGAAAAGCGCAGCCAGGATGACCACCAGAATCGGGCTCACCTTCAAACCAAACAGCGCCGCGGCAATCATCGCGGTCATTATATCCGCCAATCGTTTCAACGAGGTTCTGCCAAATGATACGGCCGCATTCGCGAGGATGGCCACAATTATCGCCTGAAGGCCGTTGAACACTGCAACTACCGGAGAAAGTGTATAGGAGCGTACATAAGCGGCCGAAAGTCCAACCATGAGAAGAAACGCCGGAAGACCAAAACCGATGAAGCTCGCCGCCGCGCCGGCCACTCCTCTCACCCTGAAACCAACGTAAGCGCAAGTTTGCATGGCCGTCGCCCCAGGTATGGTTTGACAAAGAGCTACACCATCACGAAACGCATCTCCGTCAAGCCACTTCCTCTGCTCAACGGCCATCTTGCCAATGTATGGCACCATTGCAGGTCCGCCAAACGCGGTTGCGCCCAGCTTTAGAAAAGATAGAAATAGGGAAGACAGCGCGGGACTTCCGCTCCGGCTAACCTTGCGCGATAGTTCTAAGAAAGCCACCGATCAAGAGCGAGAAAGATAGAGTGGATCAAAGCTGAAAAAAATACCGCAGTCGCAACTCAATCCGGTAATCGTTCTGTTTTTCGCCGTACTCGGTTCCGTTCTTCCCAATGAGGACCGGCGTCCGAAACCGCAATTCGAGATTGGTCATCGGACTATATGCGATCTCGGGGATAAGGGAAAGGCTCCCGTCCGTTAAGTTAACAATCGACGTCAAAGCTGGCGTAAGGTAAAGGATGTCGAAAGGCTCCTTTTGACTTGCCCTGAAATAAAGATAATGCCGCCCAGGATTCGCCCT
>JACPSE010000008.1 GCA_016193465.1 Deltaproteobacteria bacterium
GCCCACGGTGGAGTAGGTCGAGGCTACGGCTACCGCGCCCCATTTGGCGAAGAGGTCGCGGAAAGCGCGTAGATACGGCCACGGGGGTGGTCCTTCGATGACGAAGCGGAATCGTTCTTCAGGGAGCGGTCCCATTCCCAAACGCGCCTTCTCCTCCATTTCCTTATAGGCTGCTTCGAAAAACCGGAGTCCATCTTCGGTCCCGCGCAGGCAGTAGAGGGGCGCCATCATGGTTACGGAATCAAAATAGGCATCAAAGGGGGAGGGGACATGTTTGGTAAGGGACTTGATTTTGGACCAAAGCTCTCCGGTTTCGCCTGAAAGGGCTACGATCCTTTGCAATTTGGCGTAGTCGAGCTTCTTTCCCGTGATTTTCTCGCACAGCTCGATAATCTCCTCGAGCTGCCTGACCACGTAGGTCACATCCTCCGGGCTGGGTTTCCCCGATGGGTCACGCATGAAGGGGATGTCCAGGTTGTAAAGGGTACCGTCGGAATATTCTGCCAGATGCTCGAACCACTGGAGGTAAACATTGCATCCTACGTAATTGCACAGGATTAGAGAGGGGAGGGGAATCGTTGCAAAAGGGGTCTTCCGATCTCCCAAGAACATGCCGACATCGGCTTTGACATAGGCACGATTGTCCATCGAGTAGCCGATCTCCTCAGCCTTCTGAATGAATGGCAGGGCCACCTTCTTGACCGCCAGTTGGAGGGCATTGATCTCCGGATAGACCGGAATCAGATCAAAGGCCAGCATCAATTCCACGGGGTTGCCGCTGATCAGCATGTAGGCAGCTTTGCCCTCTCCCTGCTCGGCGCAACGGGTGAGTTGGTTAAAATAGTTTCCCATCATCTCTTTCTGTAGGAGATGGATCTGGCCTTGGTAGCTTGTCTTTACGCTCTCGGCTGCTTTTGCCATAGAAATTCTCCTAGTCAAACAACATCGATTCGACGAAGGTCTCGACCTCGGTTCGCGCCTTGTCGAACAGCCACATCTTTTCCTCGAATTCGAGATACAGGTGGGGGATCCCCTCTTTCTCCAAGGCCCGGCGGTAAAGGGCATAATCAAAGAGAGCGGGCTCGCAGAACTTGGCCGCGAGAATGACGACCGCGCTCGCCCCGGTCTCCCTTACTTTGTCGATCAGATGTTTTGCCTTAGGCTGTCTCGTATCATGCTTGACGCCGGAGTAGACACTTTGATGGAGGTAGGCCCGGGCTAGGTTGTGGATGGGCTCTCCATCTAACGGGATGTCCTGCTCGAACCAGCGCCAGCCCAAAAGAAAATCGTCGTCCAGAATGTAGCACCCGGCCGCCTCCAAACTTTCTATCAATTCCAGCGGGGGTTGCTCGCAGAAAGAGCCTTCCAAAACGACTTTGATGCGGTCCTTAGGCTTTTCGTCTCTGTGGCGCAGTGCCGCGGTGGATTCCCTTAATACCTGTATATGTTCTTCCGGTGGAATCAGGGTTCCTATGCGGGTAAGGACATAGGTCTCGAGTGTCGAAAGATTTTGCGGCGTTTCGCGGCGCGTCCGATAGAGATCCCGGATCAACTTTCTCTGTTCATTGTATAGACAAATGCTGTTGCGCAGATCATCGTCCGTTACGTGTCTGCCGGCAAGTTGCTCGTAGCTGCTCCGGAGTTTTTGGTATTCTGCCGCGAGGTAGTTTTCAGTGTGGGGCGAGGTCATGTTCTGGGGAAAATGGATATAGTCCACCTGCAGGCGAGGAAAGTTTCGTTTAAAGACGCTCGCCAAGTTTCTGGCGGGGTCACAGATAGAGTGAAAGACGATGCCGTCAAGAGAATCGAGGCTCCCAGTTAAACCTAGCTCCAGGGTGCTCTTGACGATGGAGCAGACGAAGGACTGGAAGCGGGAGTCTGCGTGGGCGATTTCAAGCCGGTTGCCTCCGCCGAGAATCCCAACCGGCAAAATGCCAGCCGCGTGAATAAGCTCCACGGGGGTATAAACCGGATAGCAGCCGACTATTTTGGATCCCGGATGTTTGGCCTTCCATTCGGCCACTTGGTTTAAGGGCGAATCTTCCAACATGCCTCGATGTCGGGAAACCAGATCGTCGATATTCATAAGTGTTTACCTATCTTCTGCTACCATTTCCTTCTGATATCGTCAAAGCAGCAAGATACATGCCAATCGAACGTTTGTTAACTTTCTGTTATTTTTTCGCTCTGACGAGTGGTTAAGACAACGGAAGCTTCCCAAAAATGATAAAGATAATGATGTATATTCTTAGTTTTCGGATTTTCCGACGCTATTTTCCTCAGGGTTTTTCTCTTTTTTATGGCACGGGCTTTGCTCAAAAATTCTGTTTTCTCCTTCGGCTCATCGCGTCCGATGAAGGGGAGCGCTATGCGGTGACGCATGCCATATTCTCAGCACTCAAAGGCGGTCTTACGTGGACCAAGCCGGAGGACGCCATCAGCGGGTTTTACGGGTGAGGCGAGGGGAAAGAAGAACTTTTGCGACTCGCCGGGATTTCATTCAAGTTGAAAGGAATGGGAGCGAAGAGTACAGGAAGCTCATCAAGGCGAGCAAAGGCGAGTATCAAGGTCTCTTCTCTCTACTGTTTCGCACTATGGGTTATGATTCAGGAAAGCACGTCGAGATTGTCCTGTTTTTGCGGCGGAGATTAAAAGAGGCGTAAACGGTTCAGTATGACACTAGAATTGGCGTTTGATCCCCTGGAGGGTTTTGCGGAGATAGAGCGGCTGGTATCAAAGGTCTATTTTCGTTTTTCCCATCTTTTTTTGCATCAGCCGGAATTGAGGGATTTTTGGTGGGAGATGGGGGTGCAGGAGGAGCAGCATGCGGCGATACTTTTGGCTTGTAAGGAGATGGTGAAGAATTATTCGGA
>JACPSE010000165.1 GCA_016193465.1 Deltaproteobacteria bacterium
ATGGCTTTCTATCTCCCTTAAAGCGAAATATATCAGGCTTAATGCACCGTTACAAAGCCGAAGCAATAGTTCTAAGAGATCCTGCGCGACCTTTCCAATAATGACTTATCCCGTTCCCGCCTAATGAACGAGAGCAAAAGATCATAGCATTGCGCAAAGTCAAGCAACGACCCCTGTCTGCTAACTCTTCCGAGTCAGGCCATCTCTTTTTAAATCCGGCAGCGGCCTATTGTCGAAATGACAATAAGGCAAGCCTGGCACTAGCTCTCAGATTGCGCCAATGGCGATCACTGAGTTATAACCGTTGTGAAATCCTTTGCTGAGACTATGGCGCAATACGATGTCTTCATCAGCTATCGTCGAAAAGACACCGCGCGCGTCCTACCGCTCGTTGAGGCTCTGAAATTGCGCGGGCTCTCCGTTTGGTTCGACCAGCACGAGGTCGACGACTTTTCATCTATTACCGACGAGATCCGTAACGGGCTTGCTGATTCAAAAGCCCTGCTCGCCTGGTATTCATCAGACTATCCTAAATCTCGGCCGTGCCAGATGGAGCTAACTGCCGCCTTCATCGTCGCGCAACGTGATGGTGATCCCCGCAAGCGCATACTAATCGTGAACCCGGAGACTAGTACCGCTCACGTGGAGCCGATAGAGCTGCGGGACGAGCAACACGCCTCGGCACCCAGCAACGCCCAAGGTTACACCCAACTGGCTGCGCGAATTTCTCTCCACGTGTCGAGGCTAGAAGGTTCTCTGGGCGCGATAATTCCGACAGTTCTTCCACAACAGTATGGACAGAAGCTTGTCACAGCGCACCACTTCGTCGGGCGTCTTCCTGACCTATGGCGCGTCCACTCCGCATTGCACGGTGCCGAGAGTGCGATTATCACCGGTGAGGCAGCTTCCGCTCTAGCTCAGGTTAGTGGCATGGGAGGCGTTGGCAAGTCGCTGCTGGCGGAAGAATACGCTCTGCGCTTTAGCGCCGCCTATCCTGGTGGTATTTTTTGGCTGAGGGCGCTGGCCAATGATCCGAATCGCCCAACTCTTACGACCGAGCAACAGGATGCCATACGCGCTGAACAGTTCCGCTCGGTAGCCATCGGATTAGGTATTGACGTGCAAGGACTCGATCCCGCGCAGGTTGAGGCGGCTCTTAGAGCAAAGTTTGGAAACTCCAAACATCCTTTCCTCTGGATTGTTGACGACCTCCCCTCCGGATTGGCAGCCGATAACGTGCGCGCGTGGTTGGCACCTCACCCTGGCGGCAAAACTCTCATCACAACGCGCAGCCGCGAATATGAAGTCATTGGAAACACTGTGCAGCTAGGAGTATTGACGTCCCAAGAGGCGTTTGAGTTGCTCTGCAACTACCGTAAGTCGGAAGGTCCGGACGACGAAATAGCGGCACATGGCATCGCTAGTGACCTAGGATATCATCCGTTGGCAGTGGCGGTGTGCAGTAGAGCTCTGCAGGCTGACGCAGGTCTACGGAGTTTCGCGAAGTTCCGTGATGGCCTAGCGAGACCGGAAGAGGACGAGTTGGAGTTGGCTGCGGAACTTGTGAATATGTTACCCAGCGGTCATGAGAAAAGCGTTGCGGCGACTTTGCTCAGAAGTGTGCGGGCGCTTAAACCTCCAGGACGTGACTTCTTGCGACTGGCTTCGCTCCTTGCTACCGCGCCCATTCCTTCATCGCTGGTGGCGAAGACATTTGCCAACACCGATAGGCTTAAGGAGACCGATGCACGCCATCGCGCCGCCTTAGGCCTTTTGCAAGCTGAAAATGCGTCACTTGCCGAACGCACGGAAGGTAACGCCCATAGGGTGCACGCACTTGTCTCTCGTGCGATTCGATTGCACGACTCTGAGCCAGATCGACGCATGCAGTTAAGAAAAGCCGTGGTTACAGCACTTAACGGACTGCTGACTATAGTTGCCGACATTCGCTCGCATCAACGCTTATCTCTGGAAGTTCTCCACGCCCGAGAACTTTGCGCACGCGAAATAGATAATGCTGAAACGGCAACACTCGCTGCCTGGGTCGCACGCCACGACTTCGAACGCG
Source organism: Deltaproteobacteria bacterium (assembly GCA_016193465.1). Taxonomy (GTDB): domain Bacteria; phylum Desulfobacterota; class Binatia; order UBA9968; family UBA9968; genus UBA9968. Next base: position 2,069 of record JACPSE010000165.1, read on the forward strand.
GCGATTACACCGCCACAAGGTCACTTGAGGAACAAGTGCTGGTCTTTCGCCGTCGCATACTCGGTGACAAGCATCCTGATACTCTCGCTGCCCTTAATAACCTCGCCTCAACCCTACACGTACAGGGTGATTTCCCTGGCGCACAAAAGCTTCAAGAGAAAGTACTGGCCCTCAGTCGCCGCATCCACGGTGAGAAACATCCCGATACTCTTACTGCTATGAGCAACCTCGCGTCAACGCTGCACGTTCAGGGTGATCTCATCGCCGCACGGAAGCTTCAGGAACAAATGGTGGCCCTGAGCTCTCGAACCGTCGGGGCAGATCACCCTAGGACACTTACGGCCATGATGAACCTCGCAATGACCCTCATGGCGCAAGGCGATCTCGGAGGCGCAAAGACGTTTCAAGACCAAGCACTCGCCGGTTTCCGGCGAATCCTTGGTGAAGAGCATCCCACAACCCTCTTGGCCATGAACAACGTCGCCTCAATCCTTAAAGAGCACGGCGATCTGGCCAGCGCACGGTCACTCGAAGAACAAGTGCTGGCCATCCGGCTCCAGATCTTCGGTGAAGAACATCCCGACACCCTCACGTCGATGAATAACCTTGCCATGACCCTTGACTTTCAGCGCAACTTTTCAGTAGCGCGATTGCTCCAACAAAAGGTACTAACTGTCCGCCGCCGGATTCTCGGTGACCAGCATCCCCACACGCTCCTGGCCATGAGCAACCTGGCTGCAACCCTGCACGTCCTTGGGGATATCGCTGGCGCACGAAACCTTCAAGAACAAGCGCTGGCCGTCAGTCGTCGAGTCCTAGGTGAAGCGCACCCAGACACTTCCTTAGCCGTATCAAACCTAATAGAAATTCTCCTCGATGCAGATGATTCGGCGGCTCTCTTTGCAATGTTCGAGAGCCTCGCGTGGTTGCTGGAACGTAATCCGACAACGTTGAGTGGCGAACAGCGGCAGATCAGGGAAAAAATCCAACAGGTCCGCGAGGCCTTGAAGCAGGCCGAGAAAAAATAATGGCGACCAGTTTCTTCCCGCTTTGTGGAACGGTTTGTCACAGTTCCAAATGATAGGAACTTCCTTTTGAGCTAGGGGCACTGAGAAGGCTCGTGGCCCCTAAGGGGTCTGGCTTTGAAGACAATCCTTTTTGAGTTACAAGACCAAGTTCCTTGCGCGCTTGTGGAAGGATTTGGTTTTTACCGCAGCGGGGACCTCATTGGATCTGGGTGATCCGTTTTCTCAGGGAGACAACCTGCTTGCGAATCTCGGGGGCGTTGTCCGCATAGAAGCGTTCTAACAGGTCACAAAATTTCCAAGCCTTGACCCCTGCGTTGAAATCGTATATCAATCTTCTATCAGAAGGAGCATACCCCCATGACGCGGTTTATGGTCTCCATGCCGGAAGACATGCTGAAAAAACTGGACCGTAGAGCTCGGGAGGAACATCGGACCCGCAGCGAGCTTTTGCGCGAAGCAGCGCGGCGGCATCTGGCCGCTTCTCAAACTGCTGCTAAAGAAAGTTCACCCCCTTCGAGGGATGGCAAGCCAAAGAGACTCAAGAAGTGGACAAAAGAGACACTGGAACGGTACCTCCTGGAAAAAGGGGTAGCCCGTAGGGGCTGCCCGGGACTCGATCCCCTTGTGGGGCCAGTGAAAGGCCCCGTAGATATGAAGCGGGTCCTGAGGATTGGCAAAAAACTCACCGGCTTGAGTCGCCAGATCATCGAAGAGCGCGAAGATCGGGTGTGATCTATCTTCTCGATACGAGCGCCCTTGTTAAACGCTACCTCAACGAGGCGGGATCCGCCTATATTCGTCGATTGTTCCAGACTCCTGGCATCATCTTTTATCAAACCTTCTTCACTCCTCTGGAACTTACATCCGCCCTCTACCGGAGATACCGGGACGGGAAAATTCCGACAGAGGAATTGTCTTTCCTGCTCAAGTCTTATGCCATCCACTCCCATGAAGAGTATCTCCTGATACCTCACTCGGACTCCCTGATAGATACGGCCGCGACACTCATTGCCCGCCATCCCCTGCGGGCCCTCGACGCCGTACAACTCGCAAGCGCGTTCCAACTCCGCGATAGTCTGCCACCGGACGCCCCGTCGCTGAACTTTCTCTCGGCCGATGGCAGACTGGTTGCTGCCGCCCGTCAAGAACACCTTCAGGCCGAGAACCCGGAGAAGGCCTCTTAGATTTTAGCGCATACCTTCCAAGTCCAAATCTTGTTCCCTTGCCTACATGCACTCTCTCGCCGCGCTTAAGCAGCAGGGGGGAACAGCTTGAGGGAGGCGACCTGCGCGCGAATCTCCTTCCAATCCTATCTCAACGCGGCTCCGCTATCACATCGACCAGCGCTGGGAGCTTTTTCTCCTTGACCACCTTGAGGGCCCGCTGAAGGGCCGGGCGCAGATCCGCCGGGTTGCGAATTGGCCCCTCGGAATGGACGCCGAATCCCTCGGCCACCTTGGCAAAGTTCACCGTCGGGTCATCCACATGGGTGCCGATCCCGGCGTTCTCGACCGGCCTCTTGCGGAATTTGGCGACCTCCATCCCATGCTCCTCCGAGTTATAAAAGGATTGATTGTTGTGCATGACGATTAAGAGCGGGATTTTGTGTTTGGCGGCCGTCCAAAGCGAGCTTGAAGTCATTAGTAAATCGCCGTCTGATTGAATGTCCACACAGAGCTTGCCGCTGCCCTGGTGAGCCAGCGCGCCACCGATCGCGGCGCTCATGCCGTAGCCCACGCCGGCGCCACCACTGGCGCCTAGATACTGGTTGGGTTTAGTCCAATCCCACAGCCGGCGCGCCCACCCGTTAGAGCTCCCGTTGACCAGCACCCAGTCCTCTTTCTTGATCACCTCCCCCAGCTCATAGGCCAAAAAGGCCGTCGAGATTTCCTTGTGGCCGGCCTTGGCGCGGGCATCTGCCATCCACTTTGCCCGGAGGCCCTCGTGCTTCTCTTTGACCGCGTTAAATCGCGCCTGGATCTCCCCTTTCCGTTTGCCATCGCTGCCCATCAACTGCCGACAGAGCTGGATAAGCTCAGGCAAGGCGCCCGAGGTGTCGGCTGAGATCGGGATATCCAGCGCCTGCAGGACCTGATAATCACCAGCCCAACTGCGCACCAGCATGTCGTTCATTGAGATGTGAATGAGCTTCACTGACGGGCTGGTGACGTATTCGCAGGCGCGCGTGCTCTTGCTGACCGTAGTCAGGGACCCGTAGAGATCCGGCACATCCAGCGCCAATATCACGTCCGCCCTCTGCAACAGCTCGCGCGCGCCATCGGTGACATCCAGGGGATGCGTGTTGGGAAAATTAAAGCGGTTCCCCTTGTCGATCACCGGGATCGCCAAAAGCTCCGCAAGCTCTATCAGATAGGGTACGGATTTGGGTTTGCGTCCCAGGTAGTCGGCAATAATCAGAGGAGATTTGGCCTCGACCAGAAGCCTGGCCGCCCGGCGCAGGGCCTCAGGATCAGCCTGCGCCGGGGCAGGCGGGGAAAAACGGCTTATGTCCGGTATCTCGACGGGCTCTTTGATCGCGTCCTCCTGAATATCGGCGTCGTAATTGATATAGACCGGCGCGGTCGGCTCCGTTGTCGCGATCCTGTAGCCGCGGATGAAGGATTCGGGGACGCTGGCGAGATTGTAGGGCTGATCGTCCCATTTGACGTAGTCTCGCACCTGATTCCCCTGAACCAGGGCCGTATGGATCCAGTCGATACGGGGGCGCCGACGTGTCGTGTCCATTGGACCGGTGCCGCCGAGAACGATAACCGGCACCCGATCGCACCAGGCATTGAAGATCGCCATGCTCGCGTGCTGCAAGCCGACGATATTGTGAACGATGGCCGCCATCGGCTTTCCTTTGGCCTTGGCATAGCCGTGGGCAATAGCCACCGAGATCTCCTCGTGACAGCAAAAGATGACCTCAGGTTTGTAGTTCCCGCCGTAGTTAACAATCGAGTCATGAATGCCACGGAAGGTCGCCCCTGGATTCAGGGCCGCATACTCGATATCGAAAGCCTTCATCAGCTCCACAACAACGTCGGAGCCATACTCGGGCTGCTTCTTCTCTACTCTGGCCACAGGTGCCTTTGCCACTCTTGATCTCCTTTCCCTAGGTCGGATTAGTCTCTGTTACTCACCGCTGTCGCTATTTTTCCTGTAAAAGACCTCTCTGGAAAAAGAGCTCCAGGGTTTCCAGAATATCGCCTTTCCTCTCTCCCGTATCCGAGGCTTCCCCCGCATTCAACGAGGCGATCTTTTTCAGCAGCTTCTCGCTGGCGGGCGCCATCACCGCCGTAAGTCCATAGTGGCGGAAGGTTCGCTTGAGTTCGTCCATCTCCTCCGCCCGTCTGGCAGCATGAAGCGCCAACCCCGCAATACTGGGACCTACCTTTTCCACCAACCCCGGGAAGCTCTTGTCGTACTGCTGCAAGATTTCATCTAACAAACCAAGCTTTCGCGCCCCGACCAGCAGCTCTACCAACAGTCCCTGAAGTCCCTTGGTCAATCCCGCATAAACGATCTTGAAAGCGGAGGCCTGGGCGATTTCAGGCCCAAGGACTTTAACCGAAAGCCCCGATTCTTCCAACGCCAGGAGGCGCGCCGCCTGCGGCCCTGAGACATACACAACGGCTCCCTTACCGATCTTCGCCGCGCCACCGATAATGCAACCATCGACAAAGTTCGCCGATGACGGGGAGAGATGTCGCTCGATTTCCCTGGCTGTCATAGGCGAGGTCGCGTTGGCATCGAGATACAAGAAATCCCTCCTGCCCGCCTTGAGCAGGGCCTTGGCCACCTTCGCGGCCACCCGCTTTGCCGCGGAGGGCACGACAATGGAAACGACGAGCTCGGACTCTGACACGAGACGCGCCAAGGAGGGAACCGAGCGCGCGCCAGCGTTGTCCGCCCGCCTTCGGGTAACGTCACTCCTCCCTTTGGTATAGGTGAGGACCTCCACCCCATGGCCGGCCAGGAGGCGGGCCCAGTGGTAGCCCATCTCGCCAATGCTGAGAATGCCGACACGCTGAAATGCCATTGGCCTCTCCTCTGCGTCAATCTTGACTGTTGACCGCGTCTATCATCTTGCGCAAACGGCCGAAATGTCTCCGGTTGAACGGAACCAAGAGGCGAGGGAGAGAAAGGCTGTCGGGATCATCGGCCTCCTCTGGAAGCGGTTCTGTCGATCGCACCGCGCCTTCCGTCAGGATATCGCGAAAGCCCTGGTTCAAACTCTCAATCAGGGCCGGGCTCGGGGGCCGCAGCATACGGACGACCAAATCTCGTCCCACAAAGCGGTAGGAGTGATAATTACGGTAAAAACTCTTGATCTCCTGAACTACCGTTTCAACATCCTCCACGATCTTAAAAAAGTCCAAATCCTCCTCCGAGATGAACCCCTGGTTTAACATCCGCTTGCGAACGAAACTTTCCCAATCCTTCCAGTAGCCCTGGCCCGGCAGATCCGCAAAGAGGACCGGAACAATCTGGCTCTTGCCGGTTTGCGCCAGAGTAAGAGCCTCGATAGCCTCGTCATGCGTGCCGTAGCCGCCGGGAAAGAAAACCACGGCGTCCGCCTCTTTGACGAAGATCAGCTTGCGGGTAAAGAAAAAATGGAAGGTCATGAGCTTGGGATCGTCCCGGATAAATCGGTTCGGCTGCTGTACAAAGGGAAGCTGGATATTGATCCCGAAGCTGCGCTCTTTTCCCGCCCCCTCATGGCCGGCCTGCATAATGCCTGCGCCAGCGCCTGTGATGACCATGAAACCCTCATCGGCAAGCCTGCGCCCAAGGCGCTGTGCCATCTCATAGTAGGGATCCCCTTCCGCAACCTTGGTGGAGCCGAAGATACTCACCTTACGGACCGAGCGGTAAGGGGCGAAAACCTTGAAGGCGTAGCGCAACTCTTTGAGCGCCCGATTGAGAATCTTTAAATCTCCCCTCGGGGCTTCATCAGCGGTTAACTTAAGGACCGTCTGCATCACCTCAGCAATGAGGTCTTCGTTAGCCAAGGCGCTACCGCGCTTAAGCCACTCCAGCACTTCGGGCTCTAGAGAAGCCAAGGTCACTTTTTCTCGCTTCATCGTCCCTGCCTCGACTCTATTACATCAAACTAAAGAATAAAAGGAGCCTGCTGGCTACCGCGGAGAAAATACCGGGCGACCAGCAGTCAGAAACCGGTAAGACGGGTCGATAGGCAGGTGGAGAGCTCGGGCACACACTAGACTTAAGGACCTGAGCAAGACGGGAGCTAAGTTATTGATTTTGGTGCCCGGAGCCAGACTCGAACTGGCACGGAGCCTTGCGGCTCCTCGGGATTTTAAGTCCCGTGTGTCTACCAATTCCACCATCCGGGCACAAGCGCCCGTTTAACTTTACACAACTTTAGGTGAAACTTAAACTGGAATCTGTAGTTAGAAAATGCCCACGCCAACGAAGATTGCAAAGGCAATGACAAGGGCAACCAGGCTACCGATGACCAACCAGAATTGCATGGAGTAGAGCTTCAGTAACTTGCCCAGGGCGTTCATAAGATTCAAAATATCACTGCCGGTTGTTTGGACAATCAGAGTAAATGACTTGGCGGCGTTTACCGACCAGACTCCGCTTAAGAAAAAAATGAGCGCGGCCATCAAGGAAATGATCGGTTTGATGATGAGATCCAACGCCCCCTCGCTTTCAACCAAGCCGGCAGCGCCGGAGAGCCCGAACGCCACGCCGAGAGCGATGAAAAAGATCCCAACCCATTTTATGCGGTTGCCGAGCAGGCTGATGGTGTGATTCTGAGAGTCAGTGAACTCGTAATTGGGTAACTCCATAACCACCTCCTTAACCTACAAATTCGCCGAAAGACTATCCGAGGATGAGCTACGATGTCAATCCGCAAAAAGGGTGTTGAACAAGTCGCTTCTCAGGCTGGTCAAAAAGGGGTCGTTCGGGGACTCGCCTCGCGCGCCGAAAGCAATAGAGCGGTGGTTTCTTTGAACCTGCACGACTGGTGCTTTCGGCTTGCTCGGCAAGCCCCCTCGCTCATGGGCGACGCCACCGGCCGTAAGGGTGCCTCCGAGCCGATGTTGGCTTACGCGTAGAGATGGGCCTTTTTCAGCGACCTGCTAGACAAACAGCGGCGCCAGGACCAGCGTGATCGTGCTGAGAAGCTTGATCAGCACGTGCAGGCTGGGGCCGGCGGTATCCTTAAAAGGATCGCCGACTGTGTCGCCGACCACTGCCGCCTTATGGGTCTCGGACCCCTTGCCGCCGTATTGGCCGCTCTCGATGAACTTCTTGGCGTTATCCCAAGCGCCGCCGCCGTTATTAAAAAAGGTAGCGACCAGGATTCCAGCGATGGTCCCGACCATCAACAGGGCCGCCACCGCCTCTGCCCCGACGCCGAAGAGACGGAAGATGATGCCGACGGCGATGGGCATCCCCACGGCGAGGAGGCCGGGAAGGACCATCTCCTTTAACGCCCCCACGGTCACGATGTCCACGCAGCGGCCATAGTCCGGCTTGGAGGTCCCCTTGAGGATGCCAGGGTTTTCCCGGAACTGTTTTCGGACTTCATTGATCACGTAGAAAGCCGCCTTTCCTACCGCGCGGATCGCCAGGGCGGAAAAGAGAAAGACCAGCATCGCGCCCAAAAGCCCGCCGACGAAAACCTCCGGCCTGGCAATATTGACGGATTCCAGCTTGAGCCCGTAATGGGCCACTTCATCCAGATAGGCGGAAAAGAGCAGAAAAGCGGCCAGGGCCGCGGAGCCAATCGCGTAGCCCTTGGTGAGGGCCTTGGTGGTATTCCCCACCGCGTCCAGGCGGTCGGTTTTTTTGCGCACCTCCTCGGGCTGCTGGCTCATTTCGACGATGCCGCCGGCGTTGTCCGTGATCGGACCGAAGGTATCCATCGCCAGAATATAGGCCGCGGTCCCCAACATCCCCATCGTAGCGACCGCTGTTCCGAATAGACCGGCGTGGGGGACACCGCTCATATTGCCGAGATAATAGGAGCCGATTATCGCCGCCGAGATGACGAGGACCGGAATGGCGGTGCATTCCAAACCCACAGCAATTCCAGCGATAATGTTGGTTGCCGGACCGGTTTGTGAGGCCTCGGCAATCGACTTGACGGGACGGTATTTATATTCGGTGTAGTACTGAGTAATGTACACGAACGCCTGAGCCATGGCGATTCCGACTACCCCGCAGAGAAAAAAGTAGAACCATGCGGAAGCGGCCTCGGGGTGAGCCACGGGATCGACCGCAAGCAGCCATCGGGTAGCAACAAAAAAGCCCAGGATGGCAAGGATGCTGGTCACATAATAACCCCGGTTGAGAGCTGTCATGGGATCTCCCTTTTCTTCGGTCTTGACGATCACGATCCCGACGATGGAAGCGATCAATCCAAAAGCACGGGCCACCAGAGGAAAGAGAATTCCCTGCAGCCCGAAATAGGAGAAGAGGCCCACCCCCAGGATCATGGCGCCGATATTTTCCGCGGCGGTGGACTCGAACAAGTCGGCGCCGCGGCCCGCGCAGTCTCCTACGTTGTCTCCGACAAGATCGGCGATGACCGCGGGGTTGCGCGGGTCGTCCTCAGGAATCCCCGCCTCCACTTTGCCCACGAGATCGGCCCCAACGTCCGCAGCCTTGGTGTAGATCCCTCCCCCGAGCTGGGCGAAGAGGGCGACAAACGAGGCGCCAAAACCATATCCCACAATGGTGAAGGGGATCTTCTGCGGATCATATCCCATCGTCCCCAGCAGGGCATAAAGCCCGCCCACCCCCAAAAGGCTCATCGCCACCACAAAGAGCCCGGAGACCGCCCCTCCTCGCAGGGCGATGCGCAAGCCTTGATTGAGGCTGGTCCGGACCGCCGAGGCAGTGCGGATGTTGGCG
>JACPSE010000152.1 GCA_016193465.1 Deltaproteobacteria bacterium
CACTGCCGCCGAAAGTCCTATCCAAAGTTCCAACGGCCCGAGCTCCTCCGGATTCAGCCTATTCCCCGTTAAGGCAAGAATCAGAAGCAGCATTGCTACACCGCCGCGGAGGGCATACGCTACATAAAGCGCGGGGAGAATGGGCGAAGTCCAGAACGGGACCCCCTTGGATGAAGCGTAAACAAAACCCTTATAGAGAAGGAGGACAATCATCCCGGCGATACTAAGGTAGTAGCCTGACAGCGCCACAAGGGAACCGCTCCCCCAAGGAGCGCGCGAGAAAAAAAGCGGCGGAAGGTAGAGGAGCCCTCCCATCATGAAGAGGGTAAGGCCGATAAACCCGCGCGCGATCCAGGAGTTTTTTCCCCGCCACATTTTCCAGAACCGTTCGGGCCGCCCAAGAAAAGCCAGGTGGGCAAACCCGCTAAGAGCGGCCAGCACATAAGCCGCGGCCAAGCCTACGTCGAGGCCAAAGACAAGAGAGAAAAACCACGTGCCAGCCGCTACCCCGGAGAGAAAATGACCGACTATCAAGAACAGTCCCTGACGTTCGATCCACTCGCGCTGGGGTCTATACTCTAGCCTGAGATCCCGTATGAGCTGTTCATATCGCCCACTAACAACAGTCATGAGCGCTGATCCTCCAAATTCTTATGGCGGCAGGTAATAAACCGCCGGGCCGGTGCCGATCTCGGGATGCAGCGTGTACCCCCCCCGCTCCTTGATTAGCCGGGAGACCTCGCTCGTCGGATTGTCCAGATCGCCAAAGTAGCGCGCCACCGTCGGACAATTGGCGACACACGCCGGCTCTTTTCCTGCCATGACTCGGTCGCGACAAAAGTTGCACTTCATGACGACCCCGGTCTCGTGGCGTTGAGAGCGCACTCGTTCATAGGGAGTCGCGCCATTCCCGGAGAAGTAGTATCGTTCCTCGTCGTAAAAGTACCGCTGGATGTAAGGGCATGCCATCATGCAGGCGCGACAGCCGACGCATTTCTCGGAGTCAATGTCGACAATGCCATCCGGCCACTTGAAACTCGCCTCAGTCGGACAGACCTCAACGCACGGGGGGTCGTCACAATGAAAGCAGAGAACGGGAAGAAAAAGCTGGCGAACGGTCGGATAGTGTCCCTCCTCTTGTTTGAGCAACCGGGCAAAGAAGACTCCCGGGGGGGTGCCATGTTCGGCCTTGCACGAGAGCTGGCAGCCGTAGCAACCAATGCACCTCTTGAGGTCTATGACCATCCCCCATCTCAATCCCCCATCTCACCGGCCCACCTCCCGCCTTCGGCGCATTGAAAAGTGAAAATTGCAAAATGCAAAAGTCAAAATCGCCTCTTCGCTGCCTTTATTTTTCATTTTCAAATTTGCACTTTGCATTTTGCATTGACCAGGTTTTATGCTTTACTCACCTTGACCTTGACGCAGAGATCCAGATTGAGGTTCACCGGGCTTACATGATCGAAGTCAACCTCTAAGAGATCGTTGAAAAAAACGCCCTTTCCCTTGGCGACGGGCATTCCGTCTCCCCAGTGCCCGGCACAGGCCCTTGAGGTTCACCGGGCTTACATGATCGAAGTCAACCTCTAAGAGATCGTTGAAAAAAACGCCCTTTCCCTTGGCGACGGGCATTCCGTCTCCCCAGTGCCCGGCACAGGCCCCTATCCCCAAACCCTCTGGATGGATCGCCTCTGTCAAATGGAGCCTCCCCTTCACCCTGCGCCCTTTTTCCGTCTCAACCCAGATTTCCTCTCCCTCTTTCAGTCCTTTCTTGCGGCCGGTCTCGGCGTTGATGGCAATCGTGTAAGAGTACGGATCGAGCCGGGCGGCTTCGTCCAACCAGGGGTTCTCCATCGTAAAGCTGTTGGTATGGATGATGTCCCGGTAATAGAAGGCAAACAGGTCGTAGCCCGGAGTGTTTTCCACGTGGGATGAGCAGGGGATCCAATCCGGCAGGGGCTCGTAATATTCCTGCGGGATTTTTACTCCCCTGGGCTCTGCAATCGCCGCTATCTTCTCTCGGATTGCGGGCAAAAACTCCCAATAGATCGGCACACGGACATCGACACAGTGACGCCAGTAAACTTCCCCCGGCTTTTTCGGCCACTTGATCACGCCGTGTTTCCGGAACCATTCTAGACCCCGATCGGGGCCGAAGTTCGTCTTGAGCTCCGCGTCGCAAACCTCTTCGTAGCTATACCTTCGCTCCCTCTCCAGGCGAAATGGCCCTTCCAGCTTGAGTATCGCGTTGAAGGCCGCGTTTAGGTCTTCGCGCATTCCGATCCGGTCGGCTAACTCTACCAGGATATCGCTGCACCTGCGCTGCTGCCCGTCCGGATTGACCGTGGGCTGTTTGATCGGCCAGCACCACTCCCCCATCCCTCCCGGCAGATTAAAGATAAAGGGGAAATTAGGCCTGGAATCCAAAGACTCCAGGTAGTCACAGTCGGGCAGCACGATATCGGCAAAGTCCGAGGACTCAGTCAAAAACAGATCGAAGGAGATAATGAATTTGAATTTGGCGAGGGACTTGGCCACCGTCTCCTTATTCCCGATGCTCATAAGCAGGTTGGTCCCGTAGTTGAGCAGGATCTCCGGCCGATAGGGAAGATGGAACTTGTCCCACAGCTCCTCATGATCCGAGGAATCAGAGAAGGGAGACGTCTGGCAAAGGACAAAGAGATCCTGCAAGCCTACCTGCTCAGGCATGCGCGGCTCGCGGATCGGATAGGGATTGTGGTGCGCCATCCAGATACCGGTGATCATGAGCCCGTCAGGACCGGCCTTCGGAATAAAGTGGGGTCGGCCTGTGTCCGGGTGGCCGTGACATGCCGGGTTAAACCCCAGGCAGCCGCCGACCATATCCGCCGATCCGACCAAATGATTGAGAAGATCGACCGCGAGAAAATCATAAACCGAATTCATGTGCCCCTGAGATCCCCGAAAAGCGATCGCCGCGACCGGCCGGTATGGAAGCGTAATCCCGTCGATGACAATCGTACTGCCTACGCGGGCCTCGCGCGCAAACTCGCTTCCCAACCGGCGAATGTTTTTGGCGGGGATAGTCGTGATGCGCTCAGCCCACTCGGGAGTAAATGTCTTTAGGTGCTCCTTGAGGAGTTGAAAAGACGGCTCGCACGGAACACCGTTCACCTCGAATTTGCCCTCAAGGGCCATCTCCTGGGGCTTAGCAGCGTCGTAGGGTTGAGCTTTCCTCACGACGCGATCCCAAACCAGGGGTTTTCGGCTCTCAGGGTCTCGGACGTATGATTTGTCGGGACCTATGAGATAGGGCGCATTTGTCTTGGCCTGAAGGTATGGGGCATCGTAGATGCCAAGCTCGTTAACCGTGACGTTGCACATAGCCAGGGCTAGAGCTGCGTCCGTGCCCACGCGGATTGGAACCCACTCGGTGGCCTTTGCCGCAGCGAAGTTGCACATCGGGTCCACCACCACCATCTTCATGCCCCGGGCCCGGGCATCGGCCGCCAACCCCATGTTCGAGCAGGAGGCATGGCCGGCCGAGTGGCCCTTGGAGGCGCCAAAGTAGACTGCATAGTTACAGTATTGAAAATCAGGAACCACCGACCATGAGGCATGCATGATCCCGCTTATCAGGTGGGCGCCGTTGCCGCAGTGGAGCCCGCCGCCGGCGGAGGACCGGTTGGGCGTGCCAAAGGCGGCGGCAAAAACCTGAATGGGGGTGCGGCTAGAGGTAACTGTGGTGGTCCGCTGTATGAAAAGCTTTCGCGGGTCGTCCTCGCGGAGCTTGCGCAGCCGCTCCGCAATCTCATCCAAGGCGGCGTCCCACGAGATCTCCTTCCAGCCTGGGTCTATGCCGATTCCTTTTATGGGGTTTGTGCGGCGCAACGGGACACGGACGCGATGGGGGTCGTAGTGGGTCATGAGACCACTCACTCCCTTGCCGCACAGACGACCTTTACCGACGGCGCTTTCGGGGTTGCCTTCAATCTTGACTAAGACGCCATCCAGCCGGTGGGCAAGGATCGAGCACGTGCCGTAACAGAGACTGCAGGCCGATGGTATCCAGGCGTCATTGAGCTGGCCGTTTGTCTGCGTAGCCTCCGCGACCATTTCCATGATGGCTCTCCTTTTCTAGCCCCCCTCCGAGGCCATCAAAAGTATCATTCCTACTTCTGCCACTGAGCCATTGGTTTCGAGCTCCGTGCCAAGATCGTCCACTGGAATGTCGTTCACAAAAACCCGGCAATAGGAATGCATCTCTCCCGGAACCCTCAGGATTCGATCCATGAATTCCCGCCCAAAACGTTTCCCCAACTCTGCCAACACATCACCGAGAGTTGCCCTTTCAGCCATATGCAACGCCACCGAACGTTCCTTGGCCAAGATGCCGAGCATGCCGAAGAGCCGGACGTTGACCATCATACTCGATATTCCCGCTACCGTTTTTCCGTCCAGAGCTTGTCAAAAAAGCCGCTCTTCTCCATTTCATCCAGATAGCGGCGGTCCACCAATTCTTGGGGCTTAACTTTTTTTGCCCGCGGGTCGATCGGTGCGACTTCATCGAGGATCGCCTGAAGCGCCTCCCCTTTAATATCCAGCCGCCGCTCCAGAGCCGTGATCTCTGCATTGTAGGAGCTGTCGAGAACCTTCCGGTCATCGACCCGCAACTGTTTTCCCAGAACCTTGTAAGTGAAGTCCCTGTCCGTGTGCAAAATCTTCGCGGCCTCTGCCATCGCCTTTATGAACTGCCCCAAAACCTGGGGACGCTTCCCGATGACCGGGCGCCGGGTCGCAAAGATCGTCGCCGCGTAAGGGATACGGAGATCCGGCCCATACACGAGATAGTGAGCGCCCTGCGCCACGGCCTGGGCATCCGCCGGCGGCGTCATTGAGGCGGCATGAATGCCGCCCTTAATGAGCGCGGCAAGCATCTCAAATTCTCCTCCGGTCTGGATGAACGTAACCTCCTTCGTGGCATCCACCCCGAAGCGTCGGAGGGCCTGAATTGCAAAGTAGTGCGTGTTTCCTCCGACTCGGCTAACGCCGATCTTCTTTCCTCTGAGATCCTCGGGCCTTTTGATTTCCGGACCAGCCACGATGCTTTGGGTCATGACATTTTTCACGCCGGCTACGAATACAAGATCCGAGGCGCCCTGCACATAGGCACGGACAATCCCTACCCCACCGAGCAGCGCGATCTCAGCATCACCACCGAGCAGCGCGGCCGTCACCATTCCAGACGAGGCAATGTGAACGAGCTGAAAGTCCAGGTCATACTTTGAGAATAGCCCTGCCGCCTGGGCGATCCAGGGCAAAGATTGAGACATCACCCGGGCTGAATAGATTCCGACGAGCCTTTCCGCGCCCAAGACTGTTCCCGTCGCAAACCAGACCATCAGCAGAAAAAAACCACTAAGGAAACAAGAAGAACGAGGGAAAAATTTTCGTCTCATAGTCGTCACCTCTACTAGGGAGAATCTCACGCTCGGGCCTTCTTTATCATCAACAAGGCAAATAACATGCCACTGTATTTTCACTCTTAACCCCAACCTCCATGTTATTTATTCCTTAAAGTGGGAAAAAAACAGCTCTTTTTCCTAATTCTGCAACTGGATCTCATTGAGCAGATGGACAAGCGACAGGTAGCGAGCTGGCTCAGCAGGTGAAAACGAAGAGGGACACTTGGCGATAAGCCGTATCAAGGAAGCTCAATCGAGAGCTTCCTATGGCATCAAAATTGCTTCTTACTCATAAAGTTAAGGCCTAAATTTTCCATGCTTTATATAAACTGGTTTCTGGAGGTGAGCAATGAAGCTCCTTTTCCTGACCCCTCCCATGCCTAACTGGGTGCGCTGGGGTTCCAAGCATGTTGCCTGTAATCCACTCCATGCCCAGCTCGCGGCCTTCGTAAGAGAAAAGAAGGCGGCAGAGGTCGCCGTACTAGATTGCCGGGCGCTGGAGCTTAGCGAGCAGGAGATGGTTGAACGAGTCAAGGAAGAATCGCCGGATGCGGTCTTCCTCGGCACGCGGTTGATCACAGACGGCGGCGCCAAGCCGATAGTAAGGACTCTCGAAGCAGCCACCCTCCTCAAGGAATCCCTTCCCGAGCTGATCACGATAACGGGAGGCCTGGGCATTTCCGCAATGCCGAAAGAGCTGCTTGCCCTCTCCCCACAGCTTGACTACGTCCTCATCGGTGAAGCGGAGCCAACCTTAATCGAACTCCTCGAAGAGCTGAAGAAGGAACAGCCCAAGCCGGCGGCGGTCCGGGGTTTGGCCTTTAGACAAGATTCCAAGATTATGCTTACCCCCCCTCGATCGCTTCTCCCCGACCTCAATCAGCTCCCTATGCCGGCCTACGATCTCTTCCCAATGGACAAGTACGTCGGCTTTTCGAAAATCGAAAATTACAACGAGGCCGTGACCAGCCGAGGGTGCGAGGGCGCGTGCAGTTTTTGTTACGAGTGGGTGCTCATAGACCCCAGACGGCGGCAGGACTTCTTTGTGCACCGAACCCGGAGCGGCAAACTGGCCGCTGATGAAATGGAGCTCCTCAATAAAACCTATGGGGTCAAAGCCCTCAACTTCCTGGACGACGACTTTAACTCTGAGCGTAAAAAGATGCTCGATCTCCTGGATGAGCTTGAAAGTCGCAATCTCGATATGGAGTGGTTTTTCATGGGCAGGGCTTACAACCTGATGCGGGACAGAGACCTGATCCCGCGGATGAGGAAGGCCGGCTGCTACCAGGTCCTGTTCGGCATCGAGGTCGGCACCAATGAGGAGCTCGCCCACCTCCACAAAAGCAAAGA
>JACPSE010000210.1 GCA_016193465.1 Deltaproteobacteria bacterium
CGAACTGCAGAATGCCGAGCACGACCGGTTGATCCGTTATCGGAGGGACCTGCCAGCCGCCCAAGAAAAGAGTGGCGGCAACCGCGCCGATCACGTAGAGATTTCCCCATTCCGCAAAAAAGAAAAAGAGGAAACGCATCCCGCTGTACTCGGTGACATAGCCAGCCACCAACTCAGACTCCGCCTCCGGAATGTCGAAAGGGGTGCGGTTCCCTTCAGCCAACGCCGCCGTGAAGTAGAGAAAAAAAGCGGCAAATGTGAAGGGATTATAAAAGAGGAACCAGTCCCAAGGCGCCCAGCCCTGGGCCTTGATGATCCCCTGCATGCTCATGGTGCCAGCGACAAAAATAATCGTTAACACGGCAAGTCCCGCCGGGATCTCATAGCTCACAATCTGCGCCGCCGAACGCATCCCCCCAAGCAGCGACCATTTGTTGTTCGAGGCCCATCCGGCCATCAAGATACCGACCACCACCAGCGACGTCACAGCAATGAGATAAAAAATTCCAATGTTGAGGTCGGCTACGATGAGCTGGCTGCCGAAGGGGATGACAACAAAGGTCGCTAAAAATCCGACAAAGACCACGTAGGGGGCAAAGACAAAGAGCCACTTATCGGCGGCCGCAGGAATGATATCCTCTTTGAGCAGGTTCTTGATGCCGTCGGCAAGCCACTGGAGGATGCCCTGGGGCCCCACGCGGTTGGGACCAACCCGCGACTGCATCCTCGCCCAAACTCGCCGCTCCAACCAACTAGTGATGCCGGCGAGTGGAGCGACAAAAAAAGATAGAACCACCACGGCCGCAAGGAGCATCGAGCCAGCATAGACGATCTCCTTGGGCAGACCCTGAAAGTATCCCTCCTGGATAAGTTGATCTACAAGCGCTTGCATAGGCCTATTTTGTCCTACCGATCGATCTCCGGCGCGTCCACATCCAGGCTGGCTATAAGGGCAACCAGGTCCGCTACCATGAGGCCGCGGCTGATCTTATCGATCAGGCTCATGGCGGTGAAGGAACCCGTGCGAATCCTTACGCGATAAGGGTACTCGCTCCCGTCGCTGACCACGTAGAAACCCATGTCCCCGCGGGGGCTCTCTATCCGGACATAGACCTCGCCCGCCGGCGGCTTAAATTTTCGCGCGACCTTGGCAACCGCCGGCCCCTTGGGCATCATCTTGAGACACTGCCGCAGGATTTTGCAGCTCTCCTCCATCTCCCAAATGCGCACCATGTAACGGTCGTAGCAATCCCCCAGCGTTCCCTTTTCGCCCGTGCCAACGGGGATATCGAATTCGAGCTCGGGATAAACCGAGTACGGGATGTCCCTCCGGATATCCCATTGGACCCCGCAGGCCCTCAGGTTTGGCCCGACAATATTGTACTGAAAGGCATCCTCTTTGGTGATCGTGGCGACATTGGCCAGCCGTTCGATAAAGATCTTGTTGTAAGAAATGAGGCGGTTGTATTCGTCAACGATGGGTTCAAAGTGATCCAGGAACTCTGTGATATGGGCACAGGTTTCGGACGTGATGTCGTAACCTACTCCGCCGATCCTTACATAATTGTAGGTGAGCCTAGCGCCGCAGATCTCTTCCGTGAGATTATTGACGGTTTCCCTCTCCCTGAGCGCGTGGAGAAACGGAGTGACAGCCCCGATATCCTGGCCAAAGGTCCCTACCGATATGAGATGGCTGGCGATCCGATTCAGCTCGCAGGCGATCACGCGGCAGAATTCTCCGCGCCGCGTAACCTCCACGCCCCCAAGCTTCTCCGCCGCCATACAGAAACCCTGGTTGGCAAACATTGCTGCCAGATAGTCGGCGCGATCCGTATAAGGGACATACCCATGCCAGGTCACCTTCTCGCCGATCTTCTCGATCGAGCGGTGAAGGTAGCCGACATCCGGGATCGCTTCGCGCATCACTTCGCCATCAGTCCTGACGATGAAGCGCAGCACCCCATGAGTGCTGGGATGCTGCGGACCCATGCTGATGGTCATATCTTCTGTGTGAAAGGCTTCGCTTTCGGCGTGAACAGGATCGCTCATAGCTCGACTTTATCGCAGTAGTTTTTCTACCAAGGGCGCCCTTTGGGTGCTGATCCCGTCGTACTCTTCCTGCTCCACGTAGTCCTTGCGCAGGGGATGGCCCACCCAATCCTCGGGCAGCATGATCCTTCTCAGATCGCAGTGTCCTTCAAACACAACCCCAAAGAGATCAAAAACTTCCCGCTCCAGCCAGTTGGCCCCTTTCCACACCCCTTCCATCGTTGATACCCGGGGATTCTCCCTGGGGAGATCAACCTTGAGGACAATCTGATGCCGATGCGAATAAGAATAGAGATGATAGACGACCTGAATCTTGTTCTCTTTTGGAAGATCCAGTCCGGTGAGATCCGATAGGATCTCAAACTTCAAGTCCGGCTCGTCCCGGAGATAGCGGCATACTTCCACAATCGCTTGGGGGTCAACATGGAAGTTTGGATCGAAGACGTCCCCTTGTAACCCGCTGGCCTTGCCAGGGAACTGTCTCTCAAGTCTTCCGCATATCTCTTTCGCCTCCACGTCTCACGCCCCCGCAGACGCCTCGACTGCCGCGGGCTGCCTGACCAACCACCGCTCGCGCATCATCTTCTCCTGAATTCTCATGAGGCCCTCGGTCAACGCCTCGGGCCGGGGCGGACAGCCGGGAACGTAAACATCCACGGGAATGATCTTGTCCACTCCCTTACAGACCGAGTAAGCAAGCTGAAAGAGACCGCCGCAATTGGCGCAGCTCCCCATGGAGATGACGTACTTA
>JACPSE010000211.1 GCA_016193465.1 Deltaproteobacteria bacterium
GAGCGCCGGGGGCGGATCGAAAGATCGATGCACCAGACGTGGAGGTTCAAGCGTGTCAACGGTACAGCGTACCCGGACTCTATTGCATCGAGCTTGAGAGACGCCTCCGGCGCGGAGGTCGCTCGGCTCGCAGAGAGTTCCGACGCCTCCGAGCCGATGTTCGCTTACGAGGACAGGAAGGTCCCTGGGAGAAAAAGTAAGCTACTGGCTCGGAGGGGGCGAGGCTAGAGAGCGCAGACGTAGGAGTTGGAAGCTTCGGATTAAGCACAGGCCCATCGGCTGCGCTCGGAAGAGTCGTCCCCGAGGAGTTGCTATTCCGAGGGTCGCTGCGTGAGGCCGTGGAGCGAGGGGAGTCCCGAAGCCCGCTTCTCGGGGTGGACAATTTTTCTCGTGGGGCTACAATGCTATCCGGAAGCCATGCCCGTTTATCGTCTGATTGACGAGATCGTCTTCCCCCCGCCGGATCATGCTGAGCCGGACGGGCTGCTGGCGGTGGGCGGAGATTTAAGCAGCGAGCGGCTGCTGCTCGCCTATAAGCTGGGTATCTTTCCGTGGTACAGCGAGGGACAGCCTATCCTCTGGTGGTCTCCGGATCCCCGGTTGGTCCTTGAGCTTGAAGAGTTTCACATTTCCCGCCGGCTCCGTCAGATCCTCAAGAAGGGGGGCTTCAAGGTAACATTCGATAAAGCCTTCAAGTCTGTGATCGAAGCCTGCGCTTCTGTGCCGCGCGAAGGACAGGACGGAACCTGGATCACGCCAGAGATGCAAGCGGCCTATATTCATCTCCACAGGCTTGGCTTTGCCCACTCCGTAGAGAGCTGGTTTGATGGGGAACTCGCGGGAGGGATCTACGGCGTTTCGTTGGGAAGATGCTTCTTTGGTGAATCGATGTTCTCTTACAAATCTAATGCATCGAAGGTAGCCTTAGCTACTCTGGTCGAGCAATTAAAGGCCTGGGAATTTCATATGCTTGATGCCCAGGTGACGACGCCTCACCTCCTCAGCCTGGGCGCCAAAGAAATACCCCGTTCCATTTTTCTTAAGCGGCTTGGGGAAGCTCTCAGCTTCCCTACTGTGAAAGGGCGCTGGCGCTCTTCCCAGGTTTAATATTTTGCCCGCGCGAGAAGAGGATCTTATGCGCTCGCTGGTCATATTGACAGCTATAGCCGGATTGGATAGCGTCAGCCCGAATAGCTGGTTAATGCGCGTTTTCAAAGTAAGGGAACAGGATGACAAAACAGGAGATCATTGAGAAGCACAGGAAGTATCTTTTTTCCTGCATAGCCAACTACTACGAGGAGCCGCTCGTTGTTGATCATGCCAGGGGCTGCACCGTGGTCGACGTAGAGGGGAGGGAATACCTCGATTTCTTCGGCGGCATCGTCACGATCAGCGTCGGCCATTGCAACGAGAAGGTCACCCAAGCAGTCGGGCAACAGACCAACAAGCTCCAGCATGTCTCGACCCTCTACCCGAACGAGCCCCACGTCCGCCTGGCAGAGAAACTGGCCCACATGACGCCAGGACAGTTGCAAAAATCCTTTTTCACCAATAGTGGCACAGAGGCGAACGAGACCGCGGTCTTGCTCGCTCAGCTCCATACCAAATGCCAGGATATCATTGCGCTGCGCCATAGCTACAGCGGGCGCTCTCATTTGGCGATGAGTCTCACCGCGCATGCTTCCTGGCGTCTTACGCCCACGCCGGTGCCCGGAATTCACCACATTCCCAATGCCTACTGCTACCGCTGTCCCTTCGGCCTTGCCTACCCGAGCTGCGATCTCAGATGCGCGAAGGACATCGAGGAGGCGATCCAGACCACGACTTCCGGCCGCATTGCGGCCTTTCTTGCCGAGCCGATTCAAGGCATCGGCGGTCTCATCACGCCCCCAAAAGAGTATTTTCGGGAGATCGTTTCGATCGTGCGCAGGTACGGAGGACTTTTTATCTGTGACGAAGTGCAAACAGGCTGGGGCAGGACCGGCGGAAAGATGTTCGGCATCGAGCACTGGGGCGTGGAGCCGGACATCATGACCTTCGCCAAGGGCATGGCCAACGGTGTTCCGGTCGGCGCGACCATCGCCACGGCGGAGGTTGCGGACAGCATGAAGGGAATGACGATCTCTACCTTCGGCGGAAATCCTGTAACCAGCGCTGCGGCCTTGGCTACTATTCAAGTTATTGAAGAAGAGAATCTGGTCGAAAATGCCCGCGTGATGGGTCAGCAGTTGAGGGAAGGCTTGGAGGCCTTGAAGCAGAAATATCCCGCGATTGGCGATGTTCGCGGCATGGGATTGATGCAGGGGTTGGAGCTTGTGGGGGAAAATAAGAGGCCGGACGGCGAGGCCGTGCGTAGGCTTTTCGAACGGACCAAGGCAAACGGGCTTCTGATCGGCAAGGGCGGACTGATGGGAAATGTGATCCGCATCACCCCGCCGCTCAACGTCACCAAGGATCAGGTCGATCAAGCATTAAAAGCGTTCGATCAGTCCTTTGCGCAGTTGGGTCTCTAATGGCACCTTGGCAGACCCCCGTGACATGAGTCCGGGAAAGTTTACTGAGAGGTTGGACTGCTTGGGGATAGCTACCGGGCAGGAGTGGACATCTCCCTTGCATTGAGGTAATAGGATATTGATACCTACAGAGGAGGTCTAACATGAACGCCATTTTTTCCACGTTCGTCGCCCTTTCCTTCGTCTTGGCATCCTGGGGAGTTCAATCTCCCGTCCTCGCTGCTGCAGCCAGTCCTGCCTTGCAGAAGGCCAAACAGGAGGCGGAGGCCAAAGGGCTCATCTTCGAGACGAGCCGCGACGAGATCGTCGCCAAGGCCAAGAAGGAAGGAAGTGTGCGCATCCTGACCTCGCTCGATACGGACACCTATAAGCCTATGACGGACTCCTTCAAAAAGAAGTATCCCTTCTTGGATGCGCAAATACAGGAAATCACCGGCACCGAGGCCACCCAGCGGTTTCTCTTAGAGCTGAAAGCAGGAACGGTGAGGGAGTGGGATGTAGCCCACGCCTCCGAAGACTTCTACGACCAGTTCAGGGGCCAGGCCAAGAAATTCGATATCTTGGGAATGGCCGAGCAGGGAGTGCTGAGAATTCCTCCCAAGATGGTTGACCCCGATTCCCGGCATTTCGTCTCCATGGCTAGCGCCGCCGGCTCTATTGCCTACAACAAAAACCGTGTCCCGCCGGAGAAGGTCCCCAACAGTTGGGAGGACTTTTTAAAGCCCGAGCTCAAGGGAAGGAAGTTCGTCGCCGACATCCGACCCCACGGCATGGCCTCTTTGACAGTTGCCATGGGCGAGGAATGGGTCATGAGCTACGCCCGGAAGTTGAAGGAGCAACAGCCCATCTGGGCCCGTGGCCACACCCGGGTGCTCACTTCGATTACTGCGGGAGAATACGCCCTGCACCAGCTCACGAACTACCACTCCTGTGTGCGGGCCGCTCAGAAAGACGTCACAAAGTCCTTGGTGTGTAAGGTTATCGAGCCAGTGCCGGTAAGGCTCACGGAGCATGACTTCGTAGTCAATTCAAGCTCCCGCCCCTATACCGCTCTCCTTTGGCTTGAGCACGTGGCCAGCCCTGAGGGCCAGAAGGTTATAGATGATTATGAACCCGTCAAGTCCAGCTTATTTGCCGACGGGGAGATAGCCAAGCTTGTTAAAGGAAAAAAGATATCCCTCAATGACTACAAGACCTTCCACAGCACTCCCAAGAGGATGCAGATGGTTTTGGAGGCCTACGGATTCCCCAAGGCCGATGTGAGATAAGAGGGCGAAAAGAGATCCCGAATTTTTCTCATATCTATCTGAACCTGCCCCTCTACTTGAGTTAGCTCTGGGGGCAGCGGCCGTTAGCCAGGTGAAACTCAAAATCGGGGCGGAAAAGCCTGAGGGCGCTCTCGATCGGCGGCCCGGGCATATTGATGAGGTTGCAAAAGCCCTTGCCCTTGTTGAAGCTGATCACTTTGCTGAACTGCTCCAAGAGGGGTTGTCCCCCCTGTCCTTGCTGGACCTTTTTTAGCATGACAGCCAGCGTATTCGTTTCCATCCGGCAGGCCGGGCACTGGCCGCAGGACTCGGCGGCGAAAAAGTCGGCGATGCGAAGGATCTCCTCGACTATGCAGGAGCCCTCTGTAACAATGTGGACCACGCCACAGCCAATCGAGGAACCGGCGGCGCGCACAGAGTTGTGATCCAAAGGGATATCGATCTTATCAGGAGGTAAAAAGGCCGAAGAGGGTCCTCCTGGCATGATGGCCTTAATGGATTTTCCACCCTTAACCCCGCCCCCACGCTCTTCAATTAAGAAGCGCAGCGTCGAGCCAAAGGGAAGCTCGTAGATTCCCGGGCGATTAACCTCGTCATTCAGAGAAAAGATCATTGTTCCCGGGCTCTCAGGCGTGCCGAAGCTGCGGTACCACTTTGCCCCGCTAGCGATGATAGCGGGCACGTTGGCCAGAGTCTCTACATTGTTGACTGCGGTGGGTTTTCCGAAGAGGCCGGCGGTCGCAGGGAAGGGAGGCTTCTGGCGGGGCAAAGGCTGTTTCTGCTCAATGACCTCTAGTGCGGCTGAATCTTCTCCGGCGACGTAATTGGGAGGCGCGGCGACAAAAAGAATGTCGAGATTAAAGTCGCTACCAAGAATTTTTTTTCCGACAAGGCCGGCCTCTTGAGCCTCCGCTAGGGCCTGCGCCATGCTGTCTTTTGCCTTGTTGTATTGGCTATTAACGTAGAGATAAGCAGTAGAGGCGCCCACCGCGTACGAGGCTAGAATCACCCCTTCCATCACAAGATGGGGTAGATTCTCCATGAGAAGCCGGTCTTTCTTGCTCCCCGGCTCATCTTCTCCCCCATTGAGCACGACATAATGTGGCTGCTCAGCGCATTCACGTGTAAAGGCCCATTTTTTGCCGGCGGGGAAACCCGCGCCGCCTCTCCCCTGTAGACCCGACTCTGTGATCTCCTGGATGACAGTCTCGGGAGCTAAACCTTTCAGGGCTTTCTCCAAAGCAGTATAGCCCCCGCGCGCCCGGTACTCCTGTAAACCCTCCCTCTCCTCTACCACGCCGCGGGGAAAAAGGATGCCCTGCATTTTTCCTCCTAAAAGACTCCAGTGTCGAGGAGCTGGTAGATCAACTCTTTCAAAGAGGAGTCGATTTTATCGAGACGCTTGACGTCAGGACCGCCAGCGAGGCGGTCCGCGATGTCTTTCAAATCCTCCGTCTTCACCCCTGCATACCAGCTCTTTTCCGGGTAGAGGACAATGTTGGGCCCATCCTGACAGGCGCCAAAACAGATATAAGGCCGGACTTCCACGTCGGTCAGAGCCCGTTCCGCCACCAGTTTCGCCAGCTCTTTCATGAGCTGTTCGGAGCCGCGACTCTTACAATCGACATTCTGACAGACAAGGCAAAGCCGTTTCACTCCATCTCTCCTTCCACGTCGGATGCTTGAGGACGACCGGGCGGGCTAGTTCATTTGTAGGACCCAATCCTTCTCCTTAAAGATCTCGTCTAAGAGACGCTCATCTTGGGGAGACGGGAGCACGCCGGCAAGGTGTTTGTCGTACTCTGCGGCAGAGAGAGGCTCGCCTTCCACGCTGTAAGTTTTGCCGGCGAGGTCACCGATGGATCGATGGAATTTCATATCCGGCACAAAAAGCTGAGGCTGGCCCTCTGGTACGTATTGGTTGAGGCCGTCAACGAGCTTCTGGCATTCAGCCAGGTAGTGGGTTCTGGCTAGATCATTGAGGCGGTCCTTTTCCGCCGGCTGCGCCGCCTCATGTTCATCGTAGCGCCCCTTGAGTCCCCAGACATAGGCCCAATGGGCCGAAGAGGAGTGGTCCGTGCCAAACAGATCATAGGCAGTGGAAAGCCATCTGTTGAAGTACTTCTGAATAATAGGAATAGGAACCTTTCCCGCTCGAACGATGCGTGTCAATCCAGTATTTCCGGTGAACATGTGGAAAAACTCTTCCTTTAGCATAGCGGTTACACTTTGTGCCAACGGACCAAAGGCGGAATGGCTTAACATAGTCAGTTGATACTTTCCGTCCCGATCAATGAATTGAGTGTAGGTAAAGAAGTCAAGCCAGTTTTTCACGGGCTCATTGAAGGAACCCAAGAGCCTGTTACCCTTAGACGCCCGACGCTCCAGGAGTTTTTGCGCCTCCAGCCTGCCTGAGTCGCCAAAATAGTTCACCAGCAGATAACACATCTGCCATCCGTGGCGCATTTCCTCACGATTGACCCGAATCAAAGACTGGCGATCGTAGTCCGTGGGCGCGGTGTCCAAAAGGTTTCTTTGCTGTTCCACAGAGGCGAATTCCGTATCACCCTGATAGACAATCAGGTTCAGCAACCCGTCACGGATGGATTGATTGGGGATCTGTCCTATTTTTTCCCACTTGGGCTGGCCTTTAAAATCCCCAAACTCAATCTCTGGGTGATGGAGCTCGCCAAGCTTGGTCTCGAATTGGTAGTCACTCAAAAGGTCGGCGCCGTAGCCGATATCCCTTTGCCATTCTTGAAAGCAGTTAATCCAATCATCAAAAGTAGAAATCTTAGCCATGTAGCGTCCTTTCCAGGAGAGATTTATTCGAACGAACGTTAGATTAATACCTCATAAAGGTAAAAAAATCAAGTCCCAGCACTGGGTTGGTCTCTCCGGCTAATGGTAAAGCTCCATGAGTTCCACCATGCCCATCTCACGCATCTGCTCGAACAGGTATTTCTTGATCTCCCCCACTGTGTCCATTTGCAGGACTATTTGGGTGCAAGTTTTAGCCGCCTGGTAAGTCACCGAGCGGATGATCTTTTTGATCACAGGGATAAAAAGGGACCCCATGCTGAACTCCTCCAGCCCCATGCCAAGAAGAAGCAAAGCACAAAGGGGATCACCAGCCATTTCGCCACACATCGCCACCCGCCTGCCCGCTTTTTTGGCTACCTCGATGACGTGCATCAGAGCCGAGAGCACCGCTGGATGGAGCGGTTCGTAGAGCCCTGCGACCTTGCGGTTGCTCCGGTCCACAGCCAAGAGATACTGGATGAGATCATTGGTGCCGATACTAAAAAAGTCCACTTCACGCACGATCCGAGAGGCCAGTTGCACCACGGACGGCACCTCTACCATGATTCCCAATTCCATTTGGTGGTCGAACGGAACCTCCTCGTGTTCCAACTCCTCTTTAACTTCCGCAAGGATCTCCTTGACCTTTAGGATCTCTTCCAGGCTCGATACCATCGGAATCAGCAATCTCACCCGGCCCGAAGCCCCTGCCCGCAAGATAGCTCGGAGTTGGGTCTTGAAGATCTCCGCTACCTCTAGGGAGATGCGGATAGAACGCCAGCCCAGAAAAGGATTCGGCTCCAGGGTTGCTCTGCGAACATAGGTAGGGTACTTGTCGGCTCCTATATCGAGGGTGCGAATGGTTACAGGCTTTCCTCCCATTCCCTCCACGACACGGCGGTAAAGCGCGTACTGCTCCTCTTCTGCCGGGAAATCCCGATAGGTCAGAAAAGGAATCTCGGTGCGGTAGAGTCCGATCCCCTGGCCTCCGTGAAGCTGGGCAAAGGCGATGTCGCTCAGAAGGCCGATGTTAGCGTAGAGGGAGACGCGGTGACCATCCTGGGTCTCTGCGGGGAGATCTCGGAGCTCATCCAGTTCCCGGTTAAAGGCGCGATATTCCCGTTCCAACCTCTCATATTCGCGTAAGATCTCGTGGCTGGGTTTAATATAGATGACCCCGGAGTTTCCATCGACGATAAGTGAATCCCCGTGACGAACGTTTTCCATCAGCCCGTCCACTGCGACAACGCTTGGGATTTCAAACGACTTGGCCAGAATGGAGGCGTGGGAAGTTACTCCGCCGGTAGCGAGAACGATGCCGCGAAAGTGATCACCCTCCAGGAGCGTAAGGTCTGCCGGAGAAATGTCCTCTGCCACGAGAATGGCCTCCTCGGGAAGATCCGCTCTTTCTTCTTTGATCCCGGAGAGGTTTTCTAGAAGCCTCTGGGCTACGTCTTTGACGTCCGCGGCTTTCTCCCTCAGATATTCGTCCTCGATCTGTGCGATGGAATTGAGATGTTGATCAAAGACACTGCTGATCGCGTACTCAGCCACGTATCCCTCTTTATGGATCTTTGCCTCTATTTGTTCAATGATCGCTGGATCCTCAAGGATCATGCGGTGGACATCAAACAGCGCCCCTTCCTCCCTGGAGATGAGACTGGTCATGCGCTGTTTAAGATTATTGATTTGCTCAATCCCCCTCTCAACTGCCGCGCGAAATCTCTCCCCCTCCCTCTTGGGATTCCTGGTTCGTTCTTTCTTGACAGAGGTTAAATCCAGACGTGGCCTTAAGACATAGGCGGTGCCGCGGCCAAAGCCGGGCGCCACCGAGAGGCCGGTCAGGCGACCCCTCCCTTTGTGCCATGCGCCGCGCTCGGCACGCTCCCGGCGTCTTCCCTCGTAGGAACGGAGTCTTTTCAGGGCATCCACCAGACGCTTATGATATTCCTTGCGCTCCCGCTCCTTGTCTTTCAGTGTATCCAAGAGGCGCGCCTGGATTATGATGCTCGACACCTGGGCAGAGATGGTTTTGAGGAGACGGATCTCATCGCGCGAAAACTCCCGTCGGCGCGAAGTCTGGACTACGAGCACACCCAGAGGGTTCCGTTTTTCGATCAGGGGCACCCCCAGGAAGGAATGAAAACGCTCCTCGCCCGTCTCGGGAAAGTATTTGTAGCGGGGGTGCGCCAAGGCGTCGACCACCGTAACCGGGCCCATTTTTTCTATTACCAGACCGGTGAGACCCTCGTTTATCCCCATGGAGACTTTTCCCACGGATTCTTGATCCAGCCCCATGGTGGCGCACAGGGTAAGGCGGTTTTTCTGGCGCTCATAGATATAGAGCGAGCAAACTTCCGTCTCCATGCGTTCAGCCACAATGGCGACGATGCTTTTTAGGCTCTCTTGGAGATCCTGCGAGTGGCTGATAAGGGTGCTGATGTCCTCCAGGATCACCAGGTGGGGAACAGTCCCCTTCTCAGATTTTCGCTCCTTTACCATAGGGTGTCGTTCATTCTAAGCGGATTTAGAGACAAATTACAAATGTTGCCCGGAATCGCGTTGGGGAGGGAGAGATTTTACTGCGATTGCAGGATGGATCGCCTCCCTAAATGCGGGGAGGCCTTTTCCTGCACGGCGAAATAACCGGGAATCTTTTGTCCGCAGGGACAGCGGTCTCCGACAAGATGGTACTCCGAGATATCATGCCAGGAGCGGCGGATGAGGACACGGCCGCAGCTAGGACAGTAGGTTGCCTGCCCCTCCTCGTCAAAGACATTTCCCACGTAGCAGTATTTAATCCCCGCTGAGAGGGCGATCTGCCGCGCTCGCCTTAGAGTGGCCGCGGGAGTGCTGGGCTTATCCATCATCTTGAAATCGGGGTGAAAGGCCGTGAAATGAAGAGGCACACTGTCCCCCAAATTCTTGAGCACCCAGTCGCAGAGCTGCTCGGTCTCTTCTGGATCGTCATTTTCTCCGGGAATCATGAGGTTGGTGATTTCGAACCAGATGTCGGTCTCGTTCCTAAGCCATTTGAGCGTATCTAGGACAGGATTGAGATGGGAAAAAGTCAGCTTATGATAAAATCGTTCCGTGAACCCTTTGAGGTCCACGTTAGCGGCATCAATGTAGCGGTGAACCTCCCGCCGGGCTTCGGGCGTGATGTAGCCGGCTGTTACCATGACGCTTTTGAGACCGCGCTCGCGCGCGATGCGCGAGATATCGATCACAAACTCCCCCCAAATAACCGGATCATTATAGGTAAAGGCGATGCTCGGTACGTTGTGTGCCAAGGCCAGCTTCACGACCTCCTCAGGACTGGCGCTCAGGCTGTGAGCATCGTCCAGTTTGGCCTTGCTGATGCTCCAGTTCTGGCAGAAACGGCAGCCCAGGTTGCAGCCCGCGGTGCCGAAGCTCAAGATGCCGGTGCCAGGGAGAAAATGGTTAAGAGGTTTTTTCTCGACGGGATCAATGGCAAAGCCGGTCGGTTTGCCGTATCCCAAGGAATAGAGTTTGCCCCCTATATTCTTGCGGATGTAGCAGAAGCCGGCTTGTCCGTCGCCGATCCGGCAGTAACGTGGGCAGAGGGTGCAGAGAATCCGGCCGTCCTCCTCGGTTTTCCACCAAAGGGCCTCTTTCATGCCTTAAAATATCCCCCGTTTTCCGGCGCGATGCAAGGGGGTAAGAGGCGGGAGGCGTATTGTCTCGCGCCTGTTGCCTCGTAGCTGAAAGCTGACGCCGATGGCTGACGGCTACCAGCTATGGTATAAATCCGTTTATGAGCGGCGTCAAAGGTCTTAAAGGTATGCGCCACGTTGCCTTGAAGGTGAGGGATATCGGTCGCTCAAAGGCGTTTTATCAGGAGCTTCTTGGGATGGGGGTCGTGTGGCAGCCTGACCCGGGAAACGTCTATCTCTCCTCCGGCTGCGATAATCTTGCCCTGCACGAAGTGCCGCAGGGAACAGAGCATTGGTCCTCCGCTCAGCAGCTAGACCATTTCGGTTTTGTCGTGGAGAGCATCGAGAGGGTAAAGGAGCTGGAACAGGAGTTTCGCGCTAAAGACATTAAGATTGTCCATCCCTTTAAAGTCCATCGGGATGGGAGCGCCTCCTTTTACTGCGCGGATCCGGATGGGATCATTATCCAAATGCTTTACGAGCCACATCTAAGCCCACAGGAAATAAAATAGCTTCCTTGCCGGCAGGGGCTTTCTCGGAAACGCCCGGCAGAATCGTCAAACCCGAGTGGCATAAAGATCCTCGATAAAACCCGAGTCCTCAATCTCCCGCATGCAACGGGTATCCCAAACCGAAACCGGGTTCAAATCCTTTAAATTCGGGATTTCTGGATGGAGGTAAACCGCTTGCGCATGAATGTGGTAAATGGCCAATGCAGTTGGATAGGGCCTGCTCTCGAGTATTTCGATCTGCCTGTTGAAGGCATAACGAAAATATTTATCATCAACCTTGACGCCTTCGTTATCGCGAGCAAGCTTGGTAAGGATGGATAGACATTCTTCTGGATGCGTCTTTAGAAACCAAATCCCGTAGATCATGGCCTTAATGAGCTTTTCCACCGTTGCCGGGTGGGTTTTTATAAAGTCCCCGAGCATCGTCAGGGTTGCACCCATAATGTTGGGAAGGAAGCGAGTCTCTTCCAGAGCAACAAAACCGGCTTCCTCAGCCTGCATATCGAACGGGGGCTGTAGAAATGCCGCGTCCGCCTCCCCCTTCCGTAGCTGCTCCAGCATTCCCTCATAAACCGTCCCGCTTGCCGGCCTCTTGATGAACTCTACCTCTCCGTCCTCCACTTTGATTCCCTCCAGCATCAGTATCCGCCAGACGCTGGATCGGGGATGGTAGCCCTGCACGGCAATCCGTTTCCCCCGGAGGTCCTTAACGCTCTTAATGGAGGGTTTCACGCAGAGGACATCCGGGCATTTGTTCGAGATGCTCGCGACACAAATGTACTGGACCGCGCCTTTCTTGGCTCGAGCCACATAAGGTATGTGGTGATAGCCAAAGATAAGATTCAGCTTTCCTTCTTTCATATGCTGGTCCACTGTGTCATGATCCATCTCCCCGGAGGGTATGTATCGACCCTCCAAATCGATGTCGAACTTAGCCCATATTTCTTTTTCCCTCATGATGTTGATTAATATGTCGTGGGTTTTCGACCGCTGACAGGCTACGATTTTTTCCATTGCCTTAGATCCTCCTCTTTCATCCAGAGCCTTAAACGCCAAACAAATTACTTTCGACCCTTCCGTTACCCTGTTAGTTGAGATCTCCTATTATCCCAGGCCGGAGCAAATGTCCAATCAATTCATTTGAGCTGCCGCACAATTCTCTCAGCCGCTTCCTCCCCGCTGTGAATGCAATCGGCGATGCCGACCCCATGATAGGCATTGCCCGCGAGGGCGAGCCCATGAAGTTTATCGAGTTGAGTCTCAATCCGCTCGATGCGCTCCCCATGGCCGACATGGTACTGCGGCATAGAGCGTGCGTGCCGATGGATGCGGCAGAAAAGAGGCTCATTGCTGATGCCCAACAGCTCAGCCAGCTCTTGGCGTACGCCGTTTTCCATCGTGTGATCATCCTGCGTGAGGAGATGAGGCTGCAATGCCCCACCGACGAAGGCCCTGAGCAGGAGATGTCCAGCCGGAGCCCTGCCAGCATATTTTATGCTGCTGAAAGTGCAGGCGATGATCTTGCGCGACTCGACGGCGGGAACAACAAACCCGAAACCGCTAACTGCCTGAGGGATATCGGTCTGGCGATAGGCCAAGCTCACTGTGGCGGCGGAAGAATAGGAGATGGCGCGCAGTTCCTGTGCGATTTGAGGGGCAAGCGAGGAGAGGAGCTCGGCGGAGCTGTAAGAGGGCGCCGCCAGGATGATGCCGTCAGCGTGGAATTTTTCGGATTTGTCGGTGGTTGCTGTCCAGACTCTTTTCCCCTCGTTCCACTCCAGCCCGGTGACCCTGGCACCCAGATGCACGCTCCCCGAGGGAAGATGTTGGGTGATGGCATCCACAAGCTCCTGCATGCCGCCAAGCAGCGTCACGAAAAGACTCCAGCGCGCCCCGCTCCCCGGCTGACGGTTGCGGCGGCGCCACTGTTCCAGCCACATTGCCCAAATAACGCTTCGTCTGGAGCGTTCCATCTCCAACATACGGGGCATGGTGGCAGCCAGGCTGAGACTCTCAGGATCGGCAGCATAAATCCCGCCGATCAATGGCTGGGCCACGCGCTCCAAGACTTCCGGGCCGAAGCGGCGGCGCACAAATGACGCCAGACTTTCATCGCTATCCGCGTCTCCCCGAGGCAGGAAGGGCTCGCACGCCACACGGAGCTTCCCCCTCCAGGAAAAGATCGGTGTCTGAACGAAGGGCCACAGACGCGTCGGGGCCAGCAGGAAAAACCCTTCAGGAAGGGGCTGCAAAGCCCCTTTGTGGACAATGTAGATGTTCTGGTTCGTCGCATTGGTAGAGACCAATCGCGAGCCGAGGCCGAGCCGCTCACACAGACGAAGCGCCCAGGGCTTTTCCGAGATAAATGAGTCAGGTCCCGCCTCTATGAGAAAGCCGCCAATCCGCTCCGTGGCGATATTGCCGCCGGGGTGGTGACTCGCCTCCAGTAACTGGATTTCCAGACCCAGCTTTCTTTCCCGGCTTAGCTCCGCCAGGCGATGGGCTGCCGCCAGACCGGCAATGCCTCCGCCTACGACGACGATGCAGTGTGTCATTCTCTTACAAGCCCTTCGAGCTGCGACAAAAGAGAATCGGGCCGACTTGAACGGTCTCTTGAGAGAAAAGTATCCGATCAAGGGCTATAAGGTCAAACTATAGAAAGGTATATGAAACCGACCCGCCCTCATTTTTACCGGTATTGGCTGGGCAGGATGGACTTGAGTTCCGTGACGCCCAGCAGGTGTGGGTCCGTGGTGATGATGAGGTCGGCGTGTTCGGCCAGTCCGGAGGCCAGGTAGAGACCATCATTGTAAGAAAAAGCGTTTTTCTTTGAGTAGTAGTGTCTCCTGAGCTCGGCCGCATGAACGGCAAGCGGCACGGTGATGGGCAATATCCGCAGGTTTGCTTCCGCCTCGATAGCAGCCCGAGCAATTTCAAAGCCCAATTGGTCCTCCCGCAGATAGACATACCGGACTTCTCCGAGGAGAATAGCCGTGGAGATCCCTCGCAATCGTCCTTCCTCAAGCGCTTTGAGAACCCGTCCGGCGCCAGAAATTTCTTCTTTGGGAGCCTTCGTCGCCTCGGGGATCAGTACGGCGAGGAATACGTTGGCGTCAAGGCAAGCCAGAGAAGCAGACTCACCTCTGCTCATCTTCCCACCCTTCCTCGAACTCCCGGTGCGCCTTGCGGAAGTCTCCGGGCGACAACTGGCTGCCTGCCAATCGGAGGGCTTCGGTCAGGCGAGGCGGTAGCGCCCGAATCCGGAAGGTGCCGTCCGGCTGTTGAACAAACACTAGGAGGTCCCCAACCTTGGCCTTCAAGGCTCGACGGACGTCGCGCGGCAATGTGACCTGATACTTGGCAGTGATCTTGGTGACAGCGGGCATGGTATTCTCCTTACAAATGTTTTTTGTCAGATAAGATTCATATTATCGGATAAAGTTTACTAGTTCAAGCGCTTAGTGAAGCTTCCGACAACCATGCCCTCGTCTGCATGGATACCGCGCCTAATAAGAATGGCCCTTGTCTTTCCTTGACTGACCGCTGATAGCTGAAAGCTTAGCTTCAATGACATCTGCTATCATTTGTATGAACGTTGGGTGGTCGTTTAAAGAACCTGCTCTGACAAAGCGCATGCCCAGCCCTGCGGCGATTTTTCTCGCCTCGATGTCGAGGTCGAAGAGGACTTCGACGTGATCGCAAACAAAGCCGATAGGAGCGACGATGACCTCTCCCGCGCCTTCTTGTGCCAACCTCCGAAGGACTTCGCCGATGTCGGGTTCTAACCAGGGATCGCCTGGCTTCCCGCTCCGACTCTGATAGGCGATCGACCAACGCCGATGGCCCAGACGATCAGCCACCAGGCGGGCGGTCTCCTGAATTTGGTCAACATAAGGGGAATGCGCCGCCATCGGTGTCGGCACGCTATGCGCCGTGAAGACAAGCGGAGTAGTTTGCCGTTTTCTAACCGGGATCTTTTCCAGCGCCCATCGAGTCTGCTGGGCAAGCGCCTGAACGAAGAGAGGGTGGGCGTGCCAGCCTGGACAGTAGTCGACATCGGGGGCTCCGGCCCCGAGCTTGGCGCGTGCCTCCGCCACGTTTTTCTGATAGCGCTCCCAGCTTGCCTCTGTCTGGTGCGGAGAAAGGATAAAGCCGAGAGCTCTCTTTACGCCTTCAGCCCCCATACGCGCCAGTGTTTCTCTCAGAAAAGGGCTCGAATGGCGCATCCCCACGTACACTGGCAGCTCGATGCCATGCCCCTTGAGCATTTTCTCCAGCGCATGCGCCTGGCGAAAAATGATCCCGTTCAATGGCGATCGGCCGCCTATAGCCTCATAGTGGTGCGCCACTTCTTCAATGCGTTCCGGCGCCACAGGGATGCCCCGCAGCACGCGACCGATGAAGGGTCGGATTTCCTCGGATGAAGTGGGTCCGCCGAAGGCGATCAGGAGAACAGCGTCATGAGAGAACGACATGTCCCGCCTTACCGCGCGCTAAGCTCATGAACGGCCTCTACCATCGCAATCACATGTTCCACTGGAGTATCGGGGAGGACTCCGTGGCCCAAGTTAAAGATATGGCCCGGCCTCCCGCCGGCGCGCCTGAGAATTGCCGCGACTTTGCGGCGAATCTCATCGGGTGGGGCGAGGAGGGCGGCCGGATCCAGGTTTCCCTGTATCCCGACATCATATCCAACCTGCTCCCAAGCCTCGTCCAGATTTACCCGCCAATCCAATCCGATGATATCTCCTCCCGCGGCCCGTATCAGCTTGAGGAGCCCCGCTGTGCCGGTGCCAAAGTGGATCACCGGAATCCCCTGAGTCAGCCCTCGAATAGTAGCTCGCGTATGCGGCAGGACGTATTGCTGATAGTCCTCCGGGCTCATGCATCCGACCCAGCTATCGAAAATCTGCACCGCCTGTGCGCCTGCTGTTATCTGTGCGTTGAGATATTCGACGATGGCCTGGGAGAGACGCTCCATCAGTGTTCGCCACGCACCCGGATCTGAGTACATCAGCCGCTTGGTATGAACGTAGCTGCGCGAGCCGCCACCCTCGACAAGATACGAGGCTAGAGTAAAGGGCGCGCCGGAGAAACCTATGAGTGGGACCTTGCCGTTTAGGGCAGCGCGACTCTTGCGGATCGCGTCGAAGACGAAGGAGAGCGATTTTTCGGGATCAAACTCCTTCAGCCGGTCCACGTCTGCGCCGGTGCGCACAGGACGGTGGATCAAGGGCCCATCCTCGCTGCTATACTCTAATGGCACTCCCATAGGCTCAAGGAGCAGCAGGATATCGGCAAAGAGGATCGCGGCGTCAACCCCCAGACGTTCCACCGGAGTCACCGTGATCTCGGCGGCCAGGTCCGGCCGCTTACAGAGATCGAGAAAGCTGAACTTGGCTCTAAGCTCGCGGTACTCTTCCATGTAACGGCCAGCCTGCCGCATCAGCCATACAGGCGTATAGGGAGTTTTCTCCCGTCTGCAGGCAGCGAGGAAGGGATGGTTAGGGTTGGTCATAGGCGATGTGAGCTGTCGCACGTAGCTTAACTTTGCTTCCAACTGTAAGGGGGTTCGTCGTAGAAAGTCAATCGGCCACAAGACAGGCATTAGGCAATAGGCAACAGGCAATAGTAAGAAGGTTTAGGTGCGGGAGTTTTTTCTACTGCCTAATGCCTACTGCCTATTGCCTTCTTGAATGGGGGGTGGCGACGCCGATGGCTTCGTCGCCGTATTTGCGGCGCAGGCGGTCGATACCTCGGTAGAGCTTTTCCCAGGAGAGACGCTTCTCAATATCGAACATGGATTCCTGCCAGCCCGAGCTTAAAAGAGTGCTTGCGCTTATACCCAAGAGACGGACCGATCCGCCGGGAGTGAGATTTTTTCTTAGCAGTTCCCGCCCTGCCTCGAAGATCTCGCGGTCAAAACAGGTAGGCGTGGCAAGGGTACGCGAGCGGGTGATGGTTTTGAAGTTGGTGTAGCGGATCTTTACGGTGATGCAGCGGGCATACAACTCTTGCTTACGCAATCTGCCTCCCACCTCCTCAACCAGCTCCCACAAAACCTCCTCCATCTTTTTCCTATCTTTTAGCGGCGCGTCCAAAGTGGTCTCGTTGCCGATGGAGTGGTCGTGGCTCCGCTCACCGCTTTGCGCTTCGTCGAAATCCAGGTAACGGCGCGTGAGCTCCGGATGCTTTAAGAGGTCCGCAATCGTTTTTATCCCTCGCCGCTGCAACTCCTCGTAGGTTTTTGGCCCTACTCCTGGGATTCTCTGGACGGGGAGCGGAGAGAGAAAGTCCGGTTCTGAGCCGGCGGGCACATGGATCAGGCCGTGAGGCTTCGCCAACGTAGCCGCGATCTTCGCTACCACCCGGCTGGTTGAGAGTCCACCAGAGGCGGAAAGCCCCAACTCTTTTTCTAGTCTAGCAAGAATCTCATTGGCAGTCTTCAACGGCGGGCCAAGGAGCCGCTCGGTTCCCGTGAGATCCACCACGCCCTCGTCAATCGAGATGGCGTGAACCTCCGGCGAATATTGCTCTAGGATGGCGAAGACCTTGTGCGAAAATTCACTATAAACCTTGTGGCGATTGGGGAGAAAGATGCCGTTCGGACAGAGTTTTCTCGCCTGGAAGCCCGGCATCGCCGAATGAACCCCATATTTTCTCGCCTCGTAAGAGGCTGAGGTTACCACCCCTCTGCCGCTCGCTCCACCGACAATCACCGGCTTGCCTCTCAACGCCGGATTCAGCACCTGCTCGACAGAAGCAAAAAAGGCATCCATGTCCACATGGAGATACCAGCGCATGCGGCTTGCATCCTTACTTAGTCCTCCGACTTTGCTAAGGACTTGATGACGCCTGAAAGCTCCACGACCTCAAGGTGTGGTGGACAATCAGGCCAGTTGTGACGCCAGCAAACAATGTAGGTTTCAGGTTTTCTTTTTTGATCGGACTGGCAGGTTTCTTAAAAAGCTCCACAAGCCTGCTAAGTAACTCCATTTGCCCTCCCGGCTTCGATGGTCCAGTTTGTGACCACCTTTTTCATATGGGACCCCCCAATTACTCCAAGTCATCGGTCTCAGTCAATTAATCCGTATTTCTCTAGCCTGTGCCTGAAAGAGCGGTAATTGATCCCTAGTAACTCCGCAGCCCTCTTTTGCACTCCGTTGGCTTTCTTTAATGCCGCCAAGAGCAAAGACCTTTCATGAATGGCCAGCTCGCTGTCTAACGATATCGGCTCACTAAGCAAACCAATTCCTTCTTGCGGAACAGTTTTTTTGAGAAGCTTCACCTCCTCCAAGATGGAGGGACCTCCGACTTCCGGTGGCAGGTCCTCCACGGTTATAATATTTTTCATCGTAATAACCACTGCATGGTTAATAAAATTTTCCAATTCCCATATATTCCCTGGATAACTATAGCTCTTGAGCCACATCAATGCTTCACTCGATATTCCCTCGACCTGCTTGTTATGGACGTTAGCAAATTTCCTGATAAAGTAATGGGCCAAAAGTGGTAAGTCATCTTTTCTTTCTCGCAGCGGAGGCAGTGCTATATGAACTACATTCAGGCGGTAAAACAGCTCTTGGCGGAAGTGTTCGCTTTCCACTTCCCTTTGGAGATCCTTAGTAGAAGCGGCGATTACTCGCACATCGGCTGTAATCCCTTTGTTCCCACCGACCGGAATTACGGCTTTCTCTTCCAAAACTCTAACTAGCTTGAGCTGAATGTGAAGAGGAAGTTCTCCAATGTCGTCCAAAAAAAGTGTTCCCTTGTCGGCTTGTTTAATGAGTCCTGCGCGGTCTGAAACAGCGCCCGTGAAAGCTCCACGCACATGACCAAAGAGTTCATCCTCAATGAGGGTTTCTAATATCGCACCACAGTTCACTTCCACGAAGGGTTTGTCTCGACGCGGGCTATTTAAGTGAATGGCGCGGGCAAGGGTCTCCTTGCCGGTTCCTGTTTCTCCCGTAATCAAGATGGCGGTACTGGTTGATGCCACTCTTTTGATTAACCGATAGACCTTGCCCATCTCCTGGCTCTGTCCAATCAGCCCCGTAGATTCAAACTCTCCTCCGAACAGATCCCTTTGTTCCTCTACCAGCACACGCTCCTTTGCAGTGCGTAACTCTTCCTCAACACGGAGCTTCTCCTGAATCTGTTTCTGCTCTGTGATGTCCTGAAAAATCAGGGCAAAACCGACAGATCCCTTAAGAGGGTCATTTAACGGACCTAGAGTTGACCTAAAATACTTTTGTTTTCCTTGATAATCAGTGAAAGAGAGTTGCCTTGCGACTGATTTTTTCTCATCCAATTGTGCTTGAAAATCGTAGGACAGGGTAGGGAATATAGCGGCTACGTGTTTTGCCTTTGCCGCGTTTTCAGTGATAGAGGTAAGCGCCTGTGCTTCTGCGTTGAAATGCTTAATGATTCCCTTACGGTCGGTGATGACAACCCCGACCCCCCTTAAATTATCGTAGACCCATCCACCAACTAGTTCTTTGTACTCAGCATCTTTCGTAGGGCTCGGTGTGGATGTTTCTTTACCAGGGGATTTAGGCGAGTTTTTCTTCGCACGATTGAGGAATCTCCAAAACTCTTTATACATTGTAAGGGCGCTTTCCTCAAATATAGTTTCCTTACTCCGCGATCACCTACGCTGCGATTTTCCATTCCATAAACTCTGTCTGCTCTAGAACCGTCGGCGGCGCTTTCTCCTGCTTGTCTGGCGGGTATCCATATCGACTGTCAAGCCAGACACTGAGGTCTTGTCGTCCTTGGGGAAAGAGTTCGGTTACCCCCTAATCGTTCCGCTCCCGTCTGAACCACATCCACTACTTGAAAGGGCAGTTCGATACGAGGATAGTGACCTTCGAAGCGTCGTTCCTTGTCATAGCCGAGAGGCTCCTCAGCTACCGGCACGTGCCCGAACCGAGCCGGAATTTTGAAGAACTCCTTCTGCTGCGGGATCTCAGGGCCGTAAACGGGCCTTGGCTCGGCCACTAAGCCTTCGCCACTCGATTCTAGCTCTTCTGTAGGTTTCTCACTTTCCGCCATATTCTTTTACTCTACTTGAATCACAAAAATTTTACACGTGTACCTTCAGGAAAATTGCCTCTTTTCCGTCCTGGCTTCGCCAGAATGACTTTAAGCTGCGGTGGTCTTGCTTCTTCCATAGGCTTCAGAATCTGACGTTTGAAGTGGGTTTCACGAAACGGTGTAGAAGCAAGGACAAACCCCTCAATCTCCTCAACAGAGACCTCCTTCCCCATGAAATTTCCTAGCAGCTCTTTTTTCAATAGAGCGTAATTGGGTTCAGCTTCAAACAAAAGTGGCTGGTTTGGATTGGCCGTTGCGTCAGAAAATTGAAACCTACCGCCTTTGTCAACATCCCACATCGCAGCCTTCATTTTTTGCAGACCCGTTAAGCTATTGGTCCCAAAGAAAAGGAAATATTCGGTGTGATTGCCTGAATCGATCATTTCAAAGGACCGGATATACTTGATCCCTGCTGGTGCTTCTAATTGGTTCTTGTAGATGTCATGAATCCGTCGTCGCCGTTCGGCTGGATTCGTTTCTGAAACGACTTCGCGCCACTTGTTGGTACCAAATAGCGCGTCGTAAGTTTCTGGAAGCTCAGGATGATCGATAAATCTGTTAATGGCCTCGTACATAAAGGTGATTAGGACTTCGCATCGAGGGTTTGTCATGAACCTTTGGATGAGGGTAAAGGGAGTATGCGAGAAGCCAAAAGGATCAATAAAAACGAAGGCGGGCGCGAGGCGGACTTTCTGCTCGTCCACATAGTTGAGCAACCCGGTAACGGTCTCATCAAACTTTCCGTGGATTGTTTTCGCCGTGAAATTACGAGGTAGGGGCATCTCCTTAACCAAACCATCCAAATGTAGATATCTTTCGCTCACCGCCTCCACAAATAAAAATACCAGTTCAGCTTTCAAGCTGGCTTTATGATGGAGAGCAGACTTTAGAGCGATGATCGGAGAACCATCCTCGCCCTCTTGATACTTACCTGGTCCTGCGAAACCGTCAATGTAAAGAACACGACCATGCCATCGTGTCATTATTGGAAGCCAGGCATCTAGATATCTCTTGAGGATAATATGTTTAGCCTGAGTATGAGGATCAATCTTCCAAATAGTTGGCAAACGGTCTGCCATGAAGGACCTCCGGTCCCTTGGTACCCACTCTCGCCCTAATTTTCGTGACCTGATGGTTCGCTGTTATGCGGGCGGCGTCTTGCTTGTCCTTCCTCTCGAATACCACGGGA
Source organism: Deltaproteobacteria bacterium (assembly GCA_016193465.1). GTDB lineage: Bacteria > Desulfobacterota > Binatia > UBA9968 > UBA9968 > UBA9968. The sequence goes on from JACPSE010000211.1 coordinate 21,058, forward strand.
TCGTCCGCGCCTAACAGACAATGGCACCCCTTGAATTTAAGTCCGACCTCTTTCCAGAGACTGATGTCCTCCTTGCATAAAGCTGGCGTAATACTCCCCTTCAGCTTCTTCACCGCAAACCGGAATAACTCAACCTGCTTCTCAAACGGCAGTCGGTACTTGAAGCCAGCAGGGTCTTTTTCTTCGGTAAGGTAGTCAAAGATAGAATCGTTCCTCCCATTAGCTTTAGCCGCAGTACGGAGAGACTTGCCTGAGGTCGCCCGCAGAGACCCGATTGTAACCATCTCAGGCCCTATGGAATTTATCTTATCGATCGCTTCTGCGTAGCCATTCTGCCAGTCCTCGTATGGGATCATCGGATCAAGACGAAATCGGATTGGCCATCCGGCGCGCTTCATTTGTTCTGCGGCTGCGAACCGTTCTGACGGCAAGGGAGCGCCGTGTTCCCATCGGCGTGCCACTTCCTCAGCATTAACGGACCAAGAGAAAACTACACGGTCGGTGGGTTCAAGTTTTACGGCATGTTGGATCTCAACGGACTTCGTAAGAAATATAAGTCTGTGGCGCTTCTGAGCTGCGAACAGCGGAACAATCCAGTGAGTCAACGGCTTACCCGTAACTTTCTTGAATGCCGTGTCAAAAACGAGCCCGTCCTGAAGCTCACCGACAATGAGCATCTTCGGCACAGCATCTTGAAGCCACTCCTCCAACTCTTCAAGCATGTCATCAACGTTGGTATAGACAAGGCCGTAAAGCTCATCCGGTCTAAAGCGGAACCACGGCACTGTTTGTAGAAAACAGTAGGCACAGCGGAAAGGGCACCCGCCGGCGGGGACCAGTTGCCAAAACTTAAAACAAACAATGCTGGAATCTTCTCCCGGACCGGAAAATCTTCTAATAAAGCTCGATGCTCTCTGACCGTATTTCATAGAGCCCTCCGTTTCTCCAGAGATCGCAAGGCCATAAGCGCCTTACCAAGAATTCGGATGTCCTTCGATCTGTCAAAGTAGAGCGGCTTATATTTTTTGTTTGCGGATTCCAGATAGTTTTTGCTTCCTTTGATGCGGAATATCTTTAACGTCGCTTCCTCACCAATTAAAACAGCAGCAACTTCGCCATTTTCTACAGCAGGTTGTTGACGGATGAGAACTAGATCCCCCGGATTGACCCCTCTTTCTATCATACTGTCCCCACTCACCCTCAAGAGAAAAAGGTTGCCCTCGTGCCCGTTCAGGATGTCCTCTAATGCCAGACGCCCCTCAACGTTTTCCTCCGCTAAGATGGGAATTCCCGCGGCGATCCGTCCAAGAATGGGCAACCCTCGGGGCAGCATGTATGAGGGAAGTAGCTCGATACCCCGGTGTCCTGCTGCCCTTTTGAGTATTTCTTTTCGCTCAAGCGCGACTACATGCTGGTAGGCCGATCTGACAGTGACTCCCAGGTGAGAAGCTATTTCGCGATGAGTAGGTGGAGATCCAGTTTTGCTGATTACGAATTGGATGTAGGAGAGGACTTTTTGTTGCCTGTTGGTAAGACTGGCTGCCATTGATAACTGTATATCAACAGAATGTTGATATGTCAACATTTATTGCCGAGGATGGCTAGAGATCAGCAAGACGAGCCCGGCTCTCACCTTTTGGCTCCCCTCACCGCTGAGAAGAGGACCGATAACAGGGTAAAAAAATTGATGACGTGGATGGTATGGCTGAAAGTCTGGTTGAAGATCTCCGGCACAGCACCCCACGACTGAGGCGACTCGATCTCCATCTGAGTGAGCCCCGCCGTCGCCAATCCGTGAGTGAAGAGGGTTGCGGAAACGGCCGTGCCCGTGGCCGCTCCGATGCGGGCCGTAGTTACCGTCATCCCGGAAGCGGCCCCCGCTTTGTCCTTTGGCACCGATCCCATTATCGCGCTCTGATTGGGCGCGTTGAAGATGGCCCAGCCGAGCCCGGAAAGGGCCAAGGGAAGTATGATTCTAACCGCTGTCGCGTCGGGCGCGAGGGAGGCAATAAAATAATAACCCGTGGCCATTAAGCCAGCGCCGATGGTGCAGAGCAGCCGTGATCCGAGGCGGTCGGAGAGCCGTCCCGCTGCGGGCGCCACCATGACGATGACCGCGGAGTTGGCGATGATAATCCAGCCCATCCTGGTCGGGGTAAAGCCCATCATAATCTGCAGGTAAAAAGGCATGAGGAAACTGATCGCGGACTGCGTCGTGGCGACAAAAAATAGGCTTAGATTAGCTGCGCTGAACAGCCTACTGCGAAACAGCGAGAGGCTTAAGATAGGCGTTTCCGCTCTGAGCTCGGCCCGAATAAATAGAGCAAGGGCAATCATAGAGAGCAGCATGATAGAAAGCACCGTCGGATGATGCAGACCAAGATGGGGAACGCGGTTCATCGCGTAGAGAAAGGAGGCATTCGTGACGAGAAGCAAAAGCGCCCCTTGAATGTCGATTTTAAATGCCTTCCTCTTTCTCCCTGCCTCCGTCAGGGTTTTCCACGTCAGATAGACCCCCAAAAGCCCGACCGGAATGTTGACGAAAAAGTTCCAGCGCCATCCTACCGTATCGATGAGAAACCCTCCTAGTGTCGGCCCGGTCAGGAAGCCTACGTGGAAAGCCATTGAGGAGACGCCCAGGGCTTTTCCACGCTGCTCCGTGGGAAACACCACGCTGAGAATGGCCCGGCCGTGCGCGAGCAGCATGGATCCACCGATGCCTTGGACGACGCGAAAGGCGATAAGCTGGCTGGGGGATTGAGCGAGGCCGCACAGAGCAGAGCCGCCGACAAAGAGAAGATAGCCGCTGGCATAGATCCGTTTGCGGCCGAAGAGATCGCCCAGGCCGCCCAGAGTGAGAACAAGCCCGATGAGGGTGAGATCATAGGCCAGCACGGCCCACTGAATTGTGGCGAGGTCCGTCTGGAAATCGCGCGTTAATGTGGGCAAAGAGACTAGCAGCGCCCTCTGGTTCATGGCGGTCATAAAGAGGCCGAGACAGACGTTAAAGAGAACCAGTTGCAGGTTTGGCTGTTGTTCCATCGCGCCGTTTGTCTCAGTCATGACGGTCTTTTCAGGTGAGATAGGCTGGTTCGGGATTTGTCGCGCGCTGCGGGGCTGTTGCGAGTTACGAGGAGACCTTCCCCTTTATTCGTGGAGATGAGTTCGCATAGAGAGACCTCTCTCTTAGTTCGGGTTCCAGCTCCTGTTTGGCTCTCTTCCGATCGTATTTTTTCCTCTCTTGGAAGCGCCGGCTGGGGCGGGGGATCTCTTTGCGCACCCGTTTTATAGGTAGGGGGATTTTTTTCTTTGGCCTATTCTGGGAGGAAGTCAATGGAGGACCCCTTCGGCCCATGCCTCTTCGCTATACGCCGCTTCCCCATGAGAGAAGGTAAGATGATCTCCGTCGGAGTCGATCTTCACCTTCTCGCCTTCGCGGAACTCCCCTTCCAAGATTTTTAGGGCCAGAGGATCCTGGATCAATCTCTGAATGGTCCGCTTGAGCGGACGCGCCCCGTACACCGGGTCATAACCCTTTTCTGCCAGAAGTCCTTTGGCCCGGTCGGTGATATCGAGCGTCATCTTTTTGCCTGCCAGGTTCTGGCGCAGTCGCCCAAGCTGGATCGCCACGATCTCTTTGATTTGGTCACGACCCAAACTGTTGAAGATGACGATCTCATCGACGCGGTTCAGGAACTCCGGCTTGAAGGCCTCGCGCAGGGCTGTTGTCACGCGGCGCTCCATCTCTTTTCGGTCTCTCTCTCCCAAATCCTGGATATATTGGCTGCCGAGATTGGAGGTCATAATGATCACCGTGTTTTTGAAGTCCACAGTCCTTCCCTGCCCGTCGGTCATGCGACCATCTTCAAGAATCTGCAAAAGGGCGTTGAATACCTCCGGATGGGCCTTCTCGATCTCGTCGAATAAGACCACGGAGTAGGGCCTTCGGCGCACCGCTTCCGTTAAGTAGCCTCCCTCCTCGTAGCCCACATATCCCGGCGGCGCTCCAATGAGCCGTGAGACCGAGTGCTTCTCCATGAACTCGGACATATCCAATCGCACCATGGCCTGCTCATCGTCAAAGAGAAACTCCGCTAAGGCGCGGCAAAGCTCGGTCTTTCCCACTCCCGTTGGGCCTAAAAAGATGAAGGAGCCAATAGGGCGGTTCGGATCTTGCAGGCCGGCGCGGGCACGGCGCACCGCGTTGGAAACCGCCTGGATTGCCTGTCCCTGCCCGACCACCCGTGCCCTGAGGCGCTCTTCCATCTTGATGAGTTTTTGAACCTCGCCCTCCATCATTTTAGCGACCGGGATCCCGGTCCACTTCGCCACCACCTCCGCCACGTCCTCGGCGTCGACCTCTTCCTTGAGCATCTTTTCGTTTTTTTGTAGATCGAGCAGATTTTGATTTTCAACCGCTAACTCTCTGTTGAGCTGGATGAGCACGCCGTAGCGCAGCTCAGCCGCGCGGTTCAGGTCGCCGCGGCGCTGCGCCTGCTGTTCCTCGACCTTGGTGGCCTCGATCTTTTCTTTAAGAGAACGGAGCTTCTGGATAGCCTCTTTTTCTTTCTTCCAGTGCGCCTTCCGCTTCTCCGAAGTCTCCTTGAGCCCCTGAATCTCTCGCTCAAGCCGTCCGAGTCTTTCTTTGGCAGCTTTGTCGTCCTCCCGCTTCAGGGCTTGACGCTCGATCTCCAACTGGAGAATTTTGCGCTCGACCTCGTCGATCTCCGTTGGCATGCTGTCGATTTCTATTCGGAGTCGGGAGGCTGCTTCGTCAATGAGATCGATCGCCTTGTCGGGCAAAAATCTATCACTGATGTAGCGGTGCGACAGCGTAGCCGCCGCGACAATGGCCCCGTCGGTGATCCGCACGCCATGATGAACTTCATACCTCTCTTTGAGACCCCTCAGGATGGCGATGGTATCTTCCACTGAGGGCTCCCCGACCACAATCGGCTGAAACCTTCTCTCCAGCGCCGCGTCTTTCTCGACCCGCTTGCGGTACTCATCGAGCGTCGTGGCCCCCACACAGCGCAGTTCGCCACGCGCCAGCGCGGGTTTAAGCATGTTGGAAGCGTCCATCGCGCCCTCGGCAGCGCCCGCGCCTACCAGGGTATGGAGCTCGTCAATGAAAAGAATAATCTGGCCGCTGGCCTCAGTGACTTCCTTGAGGACGGCTTTCAATCTCTCCTCGAACTCGCCACGGTACTTGGCCCCTGCCACTAATGCCCCCATGTCGAGCGCCACCAGCCTCTTTTCTTTCAGGCTTTCCGGCACATCCCCGTTGACGATCCTGAGCGCCAGTCCCTCCACAATGGCAGTTTTTCCGACGCCGGGCTCTCCGATCAGCACAGGATTATTTTTTGTGCGTCGGGAAAGGACCTGTATCACCCTGCGGATTTCGTCATCGCGTCCGATCACGGGGTCGAGCTTTCCTCTGCGGCCGAGATCTGTCAAGTCGCGACTGTATTTCTCCAAGGCCTGATATTTTTCTTCGGGATTGGCGTCTGTGATCCGCTGTGCGCCCCGGATATCCACGAGCGCCTTAAGGATCTGCTCCTTGGAAGCGCCCAGCTCCCTTAGGAGCCTTCCTGCCTCGCCATCATCATCCACCATGGATAGCAAGAGGTGCTCCGCGGAGACGTATTCGTCCTTGAGTCCTTGAGCTGCGGCCTCGGCGCCTTCGATGAGCTTCTTCAAGCGCGGCGTGATGAAGGTCTGTCCCGCAGCTCCTCCCGTCACTTGGGGAAAACGGTCCAGGGCCTCCTGGAGCCTGTCAAAAAGAGCAGCGATGGGAGTGCCCAACTTCTGCACGAGCTGTAGGACGACACCTTCTTTTTGGCCCAGAAGCGCCATGAGAAGGTGTTCCACGTCCACGGCCTGGTGGTTGCGTTTCTCCGCCAGCGCCTGGGCATGCTGCAGGGCCTCTTGTGATTTTATGGTCAGCCTATCTAAACGCATGGTTTTCTATTCCGCACAGTGAGCAGAATTTAACCACCGCTGTGGGGCGTGTCAAGAAATGAAATCGTCAGGCGAGATGCAGGCTTAGACGGGGAGCAAGATAGTTAAGGTGGTGCCCTCGACCGGGTTACTTTGAACGTCGATCCTGCCGCCGTGCATGCTCACGATGTGGCGGGCGACGAAGAGGCCTACCGTGTTGACATCCGCCCCGCGCCGGCGAAGTTTTTTCTTCCTGTTGAAGAGCAGGGGAATCTCCTCCTGGAAAATGCCGGCGCCGCTGTCTTTTATGGCGATTGCAACCTCGCTGTCTTGGCGCCGCAAACTTACGGTGACGCCGCTTCCGAGGGGCGAGAGATTAATAGCGTTGCTGATGAGGATGCCAACGGCACGCTCGATCTGCACGGCGTCGATAGAGATCATCGGGAGGTCATTGGGTGACTCGAGAGCGAGGTCGATGTTTTTCGCGCTCGCCTCGCTCTGCCTGTCCTGGACTGCCAACTCCAGGATCTGTTTGATCTCGAAGGGGTTCTTCTGTATTTCCAATTTTCCCGCTTCGATGTCCAAGGCCCCGGTGTGATTCATGACCAGATCGAAAAGGCGCCTGGCGAGCGCGTCAACCCGTTGTATCGAGAGAATCTGGGATGCTTCTACCCGCTCGGGGCTGATTGAGGAGGCGATCTCCAAGTAGCCGATCATGGCTGCTAAGGGGGATTTCAAATCCTCGGCAATATCCGCGAGGACCTCGTCCGCGGCCTCCTCTTTGGGGCTTTCATCGCGACTCTCCTGCAAAGCGCTTCTCAACCTGCTCGCCTCTTCCCGGAGGCGCTCGGCTTCCGCCTGGAGGCTGGCGGTCTCCTCCTGGCGCGGTTCGGATTCCGCTTGGAGTTTTCTGACCGCATCCCTATAGCGTTCGATTTCTTGTTGGAGCTTGCCGGTTTCTTCCCGGAGGCTCTGGGCCTCGTTGCGGTAACGCTCGCTTTCCGCTTGGAATTTCTGAGCTTCCTCCTGGTAACGCTGGGCTTCAGTCTCTAGCCTCTTCGCTTGCTCTTGATAATGTTCGCTCTCTGACTTAAACCTCTTTCTTTCCTCGCTTCTGGCTATGGCCTGGGGAATTTCCTGGAGGTGGGAGAGATCCGGCTGCTTGATGACAAAATCCCAGGCGCCTTGCCTGAGCGCTTCGTCCACAACCGTCAGCCTTTCCAAAGATGCCATCACAATGACAGCGACGTCGGGAAACAGGCTGGAGATCTTCTGCAGCGTTTCGATCCCGGCCCGATGTAGATCCAGGTCCAGGATCACGCTGTGCTTCCTATCGGCTTCCAGGGCAGCCAGGCAGCTCGGCAAATCTTGAACCACAGTGACCTTGATGCCTTTGGCATCAAGTTCCCGCCGGGTTTGATGCGAGGGCCTCTTGCCTCCCTCCAACAAAACGACCTTCATCTCTCCCATAGACCGGTTCCCGACGCTCCGTTAGGCTCAGGCTTGGGTGATATCGACCCACTCGGACATGGCGGTCCCCCACTTCATGCTCTGCGCCCGACCCAGGAATCTCTGCTCCTCGTTCCTGAATTCCAACACCCCATCCATGATGTATTTGATGTTATTCAAGGTTTGATCATTACAAGCCCCTTGCTCGACGACGAAGATCGTTGAGACCCCGGCAAAGTGGCCCGAGCGCGCCAAAAAAGCGATAAAGCGCTGAACATAAGGAAGCTCGAAGTTGAGAAAAAGGCTTGAGATGGAATCCACGACTCTCTTCCCGCCCGTTTTCGTTTGGTCTGTCTGTCCCAGTTCAGCCCCCGCTTCACTGATGAGCGCGGAGAGATCGGAGAGTTCAAGGCTCCCCGTAATGGCGAACTTCTCCTCAGGGGCGGTTCGCCCTCCGCTCCAGGAATAGGCATCCACGAAGCGTATTTGGTTTTGGCCTTCACAGGTAGAGAGATCCAAGCTGTATTTTGAGTTCAGTTCTCTGCGCACCATGGATGGATCGTCGTCCATGCAGATGAACATGCATTTTTCGCCCTTCTTCAGCCCTTGGGCCAGGAAAAGACGGCAAAAAAAAGATTTGCCGCTTCCGAGAGAGCCCAGGGCCAGGATGCTGGAGCCCGGCGGAATCGGGGCGCCGAAAAGCTGCTCGAGCACATCCTCTCCAAGGCTAAGGCTCCTGACGGGAGCGATCGGCCTGGCAGGAGCGGCGGTCATTTCTTCCTTCAACACAATGGGTTGTGCCACCTGGATGATAGGCTGGGCGGTCTGCGGCGCGGCTGGGACCACTTCGACCTTTTTTGCTACGGCTCTCTCCAGGATGTTGGCCACGCGGGCCTTAAGGACCTTCAAGGAGAAGGGCTTGGTGAGGTAGTCATCTGCCCCCACCTGGTATCCTCTGATCCGGTCCTCATCCGTAGATAGAGCCGTCAGCATGATCACAGGGGTGAGGGCAAACCGGGGCAGGTCGCGTAGTTTGTGGCACACCTCATACCCGTCCATCTCCGGCATCATGACATCGAGGATGATGAGATCCGGGGTCACGGTGGGGATTTTGTCCAGCGCCTCTTTGCCATTATAAGCAAAATGGACCTCATATCCTTCCGCGCCCAAGGCCATCCGGTATAGCTCGCAGAAGTGCTGATTGTCCTCAGCGATAAAGATTTTTTTTCCGTTGGCCATAACTTTTCCTTTAAAGAATCAGAGAACCGGTTTCAAGACGATTCCCTTTTCTTTTACAATGTTAAACTGATGTTCCATTAGATCAATTGCCGTACCCCGCATCTTACGCACCAGGAGAGTGCGGACTAGCCGGCTTTGCACCCTGACAAAGCTAAGAATGATAACCCCTGCGACCAGAAACTCCTCCACCCCCCCCTCGCCTGCTCCTGCTATTGCTGGAACAGCGTAGGAAGTAAGAAGGTTGGTCGTTCCCATATTGTCTTGGAGGGAATGAACCAGGGTGCGCACATGTTCCTGAGCGCGTGCGGAGGAATCGCGGGAGAGGATCAGCGGTCCGACCGGGTCGATGACTACCCGCGTGGCCCCCATTCTCCTGACATGGCTGGCAAGATCCCCCACCGTCTTCTGCACATCCACCTCTTTTTCCTTCCCTCCGGCGCCCATTCGGGCGCTGAATAGGGGAGAGGCGTCCAAGATAAGCAAACTTTTTTGTTCGATGTACTTGAGCAGGTCCCATCCCAGAGCGGCAGCCTCTTCCAGGATGTCGGACGGCCTCTCATCCACGGCTACGTAAACCGCTTTTTCGCCATCCGTCAGCCCTTTCAATATAAATTGCATGCAGAATATGCTTTTGCCGGTGCCCGACTCCCCGGTGATGAGGTAAGACTTTCCTTCTGTAAGCCCCCCCTCGATCAGCGGATCAAGACCCAGGATCCCGGTAGAAAGCCTTTTTTTTTCCATAGCCTCAAGGTATGATTTTTAACACTTTTTTTCCCTGTTTGAAAGCTTTGCATTTGAATTGACAAAAAGGCACAGTTAGAATCCGTTGCCATGTCTCGTTACGTAAGGAAAAATATCGCCGCCATAGAGGGTTATATTCCCGGCGAGCAGCCGCAAAATAGCGGCTTCGTCAAGCTGAACACCAACGAAAATCCCTATCCGCCCTCGCCGCTGGTTCGCTCGGCATTGCGCCGGGCGGCGGATGGGTCGCTCCGTCTTTACCCAGAGCCCCTAAGCAACAGCCTGAGATCATTGGCGGCAGAGAGATTCGGGCTTCGGGCCGAGAACATTCTCGCGGGAAATGGCTCCGACGAACTGCTGTCCATCCTGGCGCGCTGCTTTGTGGGACAGGGAGACCGCGTGGTCTATCCGGTACCCACCTACACCCTTTACGACACCCTGATTGCTATCCAAGAAGGGGAAAGGGGAGGCGTTGATTATCCGCCTGATTTTTCCCTTCCCGAAGCGCTCTACTCCGAAAGAGCAGTTTTAACATTTCTCTGTAATCCCAACTCTCCTTCGGGGACCCTGGTTTCCCTAAAGGAGATCGAGAGATTGGCGGGATCGGTCTCAGGCATCCTGGTTGTGGACGAAGCTTATATCGATTTTGCCGAGGGCGAGGGAGTATCCTCTATTCCCCTGATTCGGAATTTCCCGAACCTCGTCGTGCTGCGCAGCTTCTCCAAATCTTTTTCCCTGGCCGGCATGCGCATCGGCCTTGCCTTCGCAGCCGAAGAGATTATCGCCGACATGATGAAGGTCAAAGACTCCTACAATTTGAGCCGTTTGAGCCTCATCGCCGGAGTGGCAGCGCTCCAGGACCTTCCTTGGATGAGACGCAATGTCGCCAGGATCCAGCGGAGTCGCAAGAAGTTAGCCCGCAGGCTGAAGAAGCTGGGCTTCCGAGTTTATCCCTCCCAGGCGAATTTTGTGATGGCGCGAAGGGAAGGCCAAAATCTGCGCGGACTTTACGAGGGACTCAAGCGGCGAAAGATCCTGGTACGCTATTTTGACGTGCCTGGGCTCCAGGACAGTCTCAGGATTACCGTCGGCACGCCTCAGGAGGTCGGTGCGCTCTTAAAAGAGCTGGAGTCGATTGAGATGGATACCTAGGTCTGAAGGCTTCCGCCGCGGGCGAAGGAGTCGAAGTATGAAATCGATAAAAATAACCGAGTTAGATCACATCGTACTCAACGTGAGAGACATCGGCCGCTCCCTGGCCTTCTATACCAGAGTGCTGGGCCTTAAGGGGGAGCGCGTGCAGCAGTTCAAGAAAGGCAAGGTCGGATTTCCCTCGGTGCGCATCAACGAGCATACCATCATCGATCTCTTGCCCTTGAAGGAATCGGACGTGCGGGGGAAAAGCGCGGAGAAGACAAAAACCAATCTCAATCACTTCTGCCTGGTCGTGGAGAAAGAGGATTTTTCAGGGATTGTGGACTATTTGCAGGGGCACGGTATCTCGATACGGCAAGGGCCGATTTCCCGCTGGGGCGCGCGCGGCAGAGCAACATCGGTCTATTTCCTGGATCCGGACGGGAACGAGATAGAGGCTCGGTGCTATTAGCCTGGGGGCGGTTTCCGTAGAAAATGTACACCTGGTCTACAAGTCCTCTGGTCTAAGTCCGGTTCGCTTGGCGATTCGGGCAAGCACTCGAGGACCAAGCTCTTCATCGTCGTGAAAGGCAAAGACAAAGTCGGGCCAACCGGGACGGGAAAGCGTGCGGTGAGAACCAGTCTGCCGCTTAATGGTCCAGCCGATTCGAAGGAGCGCTGCTAAGACACGTCTTGCACGAGTGCTTGGCCACTGGCTCATGCGGCCGCAAAGGAGATGCTAACAAGGTCAGGGCCAGCTTCACCGTGTTCGAGGCGGTCCGCTATCACGCGCAGCGCAAGGGCCTGCACCTTTGCGCGAGCCTCTTCAGGGGTCTGCCCATACGCAAGGACCCCTGGCAGATCCATTACCTCAGCGATCCAACGCCCATCTTCCTCTTGTTCGATCTCGACCTTAAACGTCACAGCCGCTCCCTCTCTCGTTGAAACGCATTTTACACCTTGCCGCCTAGGTTGCAAAGCGCCCAACGCTATGCCGCTGAGCCGTCTTTCGGAAAGTGACTGTAAAGAACCGTAATCAATTATCGGCTCCAGCGGCGGGTTAGCGCTCTCAGTCTTGAGCGGAAAGCTCCTCGCGTACGATCTTACGCACCATCTCTGCCGTAAGAGGTTTCTCCATCAGACCAAGATAGGCATTGAGTGCATCGTTGCCTCATGTCGAGTAGGGCAATGGCGCGTCATAGTTTAGGTCGAGCTTAATCTGTTGCTGTCCCTTTCGGTTGACAGTGCCTCAGTATCTCTACCCTGCTCCGTTTCCATTGCCCCCTCTAAAATTCCGTAGGTAGGGTTTTCCCCTCTACGGCTTCAAGCCATGGGCACTGGTTCTGATTTCAGCTATGGCCTTCCCTCACCGGTTTACTATAGCCTTCGTTCATCTACTTCTGTCCAGCCTTAGATTCACAATCTCGCGATTGCTTCTGTCCATCACAGCCTTTCGGCAATCGGACCCGCCAGCTCATTTTCAATGAACCACCCATGTCCAGAGGTGCTTTGCTCGGTAAAGTTATATTGTCTTTACCTTCGTCGCCACTACCACCTCATCC
>JACPSE010000031.1 GCA_016193465.1 Deltaproteobacteria bacterium
CCGGCTCTGCCCCCGCACCCAGATGGGCTGTTGGGCGGCTATTTTCTTGGCGTAGTCCCTTACCCACTCCTCACCCATAAGGGGTACCAAAGCGGCCATGCCAAAGGGGCGGATGTCCGTCAAAAATTTCCTGCCCTTGAACTCGGGCTTGAGGAAGTCCTCCCAGCTGTTGGGCGCCTTGTCCGGCGAGAGGAGTCTCTTGTTGTAGGCCACACTGTACAGAGTGCTGGACATGGAGACGATGTTGCGATTGTTGGGGTCAACCATCCTGGGGTCAATGGCCAGCACCCCCTGCTCGGCCATGCCCAGAATGTCGAACTTCTTGAGGTAAGGCGGATATTCGTTATACCAGTCCTCGCTGGCTTCGGCTGAGTCCCAGTTGGTAGCCGTCCCTGCCTTAAGCTCCAGAAGGAGGCGCTGTTGAGCCTCTGAGCCAGATACCTCCTCCACATGCACATCTATGAATGGATATTTCCTCTTGAGGAGATCTGCCATACGGGGTATAGCACCGGCCTCCATAGAGGTGAGGACGCGGAGCTTGCCCTCCTTTTGGGCCTTGGCCACTATCTCGTCATGGCTGGTCTCAAAGACAAACCCCTTAGCCTCGGCCTCTTTCTTGGCCTTCATTAACGACGGGCTCGATGAGGCGGCAAAGCCACTCGCGGTGCTTAGCCAGCTCAAAATCAAAAATAGTACAGCAACCTGCCTAAAATGGACGACATTCATGTTGCCCCCTATTCTACACCTCAACAAGAGGGTATTCTTGCGGGCACCCCTGTCAAACTTTTTGCCAAACAATGACCTCGTCGCCGCTCAGATCCAGAACCGCACCGAACTTCTTCGAAAGTTTCACTAGATGCTCCATAGCTGCCATCTCTTCCTTTACAGAGCGAATGATGGTCTCGTTACGCTCGTTATGCCGAACGGGAGAGCAAGCTGCCTTTTGAATCTTCCCGTCCTCAAGCGTGACTCTTGCCGCCAGTCCTACCCAGTCACCGGCCACTCTTCCGCGATGCGCAGTATGAAAGGAAAAACAGCCCAGACCATAGAAGATAGGTTTGCCCCTGTAGACCTCAATCCCCAAAGGGAAATGGGGACCGTGTCCCATTACGATATCGGCGCCAGATTCAATGGCGGCCCGCGCGATTTGTACCTGGTACTGAAGCACCTCCTCAGCAAGACCCCAGTGGTATGACGATATGACCACGTCCGCCTGCTTCCTTAACGACGCTATCTCTTCTCGAAGCATAGTTAGATCCTGTTCGTCGGCCCAGGTTATAATTATGGGCGAGACACCCGGCCTGTTCGAAACCTTGGGCTGATAAGCGGTATGGCCCTTGATCGTGGCTACCCCAGGAGAATGCTCTCCGGCCTCATGCCCACTCGGCCAGAAAACCGAGGTTTTTTGAAGAAACCCGAAGCGAACGCCATCCCTCTCCAGAACGACAGGGCTACGAGCGGCTTTTCGATCTACGCCTGCTCCGGTGTGCCGTATTCCCAGCTCATCAAGCCGCGCCAAGGAAGCGCTGATAGCTTCTGCGCCGTAGTTCACGTTGTTCGCACACCCTACGGCGTGGAAGCCGCCCAGCTTTAACGCGGCGCCAGCCGCTGAGCCGGCATAAAAACCTTCCTCTTCGAGGGAGTGTTGCTCGGGAGGATCGTAAAGGCAGGACTCCAGGTTCCCAAACACCACATCTGCCTTGCCAAGGACATCAGCGACGCGAGCAAAAGGAATGGCAGGGTCGCCCACATTCAGAAGGTTCACATCTCCAGTCAGGATGAGCGTCTGTCTCACTTCCTTTTCTCCTTATGGAACTGCATTTTGGATATCCCACGGAATTGCTACTTCTTATAGAGTGCCTTGAAATATCCCTCTTTGTCCAGCTTTTCCAGAATTTGCGGCGCGACAAAGCGCGTTGGATCAGCCCCCTTGGCCTTCGGATGCCTTGACCAGTCCAAAATCGTCTTTATACTGTTTGCCGTAGGGTAAGGCTTGTCGAGGAAACGGGTCGAGAAGCGCAGGTAGGCGTCTTCAATCTCGTCTTGATTCTCCAGCCTAAGATACTTTTTCAAAATGCGAGCGGCCCCAGACTTGTTCGTCTTATAGAAATGAACCGCCTCGATAACCGACCGCGTTACTTTGTCGATCAGAATTGGCTCCTTCCGGACAGAGTCCCGCCTAACGATGAGGGAAGCCGATGGGTATTCCAAATCCTTTAAAACTGGAATGTCTTCAAAAAGGTTAAATCCCGCTTTTCTCGCAGTTAAAGTAAAAGGGGGAGACAACACGGTAGCGTCAACAAGTCCTGATCTCAGTGCCGCAAATCTACTCGGAGGATCACCTAGCGCCAAGTAGACTGCATCCTTTTCAGGGTTAAGTTCCAAAGCGTTCAGCATTATCTTTAACGCTAATATAGCGGTGCCCGTCACGCTGTTTACCGCAATCTTTGTCCCTTTTAATTGACCTGGATTTTGAATTTCTCTTTTTGTCACCAGCACTTGATCCATCCGATTAGCCGGGGTCGCTACGATCACAATATCCGCACCTGAAAGCACCGCCTCAACGGCCCCCGCGCCCCCTGCATAGAGAAAATCGACACTACCACCGACCAGAGCTTGTGTCCCGATTGTTGCCCCGCGGATGAAGATCACATCCGCGTTCAAACCGTTCCTCTCGAGGAACCCGGCCTCTTTGGCTATCCAAATGGGCGCGTAACTGGCAGAAATGGTTGTATAGGCAATAACGGTCTTGCTGCCTTGAGCGGGCAGGTCTGCCCCGTTCAAAGATGAAACTGCAAAAATCAAGAGCGCGGATACAACCTTCATAGACCCTGAGGCATTCCAGACAGTCAGCCTTCTACTGTGATAAGGGATCAATCTCGTCTTTCAATGGGAATTCCTTCCACCAGCCTTCGGATGCCACTCCGTCATGTGCGGCCAGAGAGGTAATCCAGGGGTGGTCGCCAGCAGGACCAAATCCAAACACCGGGTATATTCCTCGACGCACAGACTCAATTGTTGAAATCTCCTCAATCCTCGCATTGCCAATGTTTACGTCGGGCCCAAACAAATATATATACCAGAAATGCATGGCGCGGCGCGTTTTCCGTGGAACCATACCAGAGCATTCAAAGACGAGCTTGTCCAGCCCCACGGCATTCACTATTTCAAGCATCTGTTTTGTCCCGGTTGATTGCTTCTTCAGAATATCGCTGGCGGAATCCCCCATCACCCGGCGAAGGACATGGCCCTCTACATATACCCTATCGGCGCCGGCATCGAGGAGTCGTCGGATCTGATTAATGTTTTCTTTCACATTAAGCGTTTCCGCATCTACCCGGGTCGCGTCTCCTTCAAACATTTTTTTGCCGATTTCCCCAAAGACTTTGAATCCAAGTTTTTTTGCCAGTCTGGTGAAAGCCTCTTCCTCTTCCATGGCCCGCCGCTCAGTCGTGGAAGCTGAAATCTCAATCTGTGTAAAGCCGAGATCCCTTAACTTGCGGAGAAAATCCTCCCCTTGATGCTGAAACCTAGCCACCTCCACAATGATCCCTCCCGGTTGCACCTCGATTTCGTATTTTTTCAGCGTGTCAATCTTTTTCCTTAATACGTCAACGGGCTGCAGAAGATGGCGGATGGTAAGCTTGACCACGTCAATATAAGCCCCCCAAGCGTCAAGAATCCCCTCTTCAAACTGCCAGGATTCCCCTGAATCGATTACCATAGTGAGGCCACGCGAGCGTGGTTTCCGTGACCGTTCAAACATGGAAACTCCCAGGTATTCATGAGATAAAGTCTGACTCATTGTGTTTCCCCCTTTCGTCTATAAATTTCCATTGAAAGTTGCTTAGCAATCCCTATTTGTCCTTCCTTACTAAAAGCGGAATAAGCGATTTTATATTTGGCAGGGACTCCAGATTGTCGACCAACGCGATCAGGTCGTCGATCTGTTGCTCAGATAGCACATGACCTGCAAGTCTTTTGAACTTGTCCTTAAGAAACGTTCCGGAGGCCGGGTTCTTTGGATGGCCATATGGAAAACGCTGATAACTCTTCAAAGTTTTGGCGTTTTGCAAGACAAGGGATACTTCCGAGGAATATCTGTCCTCACGACTAGTCTCCACCGGATCGACCTTAACCATCCTGGCCACGCGGCGCATTTCCTCATCCCGCCAAAGTGATGAATCCATATACAATGAAAGATCATTACTCTTCTTAAGCAGCCTGAGGGCAAGAGAAAATGCCAAACTGAACTGGGCGCTGACAACGTCAGCGGGTTCATAAATAGCCGCCCCATGGGATGCGGCCTGCCGGTTTACTTTGACGTGGATCTCTTTGACGTCTTTGGGCTCCACATTGTGTTGTTCGATAAGCGCAGTCATGCCGTCTATGGGGGACTGGATACCATAAACAACGGGATGGACCTTAAACCAGGTCTCCTTGATCTCAAAGCCCTTTCCCAGACCATCCGTGATCGGCGCCAGATCAAAGGACAAATCCGAAAAGGCGCGGCAGAATCCCTTCTCGCCTTCAAGGATAGTAAGAGGCCCGGTAAGTCCGTAACGCGCCAGAAGGGCCGATTGGAGACCATTCCGGGCAGCCAAACCGGCATGAAACCTCTTTACTTCTCCCCCCGAGCGGTCAAATTCAGAAGTGCCTGAACAGTGACTCCCAGCTACGCCCATGGTGTGCTGGATGAGGTCGGGATCAAACTTTAGCATCTTCGCCGCAGTCGCGGCGGCGGCAAATACCCCCACGGTGCTCTGCGTGTGAAAACCACGCTTGCTGCGAGCGGGCGTAGCCTGGGAAATCCTCGACAGCACTTCGTAGCCCGCCACTATAGCCGTGAGGATCTCTTTGCCACTGCTACCCTGTCCTTCGCCCAATGCCAAAGCAACCGGGACAGTCGCCGCTCCTCCATGCCCCCCTCCTTTCACCACCAGATCATCTAATTCGCAAGACTGACCAAAAGTCGCATTCACCATCGCGCAGTCGCACGCGCCCGTCTTCAACCCATGGTTAACAATGGTGCTTTGGGCAGGTCCGACGAAATCGGACGCAAATTGAAACACCGGCTTCACCCAGGGCAAAGTGGAGCCGATCAGTTGGACTCCTAGCTGGTCGAGAACACATTCCTTTGCCTTCTCTACCACTTCTCTAGGAAGATCGTTATAGTCAAGCCTACCTACAAAAGCTGCAAGCTCCCTAGTAGGCCCGCTCGCGCTATTAGCCGCTAATGACTGCATTGGATAGCCCCCCATTTCTCATAAGCTTAATAACCGCAACCTTTTCTGTCTGGCTGAAACCTCGCAGCCCTTGGACCGAGAGGAACCTGGCCTGTGTATCGTAATTTTCCGCAGATCCAGGAGGACACCTCTAGTCCTTGCACTGTGCTGCGGCGTTGGAGCCAGCGATCTTGCCAAAGACAGCCCCTGCCATCATTCCCCCGCCCGACGGGTAGCTCCAATGCCACAGGCCACCCACCATCTCTCCGGCGGCGTACAGGCCGGGGACCGGACGGTCCAGAGTATGAATCACCTGCGCTTTTGAATTGATCCGCAGTCCGCCAAAGCTAAAGGTAATGGCACAGCAAACCGGGAAGCCTTCAAAGGGCGGCTTATCAATCGGCAATGCCCAGTTACTTTTGGGAGGGGAAATGCCTGCCGTTGTCTTGCCGTCGCGGACCAACGGATCATATTTGCCAGGCTGAACTGCCGCATTGAACCCTTTGACCGTGCGCACAAGCCCCGCCGAGTTAACCCCGAGTTTTTCGGCCAACGACTCCAGGGTCGAGGCCTCAACCCGCGTGGCGCGAGCGTCGTAATGCTTCGGGTAAACCTTGTGCTCTCTAGCCTTGGCATCCAAAATCTGAAAGGCCATTCGACCGCGCTGAGCTAGAATCATTCGCCCCATTTTTGCATACGTAAGGCGTCGGAAGTCCTCTCCTTCATCGACAAACCTCTGCCCGTTTACATCGACCATGACGCTAAACGGATATACGTAGCGATTCCATGCGCCCTTCGCCAGGCCGGGCAGACTATAGACCGGTCGGTTGAGGTCCTGGGGCGAGGCATGACAGCTCGACCAGCTCCCATAGGGAAGCGCGCCAATTTGTAGGGCCATGTTCAGCCCGTCACCCGTATTGAACGGAACCCCCCTCATCTTAACGACGTCCCAGTAAGGGCCTAGATATCTTGCCCGCATCTCCGGATTCCCCTCAAATCCGCCGCACGACAAAACCACCGCTCTCGCACGGTAATTAACAAAACCACCTGGACCCAATGCCCTAACCCCAACGACACCCCCTTTGTTGTCTTGCAAGAGCTCTCTGGCCCTTGTTTCGTAGTGGATGTTGATGCCTAACCGCTCACAAATAGCGAAATTCCTCTCCTGTAATCCTCCGCCTCCACCGTTCATTGAAAGCGAGCCATCTGCTTCATCGGCGCCGGCTAATCTTGGCTCCCATCCGTGACCAAAACTCCGGAGCCAGCGCACCGTCGGGTATGCCTCCCGAACTAAGATCTCCAACAGTTCGGGATCGCTTTGACCGTCTGTCACATGCATAACGTCATCATAAAAATCTGCCTGGGTGTAGCGGGGCTGCCATTCGCCCATCAACCGTTTTACCTGATCTTCTGACATGTTTG
This sequence comes from Deltaproteobacteria bacterium, assembly GCA_016193465.1. Lineage (GTDB taxonomy): Bacteria > Desulfobacterota > Binatia > UBA9968 > UBA9968 > UBA9968. The sequence goes on from JACPSE010000031.1 coordinate 6,648, forward strand.
TCACTACAGGAACTATATCCTCCACGCTGTTGTACGGGAAACGCATCCCGCCGGTGAGGGAGCTGTTCCCGCCCCGGAACTCCTTTGGCGCCCGCTCCAAGATAATGACTTCGACCCCAGATTGATGTGCGGCCAGGGCAGCGCTCATACCTGCATTGCCTGCGCCTACTACCAGCACTTGAGTATGAAATTCATTTTCCACGGCTTGTTAAACCTCCTCGTAGTGAAATAGCTGGGGGATTAGGCGCCTCCGATCGCAGAGGCGGCCAAGCTTATGTCCTCGAGCGCGTCCAGTTTGTACCAGATCGCCGCCGCCTGGCGAGCCTGATCCGACGATAAAACTCTATTCGCGTTTGCCAGGAATTTAGCCTCCAGTTGCTCCTTGCTAAGAGGATCGGCCCGCGTACCTTTCATGGACCAGCGATTGACAGCGCGAGTCAGGACCCTTCCATCCTTGAGATAGATTTTGACGGGATTTGCGGTGGCACGTCCCCTTATGCTGTCCCACAGAGAATCTACGTGGATACGAACTTTTTTTAATGCCTCTTTCATCTCTTCAGAGCGCGCCTTCTCGTCCCTGTAGGTCTCTATATCTATCCGGCCATCCAATATCGCTGCGGCGGCATTGTAGTGAAGGCTGAACTTGCCATTGAGTCCGATCTTCGGCTCCGGATAAAGCAGCACATGCGACAGATAAGGGACGCCATACACTTCGACCCTTTCCACATCATCGAACGTAAAACCGTGTTCAGCCCTCAACGAGAGAATCCCATCCAGCATGCTATGATTGCTGCCACAGCAGGGATACTTCTTTATGGCTGTAGTTTTGGCGACACTCCAGTGTTGTCCAAGAGATCCCAGGGTTTTTGAGAGATCGAAGGCACCCTCTCCCACATGGCTATGCAGATAACCTACCGGGCTCTCTAGTATGTTGTCTGCTGCGACAAATCCCTCCGTAGCCAGGAGCACGGAGGTCACCGCGTTCCTCGCAACCAGACCAGCATGTAAGGGCTTTCCCATTGTCCCAAAGTTCTGGGCAACCCCACAGCCACCTGATCCGGCAATGCCGAAGGCCATGACCATCTTCTCAACTGTTAGCCCCAAGAGCCGGCCGCAAGCGGCGGTGGCCATCATATTCCCCCATACTGCCATCCCGTGGAAACCTCTAAGCGTCTCAATAAAACGACATGCTTTCCTGAGAGTCTCTCCAACCTCAAATCCCATGGCGTACGCCACCATGATGTCTTTACCAGACACGTGACGCTGTTCGCCAAGCGCCAACAGTGCCGGTAACATGTAGGATGTAACGTGACCGCCTAAGTCATCATAATCGAGGGCATGTCCCATAGTTCCGTTAGCAAGCGCGGCATCCGGCGCCGATGTGCGAAAGCCACCGCCCAGCACTGTCGCCTCAGGCGCTCCAGCTCGATTCCTAACAAACCGTGTAATGATCTTACCCACGGGTTGACTGGCGCCAGCAAGGATAACGCCCGCCCCATCAAAGCAGTTTTCACGGACAGCGTTCAGCGCCTCTCCTGGAATCGAATTCGGATCTGTATTCACTACGAAGCGAGCAATCTCTTCTGTTGCGCCCATTTTTATCCTCTTTCAACCGGCCATCCGAAGAGCCGATCGGTAAATGGAGACATCCACCCAAAGCCTAACCATTCCCTCGGGCTATCAAAACCAGGTTACCCGGGAAGGTCCACTTTATAGTCAGGCGACTCCATTTCCCACCAATTCGGAGTCGGTCTACTGTGACTCAGCCAACGCACGTAGGGATGCCCCGGGTCAAAGCTGCATCCCCTGCGAATGGACTCAAGCTGCGAGACATCTTGGAGATTGATGTTCGCCAGGTTGACATCCGGGCCAAGGTGCTTGACAAGCCAGGCCCAAAGCGGGGTGTTGGGATTGCCCCTGGCACTCCACATCTCAAAAATGATACGCTCTTGCCCGACTGCCTTTGCAACCTTGAGAAATTGCTCTTGGCCAGCCTGGTTTTCCAACCGGTTCCCCAGGAGCGCCCGGACAACCATACCTTCCCAGTATACATGATCGGCGCCTACCTCCAGGAGCTCTGACATCTTCGCTACCACTTTATCCACGTAAATCGCATCCCTGCTGGGCCGGGTTTCATCATGATCTGCCCACTTGGCCCCTACCTCACCTACCACCTTGAAACCGTCTTTCTTGAGTCTCTTGACCTCGGTCTTCATCTGCTCCAAAGTCAAACCTGCGGCGTGGCTCTCTACCTCAACAACATTGCTCCCCAACATCTTCGCCCTCTTCATATACTCCTTCTGCTTTCCTTCCAAGACGGCGATTTCATAGGGGATACCTCCGATCTGGACATCGATTCCCAACCGGCGGTAAGCTTTCATGTTTTTCTGGATGATCTTTTCATCCACCCAAAGACACTGTGCCGTGGACTTTACCAAATCGATGTAATCCTTATAGGCAGCCACGATAGAAGAACCCGCCCCAACCCACGCTCGGTCCAAAACCATGGTGAGACCCTTTTTCCTTGGTTTTTCCGACCGCTGTGGAAGCTCAAGAATATCATGCATCATTCTCTTCATGTCACTCCTCCTTTTTTTTTTGACAATCTTGCCTATATACCCTATGTCGCTAGCCTTTGACTATCTCCCGGTGGAGTGAATAGTCCTTCGTCGCTCGGTCGGTAGCTCGGGCGAGCCCTCGCCGGCAATTGGACTTGGGTAAGTCGGGTACTCTTTCCACCATGTCGGAGACGCGCTACCACCGTGGTCGAGCGTGGAATGAATCCACGGGTGGTCGCCCGCAGGACCGAACCCAAAAATGGGGTGGGTCCCAAGCCTAGTCGCCTCAATGGTGTTGATCTCGTCAATTCGAGCGTTTCCTATATTGACATTGGGACCAAAGAGCCGCACGAACCAGAACTGCATGGCGCGCCGTGTCTTCGCGGGAATGATGGATGAAACCTCGAAGATGATGTTATCGACACCCACTGCCTGGACCACCTCCAACAGTTGACGGGTACCCGTACTCTCCTTGGCGATAATTTCCGCTGGATGCTCGCCAATGAGCCGTCTGGTCAGGTGGCCTTCCCAGTAGACATAAGAACATCCAGCCGCTAGTAGACTCTTCATCTGGCGGACCGTCTCACCGACATCGATGACCTCGTCCGATTTTCGGCTGGTGTCTCCCTCTGGAAACTTCTTTCCGACCTCGCCAATGACTTTAAAGCCAAGCCCTTTGGCGCTTTGGACGTAAGCTGCCTCCTCTTCTATTTCCCGTTGGGTGTTCGCGGAGCTGGAAACTTCTATCTGCTCAAAACCCATCTCCCGCAATTTGCGGAGCACATCCAGACCCTGGCCTTGGGCCCGCGCAATCTCGATAATAATCCCCCCAGGCTGAGGAGTAACCCCGTAACGCCTTAGCTGATCCACTTTTTGTTGGACAACCGGCAAAGGCTGGATCAGATGGGGCTCGGTCAGCTTCACGACATCGATGTAATCGGCATAGGCGTCCAGATATCCCTGTTGGTACTGCCACGGCTCGCATCTGTCAATCACCATGGTGAGACCGGTCTTCCTCGGTTTCCGAGTCCGCTCCTGGAGCTTTATCCCTAAATGTTCCTCAAACGTTACGGAAGGCATCGAGTCCCCCTTTCTCTTGATAAGATGTTGACCCAGAGATAGCCCGGCTTGGCATTCGATCATTTCCAGTTCTCCTTGTCAATTTAAATCTTTTGCTGTAAGCTATTAAAGTATTTTTAAGCTCAGCCTCTACTTTGATGGATACTAAAAAACTAAGAACCTTCTGGTTGGTGGCCAAATACGGCAACCTTCTTTCTGCAGCTAACCGCTTGAAGCTTAGCTTGCCAGCGGTCTCCATTCAGCTCAAGAAACTCGAGCGCGAGCTCGGGGTGCCGCTCTTCCATCATCTCCCTAATAAACTGATCCTAACCGACCAAGGGCAGGTATTTTTGAGGGAGGTGAATAAAGTCTTCGAGGCACTCGAGCGAGCCAAAGCAGTCGTATCTGATAAAGCCGATGGGTACAGCGGAAGAATATCAATCTCATTGGGAAGTGATATAGCGAAATTCTTCGCGCCCAGGATTGCGTCCTTCATCCGGAATCATCCTCGGTTGGGGATCACGCTCCTGGCACGTCCGTCTCCGGAAACCTTATCCCTGGTCGCGGGCGGCGAGATCGATTTGGGAGTGGGTCGCTTCGAAAGCGTACCCCGCGGGATCCATAAGAAGAAACTCCTAGAAAATGGCGTCTCGTTGGTTTTTCCACGAAACCATCCGCTTTCACGAAAAGAGAAGCTGGGGCTTGCCGACCTGGCAGCTTACCGTTTGATTATGCTCACCCGTAGTTCGGAAACTCGCAGAATCATTGATTCGGTATTTCTCCGAAAGCGCATCGAGGTGGAAAATATTCTGGAAGTCGGTAGTTGCCAATCCGCGCTGGACTTTGTACGGCTCGGTCTGGGAGTAGGACTGGTACATGACATGTGTGTGTTTGCTGAGCCGCAAAAGAAAATACTCTCCCGGAATGTGAGCGAGTTCTTTGGGGTCACGGCGGTTTTCCTTATCTACCGCCCTGCAATATCCTTGCATCCAGCCTACCGCGCTTTGATCGATTATCTCCACAGCAGTTCCCGCCATAAGGTCAGCGACCGTCTTGTCTATCCCGGTAAGGTTGCGGGACTTGGACAACACATTAGTAGGAGGTGAAATATGAGGACCGGTTTTTCTAGGTTAGCTCCGCTATTTTTTGTCCTAGGGACCTGGGTAGGGGCCGCTGGTGCAACTGCTGCTTCACCAAGCCCTGCCTTGCTAAAGGCCAAGCAAGAGGCAGAGGCCAAGGGGTTTATCTTTGAGACCAGCCACGACGACATGGTGGCCAAGGCCAAGAAGGAGGGCAAGCTCCGCGTCCTCAGCTCCATGGACGCCGCTGTTTTATCCCCTATGGTGGATCTCCTCAAGAGGAAATATCCATTCATAGATGTGCATGCAGAGGAGGTGTCTGGCTCAGAGGCTCAGCAGCGCCTCCTTCTGGAGCTTAAAGCGGGGGCGGCTACCAACTGGGACGCAACCGAAGCCAGCGAGGACTGGTATAACGAATATCCTCCTTACCTCAAGAAGTTCGACATTCTGGGCATGGCCGAGCAGGGGGTGCTGGCCATTAACCCCAGGATGGTTGACCCCAACAATCGCAACATCGTCTCCATGTCCAGCACTTTGTACAGTGTGGCCTACAACAGGAAACTCCTCTCGCCGGACAAGGCGCCCAACAGCTGGGAGGACTTCCTCAAGCCCGAATTCAAGGGTAGGAAGTTCATAGCGGACATCCGCCCCTTTGGCATGGCCGCTTTGGTACCCCTTATGGGTGAGGAGTGGGTAAGGGACTACGCCAAGAAAATAGCCGCCCAACAGCCCATCTGGGTGCGGGGGCAGAGCCGGGGGCTCACCGCCATAGCCGCCGGGGAGTATTTCCTCAGCAAACTGGCCTACTGGCACTCATGCATGGGAGCGGCAGCCAAGGATCCCACTGGCTCACTGGTTTGCAAGGTAATCTCGCCGACACCGGCGAGACTCGCGAACACAGACGCCGTGCTTAAGACGGCCGCCTCCCCTTACTCCGCCCTGCTCTGGCTGGAGGCCGCGGCCAGCCGCGAGGGCCAGAAGATCATAGACGACTATTACCCCTTAAAGTCCAACCTATTTGGCCAAGGGAAGACAGCCGAGGCTATTAAAGGGCTGAAGGTATCCGTCATTGACTTCGGAAGCTTGCAAAAGCTCCGGCAGTGGATGGACATGATAGTGGCTGCTTACGGCTTCCCCAAGGCGCAGAAATGAAGTAGAGGCGTTGACTGCCAGCGAAGCAGAGATTTTGTGTGGCTGCAAACTGATATGGCAAGTCCCTGCTGAAGCTCACGAAGTGGAAAGGAAAAAATATGGCTCTTAAGGAAGTTATCATTACCGTTTGACTCCTACTACGAGTTGCGCTTCGTTCGGGAGGCCCTTGAGGAACTGAAGCTCCTCCGGGTTTGGAAAGATTGAAGCTATGGACGACGACTTAGAGGAGTTTCTCCGACTTGCTAGTTGCGGATTTGAGGAGCAGGACGGCATTTGTGCCTGATGAGAACGAAAGGAGGAGTCATGTATGAGGAGCCGGTAGGTGATGCGTCCGCGGGTCATCGGCGTTACAGGCGCCAGCCCACTGGCTACGAGAGATTCATGCAGGAGCAGAATATTCCAATTGTGCGAGGCATCGGCGTGCGCGACGTAAGGGAATTAGGACTGGCGCCCTGGAAGCGCATGGGCGGACAGGGCTGTTTCATTCAACTCGATGGTATTAGAGCGCGCACGGGGATGTACGTCGTTGAAGTGCCAGCCGGCGGGGTGCTGAACGCGGAGCGGCACATCTACGAGGAGAATTTTCTAATCGTCGAGGGGCGTGGCACCACCGAGGTGTGGAGGGAAGGCAGCGCCAAAAAGCAGGCCTTCGAGTGGCAATCGGGGAGTCTGTTTTCCATCCCGGTGAACACCTGGCATCGGCTCGTGAATGCCACGTCGAGCCCCGCCCTGGTCCTGGGGGTAACCACGGCACCGATCACCCTGACCCTATTCCCGAACGAGCGTTTCATCTTCGATAATCCGTTCGAGTGGACCGACCGTTACGACGAGCACGAGGATTACTTCAAGCCCCGGGAAGAGTTCGAGCCCGACCCGCAGACTGGGCAGGCTTTGCTGCGCACCAACCTCATGCCGGATGTAGTCCACTGTTACCTCCCGTTGGACAACACTCGAGGGCCGGGATACCGGTTTTTCAGGTTGCGTATGGCCGGCAACACTGCCTTCGTCGAGGGATTTGTTGCCGAGTACCCCAGCGGGCGCTATTCTAAAGCCCACTATCACCCCTCTGGGGCAGTGCTCGTCTGCGCGCGTGGAAAGGGTTACAGCTATACATGGCCGAAAGACCTCGGTGCCCGCCCTTGGGAGGCTGGCAAGAAAGATCTCGTCAAGATGCAGGAATACGTCCCGGGCGGTATGATAGCGGCGGCCCCGGGCGGGGGTGACTGGTTCCACCAGCACTTCAGCGTAGGCAAGGACCCTCTGCGGGTGGTCAACATCACGGGACGCTCCCGGTTGGGGCTTTTAAGGGCCGAGTATACTAACCTCGACGATGATATCGCAGGCGTCGCGGTGGAGATCGACGAGGGCGGCCACGCGCTCAGCTATCGGGACGAGGATCCTCATATCCGAAAGGCCTATCAGGAGGCGTTGAAGCGGGAGGGTGTCAAGTTCGAGATGCCCGACTCGATCTATACCTAGCGTGCCCTGGGGTACTGTCTGCGAACAGGAGCCTGCCTTCACACTTCGTCAGCCAGGTAAAGCGGACTTGTAGCCTCATTGAAGGGCAGGATGCGACTCAAGTGTCCTGTGAGCCTGCGGTTTCTGTCCACCCACGCTGACCCCTGTAAGGATCACGGGTAGCCGGCGGGGCGGGTGGTGTGAATCCGTGACGGCTAGTGCTTTCTGGCGGTCTTAAGTGCCACTTGCCGGTTGCTGAGCACCTCTAAGTCCGACCGATAGGGCGGATGCCGTATCGCTCCCACTGAGAGTCGACCCTCTCGAGATGCTCTTTTGGCGGCACAGCTAGGGCAGGGTAGGAATGCTTGCGGGTGGCATCGATGCCCAGTTTGGAACTTACCTGCTCGCTTGGCTCTTCTATTTTCTCGCCGAACCGGCGTGGCTGTGAGGGGTCGAGCGTCAGGGGGTCGGCATTCTTTATGACGTAGACATCTTCGGCGGGCTGCATGCGGAAGCTCATAGCCCACTCCACCTGGAACGGGTCTCGGATGTCTATGTCATCATCCACAACGATGGTCACCTTGCCGAAGACATCATGGAATGACCAGGCGCCCATCATAGCCTTTAGCGGCTGGAAGCGGTTTTGTTTCTTAATGGAGATGAGAAGAATGCCCGTAGCTCCTCCGCTCTCAGGGAGATAAACGTCGTGCACGGGAATTCCGAGATTCTCTTTGAGGTGCCGGCGGATCACCATCTCCCGACCAATGCTCTTAATGCAGCTCGACTCACTAGGGGGCATCTGGCTTAGGAAAGCCTGGTAGATGGGGTTGCGCCGGTGCGTTATGCAGGTGATCTCTATATAAGGATGATTGCCCCCGGTCCCCATGTAGCCCGCATACTCGCCAAAAGGGCCTTCGGGCTCTCGACCCTTGCAGGGGATCCTCCCCTCCACGACAATCTCTGCGGTAGCCGGGACTTCAAGGTCCACGGTCAGGCAGCGGAGAACTTCCACCGGCTCCCCCCGAATCCCGCCCGCCATTTCAAACTCGCTAACACCGTAAGGGAAGGGCGTTACTGCCGCTAATCCCACTACCGGGTCAGTACCAAAAACAATGGCCACCTCTGTGTGCCGGCCCATAGCCTCATTTTTCCGAATGTGCTGGTTCATGTTGCGCGGGGGATTGATCATAAGCCCCGCCTTCCTGGGGCCTTTTACCTGGACCCGATAAACCCCCAGATTAGGAATTCGGGTTTCTGGATCACGCGATACGACGAATGGGGATGTGTGATACGGACCAGGATCTTGTCCTACCGTCCAGATGGGTGCTGGGAGCATCTCAAAATTGACCTCATCCCCTTTATAAACAACCTCCCGGCAAGGTCCGCTCTCTACTAATCGCGGCTTCAGCGGCCGTTTTGTTCCAGACTCCCATTTGTCTAGAGTCTTCTCCACCTCCGTCTCCAAGGCAGTGGCATAAATCTGACGTGAACCTCCAAGGATCCCAATGACCAGGGGAATATTGTGACCTTTGATATGGTCAAACATAAGCGCCGGTCTACGGCTCTCAGGGATCTTTTGAAAAGTGCGCCGACAGACTGCTGGAATCTCCCAATCTTTGTCGACCTCTGTTCGAACGTGGCAGAGAAGTCCTCTTTTCTCAAGAACGGCCAGGTATTCACGCAGATCCCGATAAGGCATCAGAAACCCCCCTCATGCGATCTTAAGCAGGCGAGCCGCGTTGGCCCCAAGGATCCGGCCTTGGTCCGCGCGAGAGAGAGAAGCCAGACGAGTAACCACCTCCACAGGCCGGTTATAACCTATCTCAAAGCAGTAATCGCTGCCGAGCATCACCCGCTGGGCGCCGACCAGGCGGATAAGGTAAATGAGAGTTCCCGGATCATGACTGATGGTATCGTAGTAAAACCGTCGGATGTACGCTGAGGGCTTGCGCTTCATTTCCCTGCAGGCCTCCCAGATCTTATAGCCTCGGTTCATTCGGCCAATGAGCCAGGGCAGCGCTCCGCCGACATGAGGAAGGCAGAAGGTAAGGCGCGGGAACCGGTCCAGAACCCCGCTGAAAATGAGATGCGCCGCTGCCACGGCAGTCTCAAAGGGAAATCCAAGGAGGTTGTAGAAATTGTAGGGCTCAAGCCGCTCAGGCCCGAGCGGACGGATCGGGTGAAGAAAAACTGGAAGCCCCATCTCCTCAATACGTTGAAACAGCGGAAGGAATTCAGGATCAGATAGATCCCTTCCGTTGATGTTGGTTCCCATGTAGACACCTTGGATACCTGGAAGCCTTGAGGCGCGCTCCAACTCCTCTAAGGCTAATTGGGGCTCCTGCATGGGAAGAATGGCAAGGCCAAGAAAGCGGTGCGAAAAGGTCTGGTGGGCTTCGGCCATGGCATCGTTCATGGTCTGAGCGAGCTTCAGACCCAGCACCCCATCCGCCCAGTAGATCATGGGACGAGTGAGTGAGAGCGCGTGAATATCCACGCGCTTTCGTTTCATCTCCTTGATCCTGATATCGAGGTCAGTGAAGGCCTGCTGGAGAGGCCCCAGCATACCTCCTTTCATCTCTAGAACAGGCCCCTTGGGATCATCGTGACGTACCCGAATGCCAAAACTTCCACCCTCCTCTCCCAGTAACTTAAGAAAGCTCTCCGGATAGAAGTGAGCGTGAATATCGATGATCGGAGCTTGAGGCATAGAGGCTACCGTGTTCGCCAACACTTTACACCGACTCACCATACAGAATCCAGAGGTCCCAAAACGGGTTGCATTCGTCCAATAGAATGCGCTAATTATGTGTACAGATAAATCGCATGAAGGAGGCCGCCGTGACCTATACTGAGAAATTCACTTGGGCAGGTAAGGAGCTAAACATTAAGCGGCGAACTTCGCCAGTGGAAGTTATCTCTGCGGAAAGCGATCAGGTCAAACTTGAGAAGATCAACATCAATGACCCCAACCTGCGTCCATCGAACTACGCCAAGGCTGAGGGGACACCCCTGCCTCTTCTTCAAGCGCAGGGTTTCCGCCTTGACCTTTCCAAGCGGACCAAAGAGCCCATGAACTTCTGGCACCGCAACATGGACTGCGACGAACTCATTTTTTGCTATAAGGGGGCGATCCATTGGGAGACAGAGCTGGGCAATATCACGCTGCAGTCGGGCGAGATGTTTGTCATTCCCAAGGGAATTGCCCACCGTTCGCTTCCCCCGCCGGACTCGCAAGAAGAGAACATCATCATCGAGCTCAAGATAAACGGCGCGATCTCAAAGCTTATCTAAGCCGATCTCTATGGCCGACATCTTTATCCGCAATGTCGACTGGCTTATCACCGTCGACCGGGACCGGCGGATCTTCACGGACGGCGCGCTGGCCATAGAGGGAGACCGGATCATCGCCCTCGGCAAGACCTATGATCTTGAAGCCGAGCATGCTTCTTCCCGGCACATCATTGACGGCCGAGGCAAAGTGGTGCTGCCGGGACTGATCGATGCCCACATCCATACTGCGTTTCAGCTCAGCCGAGGCCTAGCGGACGAGGTCAGCGCGCAAAAGTTTCTCTTCGAGCGCATGTACCCCTATGAGGGTCTGTTGAGCGAGGAGGAGAGCTACTGGAGCGCGATGCTCTGCGTGTTGGAGTTGCTGCGCAATGGAGTCACCACATTTATCGACGCCGGCAACTATCAGCCGCACCAGACCGCTCGGGTTGCTGGAGAGGCTGGGGTCCGATGCATTATCGCGAAGAGCGCTCTGGATATCGTCAAAACGCCGTTCGGGGCGCTACCAGAGACCTTCATCGAAACTACCGAACAGGCGTTGGAGCGAGCCGAAGAGGTGGTGCGAAAATGGAACGGCGCTTACGACGGGCGGGTTCGGGCCTGGTTTCAGTTTCGCGGTATCCCGAACTCGACGGACCGGTTAATTTCACGCATGAAGGAGCTGGCCGACCACTACCGCACCGGGGTCCAAACTCATGCCTGCTTCTCCAAGGAAACTCTTGAGTCCTGCAAAACCCAATTTGGGCTGACGGAGATTGAACGTCTCGCGCGACTCGGCGTGCTGGGGCCCAACCTGCTTCTGGTGCATTCCGGTTGGGTCAGTCCGCACGAGGTGCAATGGATGCTGGACCACGACGTCAAGATCGTCGCCGCGCCCAGCTCCAGCCTGCATAACGGCTATGGCTGTATCCTCATGGGGAAGCTCCCGGAGTTTCTCGAGATGGGCCTGGCTGTGGGTCTGGCCTCGGACCATGCCTCATCGGGAATCGTCGATCTGGTCCAGGAGATGCTCCTGGTCAGCGGGGCCTATAAGGAAGTGCGCCTCAACACCGGCGTGCTGCCGCCCGAGCGGGTCATCGAGATGGCAACCGTCAATGGTGCCCGCTGCGCCCTTTGGGAAAAGGAGATCGGCTCCCTGGAGGTCGGCAAAAAGGCGGACGTAACCATTTTCAACGCTCGCACGCCCCAATGGCAACCTCTTTATAACCCTCTGTCCAATTTGGTCTATAGCGCAACCGGTGCTAGCGTCGACACGGTTATCTGCGACGGCAGGGTCCTAATGGAGGGGCGTGAACTCAAGACTGTCGACGAAGGGGGAATTTTCGATGAGGTCGGCCGCCTCATGCCCGGCATTCTAAAAAAGACCG
>JACPSE010000212.1 GCA_016193465.1 Deltaproteobacteria bacterium
GTCACCGCGTCGGCGACAACGGCAAGGACTTCCAGCGGAAAGCCTTTCCTGTCTTCGATATAGCAAAGATCCTTATACGGCACCGGGATATGGCTTGAGAAACCGCCATAAATACCAAGGCTGTTCCCGGGCATCTTCTGGCCAAGGCAGCGGTTCTCCCTGCCTCTCGCGCAGATGGGGCAGCTGTTGCAGGGCATGACGGCCGGCACTATAACCTCTTTGCCGATAAGATCAGCCTTGCCTTCGACGATGATGCCCGCTACCTCGTGCCCCAGGGTAAGCGGCGGCTTCGTCACGGTCGGCACGCCCTGGTAAAAGTAGCTCAGGTCCGTGTGGCAGACACCGCAGCCTTTTATCTCGACGAGCACCTCGTCATCATTCAAGACGGGAACAGGAATTTCGCTCTTCACCAGCTTGCCCGGTTCAACCATCTGCCATGTTTTTATCACATCAATCTTTGCCATCATCGCCTCGTGGTATGAAGTCCACTCCCGGCTTTCCGAGAGACCTCTCAGTATTAGCCGCGGAGACTGTTTTCCTCACTTCAACAAAAAAAATCGCAGGCTCTACGCTTGAAAGCAGCTTATAGCAGTTCAGGGAAGCGTGTCAATAAAGCGGAACTAGTCCGCTGTCCGGATCGGAAGGACAACGCAGGCCTGTGGGCTGAATCGAAGAAACAACCGCTCTCCGGGACCCACATCGCTCGTCGGAGGAAGCTTAGCGCGAACGAGTTGGGAACCTACCAGAACCTGGCAATCAATAAAGTCCCCAAGAAAAATGGTCTTCTCCACTCTTCCCTCCAGCACATTGCCATCACCCGACTCGCCATTCTGGGAGGTATGCAAGCTCTCCGGCCTTACCGTCACCAACACCGTTGCCCCTTTCGGAATACCCGCTGGAAGAGGACAGCGTAGTTGCCCCTGGGAAGTCTCCACCAGGCCCCAGCCTTCATCCGAATGCTCCGCAATCCTCCCCTCAAAAAAGTTTACCTGCCCGATGAATTGGGCGACAAACTTGGACGCGGGTGCGAGATAGAGTTCCTTGGGCCTCGCTTCCTGGAGAATCCCCCCGTTAAGCATCACGGCGATGCGGTCCGACATCGCCAGCGCCTCCACCTGATCATGGGTGACGTATAATGTAGTGATCCCGACCCTCTGTACCAGCTCTTTGAGCTCAACTCTAAGCTCTTCCCTTAGCTTTGCATCGAGGTTGCTCAACGGCTCGTCGAGAAGGAGCACCTGAGGCTTGGAGACCAAGGCCCGGGCTAAGGCTACCCGCTGCTGCTGCCCGCCGCTCAGATAGGGGGCCGGGCGATCTACCAGCTCGTCCATCTTTACGAGCGCCAGGGCCTCCATCACGCGCTCTTTCATCTCCGCTTTCGAGAGACCTGTTTTCCCCTGCTTCAAAGGAAAGGCCACGTTCTTGAAGACCGTCATGTGCGGCCAGATCGCGTAGGATTGAAAGACCATGCCAATCGGCCTTTCGTTGGGAGGGGCGAAGGCGTTTGCAGAGGCCACAACTTGATCTCCGATACTAATTTCACCCGAGTCGGGCCGCTCCAGTCCGGCGACGCATCTGAGCGTCGTGCTTTTCCCACAACCGCTGGGTCCTAAAAGGGTATAAAACTCTCCCGGCTTTACTTCGAAGCTCAAGCCCTTGAGCGCCCTCACGATTCCGTCCATAGCCTCGAAGGTTTTGGTCAACTCCTTTACCTGGATTCGCATAAGACACCTAATCCTGTTGTCCGCTTACCTTGACTATGAAACGCCGCATAACCAGCGTCAGGGGAATAAGCACAATCACCAGCATGACCCCCAAGGTCGCCGCCATGGGAACATCGCCGTCTGACCAGTATTGCCACAGGAGCACGGAAAAAACCTCATTCTTCTTGCTCGCCAACATCAGAGGAATAGAAAAGGCTCGCAGGCTGTGAACAGCCACCCAGATCCAACCCGCAGCGAAGGCGGGGAAGAGAAGGGGGAGGGTGATGGCCAGAAGAGTCCGGGTCGAGGTGGCGCCGCACACGTACGCGGCCTCTTCCAGCTCCTTCTGGATCTGGACGATGGCGCTATTCATAAGCCGTGTCCCGAAGGCGATATAGCTCACGATCAATCCCATCGCGACAATCCACAGGGATCCATAGATGCCCAGGTATCTCAAAGGCGGGCTCAAATAGGCCATGATCATGGCCAATGCAATCACGATACCAGGAATAGAGTGAGGTAGAAACATCATCCCGTCTAATAAAGATCGACCGCGCAGCTTCGTGCGCACCACGATCCAAGAGACGAACAGGGCCAGCACCGTCGTCGCCGTAGCGGCGATGGCCATCAGGATCAAAGTATTCGACGCCACGGAAAGCAAGTGGGGTCTTGAAAACGCCTCCAGATAATTGGCCGGCGAGACGAACGAAAGCGCTTCGAAGGAAGGAGAGCGATAGCTTGGCAGTAAGGACGCCCACAGGAGAATGGCAAAAGGCGCCGCCACGGTAAGAAGAAAATAGAAGACAAACAATCCAAGCGCGGCGTAGCGCCATTTCCCAACGGATATGACGCGGGGACGAAACCCTTTTCCCGTGATGGTTGAGAAACGCTCCGAATAGCGCACGGCGCGGCGGTAACCGATAAGCAGAAAAATCAGGATGAACATGAACGTCACGCCATACACAGCGCTAAGACCGTAATCCACCGGCGCTTGCAGACGCGCGGTAAAATAGATCAGAGTCGCCAGGACAAAAATTCCCGCCGGCAATCCCACGGCCAGCGGCGCCTCGAAAGAATCCATGCTGGAGATAAAGGAATACATGCCAGCGGTCAGAATCGCCGGCAACAAGGCCGGCAGGGTGACCTGAAAAAAGGTTCCTCTCGCATTGGCCTTGGCCACCCTCGCCGCTTCTTCCAGGCTGGGGTCCATCATGCGAAAGGCGCCCACCACCATGAGAAAAAGCGTGGACACGCCGCGCAGACCGTCCAGGAAAATGAGCCCTCCGAGAGAATAGATGCTCACGGGACCTTGATCGAGGTGAATTCCCACAAGGTCCAATGCCCCTCTCAGCAGCACATTAATCACTCCGGTTTTGGGGGCAAGGAGGAGCGCCCAGCCCAGGGCGAAAAGGACCCCTGGTATGGCCATCGGAATGAGAATCAACGTCCAGGCCAGATTCCTGAGCGGCATATCCGTCCGTTCGATCAGCCAGGCGAAGAGAACAGCGATCACCAACGTGATGAAGGTGCCGACCGCTGAGATCAGAACCGTCGTTCCAAAAGCCTCATAGAAGATGGGAAGGGAGTAAGCCGCAACGTAGTTTTGCAGTGTCCATCCTTCCGGAATTGCCGGATGGCCCCGTTGAAAGCTGCTGAACAGCAAACGAATCAGCGGGACCAGAATCAGGAAGAGCAGAAAGACGGTCACGAGGATCAACACGATGTTGCGCCTCGCCTGGTCCCAAAAGGCCCTCACTCGCGGAAGCGCCAAAGCTGCCGTCGATTCCATTCAGCCCCTTGTCACATTTTTCCCGTGAATCCCCAGGCGGCGATGATCTTTTTCGTGATCGCCTCCTCGGATTCGTTATCTTCCCAGCCCCGAAACACGATTTTGGCGCCGGCCTTCTGCATAAGCTTCCACTTTTCTCCCCCTTCCACAAACGGCGAGCCCCGGCCGACTTCGTCATAACCCCTTTGACCCTCAGCCGACGCAAGCCAGCCGGCCAAAAGCAGCGCGGCGTTGGGGCTTTTGGCGCCTTTCAGGATTGCCAAGGTCTCGCCCATGCTGGAGGGAAGCTCTCGAGGCAAAGACATCGCCAGCTTCGCCTTGGGATCACGCCTTATAATCCTGTGAGTGGATTGGTAATAGCTGCCGCACAACATGGGGTGCTCTCCGGCGGCCAGGTGGGTGAGGGCCTCCGTCTGGCCCCTTTTCCATATGGGGTTGTTTTCTTTTAAGCGGGTGACATATTCCAGGGTTTTCTTTTCGCCCCATTCCAGCGCCAGGCCTGCGAACGTTTTCGGACGGGTATCAACGACAAACTTTCCCTTCCAGTAGGGATCCAAACAGTCTTCCCATCTCCTGGGCACCCTTTCCGGCGGCACCAGAGCGGGATTGTACACGATGATGTGGGTGCTGAAGCCGGCCGCGGCAAAGTGGCCGTCGGGGCTAAAATGGAGCGGCTGCACGTTGGGAAAAAGCCGGCGCCATTCGAAGGGCCCGGCCACGATCCCCGCCTTAACAAACCTAGCTTGCACTTCCGCTGAGATGTCCACCAGGTCATATTCGACAAGCCCGCCTAAGGCCTCGCTGAAAATCCGTTCTCGGCTGGCGGAGCCGGATATCCGCGCGGTTTCAACCTTGATCATGGGGTACTTCTGATAAAAGCCCTTGAGCACCAACGGCTCCTCATCACGTTGAAGCGCGCTCGCCATGCGGACCCTACCCTCCTTGGCAGCCGACCTCGCGATCTCATCGAAACTCTTGCCAACTGTCGGCGATTGCGACATGGCCTCCGGCGTGAAAACAAAAAACACCGAAAACGCGAAGCTCAGAGAGCCAAAAACCCCAGGCCTGTTTCTACTCTTCATGACTCGCCTCCTTGAGGAAAACTTTCCCGCCCATCCCTCGATTCCCGCGCTTTCTCACATGCCCGACGCAATCCCCACCCTCGCCAGCTCCGCTTCGAACATCTCTCTCACCTCGGGCTCCTCTTCTTCATAGGGGATCTCCTCTCTCCCTTCCCACTTGCCATAATTGATCACGGCCGGCCGGTGGAACGCCAAGTGCCGAACCGGCTCAGGGCCAGTGTTAAAGTGCTGGTGATACCATCCTGCCGGCGGTGAGAGCAGACTCCCCTCATGCCAGTCGTACCTTTTCTTGGCTTCGTCCGAAGGCCACATGAGAGTATAACCGGAGCCGTTCAGGATATAGATGTGAGCCCCGGGTCCGTGGCGATGCGCCTTTTTGTAGGTGCCCACCTCGAACTGCGCAACGTGAGTCTTCATGACATTGGAGGCCATGGAAATATAGGTGTGCTTCATTTTTTTCCCCCGCCACTCGCCGATAAGACGCTGGGGGCTCATGAACGCGCGGATGTCCGCGATGAAGTTGGTCTCCCAGAGCCCGCCTTTGATGCCTTCCACAAAACTCTCTTTGCGAAAGTAGTCCTCTTCGCCCGCATAGCGTCTCCCGAACCGAAAGTCGTTGTTGAAGATGAAGTCCAGATCATTAAAAAGATTCATCATCAGAGGGGCGCTCGTGACCGCTAGATAACGGGCCGGCCGCGCTCCATCGGCATTGAAGTGTTGGTGCGGGCAATTAAGGGGAACAGCAAAGACACTGCCCTCTTTCCATTCGAAGACCTGCTCTCGCTCCTTTCCGTAGCGAACGGTTGTTGCCCCGATTCCGGAGAGGATATAGATCAGCTCCTCATAGAGGCATCTTTGAGGCTTCAGGCTTTTCCCGGGAGGAATTTCGCACACATAGGCATCATCGATGCTCTGATCTGAAAGATTGATTATCGCCCCATAGCCGCCTTTGCGCGGCCACTCCTTGAGCGGCAAGGTGCGGACATCTTTTACATAATGGCCCTCGATAACAGGCAGCCCCTCTTCCTCCAAAAACTTCCTGTAAGTTCCGTACTTCTGATTCAGGTACCGCACGTAAGGATGCGGTTCGGCTCTCATGCGTGTCACTCCTTTAAAGTCTGAAGTCAGATTCTTACGCCACGGTGTTTGTGCTTACCAGATAGGCCGTGGCGCGAACAACACATTTGGGTCGCCGTACTTGGAAGCAATCTGCCTAAGCTCAGGATCGTTCCACATCGTCAGGTGTCCCTTATCCCAGACCTTCTCACCGCCCAGGTAAACCGTCGGGTTCATGCACACCGCGTTTATGTGCTCCGCCAATTGGCTTTTTGAGGGGTCCTTGTTGCTAAGGCCGCCAATATGGAAATGGAACCAACACTCGTGGTTGTGCGCCAGGTGGTCAAAGCGGTCGGGGTCCTGGCGTGGATCAAAGGGCACGAACGCGCGCGGACTGGCGCCACTATGCCAGGAATCAATATAGTAGGAGCGCGCTCCGATCACAGCGGCCTGCTCCTCGAAAAGCTTGCGATACAGCTCCGCCTCCCACCCACCCTCGATATGCACGACATGGTTATTCTCAACAACCAACTTTACCGGGTTTGCAAAACGGATTTCGGGCAGACCCACCCGGCGCGCGCCCCAGGGATAGGTGGCGTAAACCATGATGACTCCGTTAGCGTCTAGCGACTCTGATGCCCTGAATACGCTGGGCGGAAAAGAGACGTTCATGCCGCCTGAGCGTTTCAGATCCCTGCGCCAGGCCGCAAGTCGCGTCGAGATCTTCCCGGCGATATCGGTTCCGTCTTCCGAAACTACCCGATAGGTCTTGGCTTCGATGAGCATCGTGTTAACCTTGCGCTCCAGATAGTCCTGCACTTCGACGGGAAAGCGCGCCCAGTCTGAAGTCATCGTCGTGAAGTCGCTGGCATAATTCCGAAATCTCCGCACCTTTTTTTCGAGCATCAGGTCCAACAGATGGGTCTTGCCAATACTGGCGATGTTTTGCACCACCACGTCTGCCTGACCTACTGCAGCGCGCACGACTGGGGAAAGCTCCTGCCACCACCCTTTGGCCAGTTTGCTAGTCCAGAGAATGTGAGGCTCAGCCCCAATTTCCTGAGTGACTGTGGCAAGGCAGTGAACCACAAACGGATCCACGGCAGAACCCAGCTCATTAAGGATGACCACTTGATTGCCCGGAGCAATCTTCATGTAATCGATCAGGGCATTGCGACAGCCCTGAAGCAACTCTGGTGGAAATGCGGGGAAACTCGTCGTCACTTTCGTATACCTCCTGTTGACGGATTGCTAATGCTTTGATCGGGCCCTGCGGCGCAAAATAATATGGTCGGCATCCACAGCCGCCACCAGGTCGTAACCGCAGTTCAGGTATTCGGCCACTTCTCCCACTCGCACGACCTTCGACTCGTAGGGAAGGTTCTGGGCGCTGTCCAGTTGACCGCGCAGATGCTCCACCGTCTCCTGAAGCTTCTGGATGCGCTCCTCTTGATACCGGATGTAGTTATGGGTGTTTAAAACCTTCAGGCGCCCTGCCACACGATCACCCATCTTGCCGAAGTAGTCTCCCACCTCACTCAGCTTTTTACCCTCGTCCACGTACTGCTTATAAGCGAAGGCCTCTTCCACCTGAGTCAGGTCCTCGCGATGGATGTTTTCGGTGATGGCGATCAGCCGGGCCGCCCCGTCATCCAGCTCCACCACTTTTGCGTTTATCGCCGACACTCCTGCCAGCCTGCAGGCGCGCCAGCGGCGCTCTCCCAGAACAATCTGGTAACGCTCCCCCGCCGGCCGCACGACAATGTCTTCCAGGAGGCCGACCGTCCGGATCGATTCCGCCAGCGAACGCAACGCCTCAGCGTCGAAGAATCTGCGGGGTTGGTAAGGGTTGGGATCGATCTGATCCAAAGGGATCTTGGCATACCGGGCCTGGTCAATCCTTTCCCGCACACGCCCGTCAGGCTTCGCTGCCTGTGCTTGTGTAGACGCGGCGTCTGCGAAGCCCTGACAAACGACAAACTTTCCCCAGCCGCAGGTGCATCTCTCGTAGGGATACACCTCGTCAACTTGAAAATCCTCCTCCGGCTTCAGTCCGAGTTCCTCTCTCGTGATGACCCAAGGAATCATAACCTGACAGAAGTTACATCGAAATTGAACTTGCTGCGCCATCTCTCCCCCGTTACCTCTCAGTTGTTTCTCTGTAAGACCGCTTCCTCAACCGTCTTGCAAAGCGAGCCGCTCAAGCCGTTTCCCAAAATCGACATAGGTAAGCGGTTGCCCGCTGTCCCTGTCACACCACCGTGCGTACGGGTCCGTACACGGCGGTTCGGCAAATTAAGCTATCCACGAGCCCCCAGCGTCGGAAGGCCGAGCGAGCTAAAGTAAGCATTGGGCA
>JACPSE010000213.1 GCA_016193465.1 Deltaproteobacteria bacterium
ATCAACCACCTGACCCAGCCCGCCGACATGGGCAGGAAGCCGATCCCATTTTTGTTTGTTGAGACAGGTGGCGAATTTCCAATTGAAAAAAAGTAAAGGGAGGGACTGTAATGGCAGAGCGAGATTCCATGTCGGTGAACCGGACCCTTTTTGATCTAGCGGCGCGCCTGGGCTCTTTGGAGGGCTACCTTTATGCGGAAGAAAAGGTGGAAAAAAACTACCTCCCAGGCTGGATCGAGAACATCGTGCGCGAGTTCGGGAGCCTGCCGGCTGAGATCAGAGGCGAGATAGCCAAAGATTACAGGGAGGTATGGAGAAAGGTTGAGGCGCTGCTGGCAAGAATTTACGGTGACGGCGACCCTGCGACGCTTCAAGTCAAAGGAATTCTGAAAGCGGAGTGAGGCAGCAGACAACAATAAGGAGGGCATATGCCTAGAGTTGTGTCGCTGGGTCATGTGGGTCTCTACGTTCGAGATGTCGAGCGCTCCAAGGCATTTTACCGGGATATCCTTGGGCTGAAGATTAGCGACGTGAGTCCGACAAGCGGCGCAGTGTTTATGACCGCCAAGGACCGGGTGGAAGAGCACCATGAGTTATTGCTTGTGCCGGGCCGAGAGGAGGGTAAGGTCGTTCAGCAAATCTCCTTTCGCTGCGCCAGCCTCTCCGATATCAAGGAGTTTCATCGAGTTTTTTTGGAGAACAAAATCCCCGTCAACCGCATTGTAAGTCACGGCAACGCCGTAGGCATCTATTTTCAAGACCCTGACGGCAACCAGGTCGAAGTCTACTGGCCGACCGGCATTGACTGGCCCCAGCCCTTTGGTAAGCCGGTGAACCTGGAGGCAGCCGATGAGGAGATACTTGCGAACCTGACTTGACCCCGACTTTCGCGTTTTCGCGATTGCGAAAAAAAGAGGGTGACAGTCGAACGTAGCAGGATTTATGACACCCTGGAGAGACGTTCCAGCAGAGGCCCACGGTAACGGGCCTTTTCTCCTTTGCCGCCGAGAATTCACGCCCGCGTATCTGAAAACCTACGAGACAGGTCTTCTAAGTCAGAAGATCGAAGAGGCGTTGGAGTGCCTGGGGTCGTGTCGCCTCTGTCCCAGAGATTGCGAGGTCAACCGCCGGGAGCAATTTGCTGTCTGTAAGGTCGGTCGCAATGCCCGGGTCTCCTCCTTCTGTGCCCATTTTGGCGAGGAGGACGTGCTCAGGGGATGGCAAGGTTCCGGGACCATCTTCTTCGCCTGGTGCAACCTCCGGTGTGTGTTTTGCCAGAATTATGAGACCAGCCAGATGGGGGAGGGAAAGGAGATCACCCCTCAGGAATTGGCCCAGATGATGATCCAGCTTCAGGAGATGGGATGTCACAACATCAACTTCGTTACACCCGAACACGTGGTACCGCAGATTCTCGAAGCCCTTCCCTATGCTATTGAGCGGGGTCTCAAACTGCCCCTGGTATACAACACCGGTGCGTACGACAGCCTCCACAGCATCCGGCTCATGAACGGGGTCGTCGATATCTACATGCCTGATTTTAAGCTCTGGAGCCCGGAGCGCGCTAGAAAATATTTACTGGCCCCGGATTATCCCGATGCCGCCCGCAATGTCATCAAGGCCATGCATGACCAGGTAGGCGAGCTTAAGGTTGACGAGCAACGGCTGGCTCTGCGGGGATTATTGGTGCGTCATCTGGTGATGCCTGGCCTGTTGGAGGAGACAAAAGAGATCATGAGGTATCTGGCCACCGAGATTTCCAGAGATACCTATCTAAACATCATGGACCAATATCGCCCGGCCTGGAAGGTCCCTACCACGGAGAAATACGCCGAGATCAACCGGCGTATCTTGCCCGGAGAGCTCCGAGAGGCATTCCGGCACGCTCGCGAGGTCGGGCTCTGGCGTTTCGATAGCCGTTGGCGCTACCACCTGGCACACCCGGAGACAGGGTGGAGATCCTGCGACGGGCCTTCATGGAAATATTGAAGGACACAGAATTCCCGGCGGCCGCGGAAAAGTCGAGACTCAGCGTGGATCCGGTTGGCGACGAAGAGGTGAGGTCACCCTTTTGCGCGCCTCTCTACTTCGAGCAGGTCAAAAACCTCCTTTCAAAAAACGTTTGCGGTTCTGTCCGATTCTAGGTAATCATCAAGGTGCGTGGTGTACTCGTAGGGAAAGGCACCATAAGGCCTAGATGAGGCAGCAGGATGGGTTCGCTTTTTAGTCCAGGATGGGAAAACCACTTTAGAGAATGGCTCAACAGTTCGCCGGATTTTCAGAGCGGCGCTCGATGGTTTGACGGCTCGGTCCTCTTGGGGATGGGGGACGAGATCCTCTGGCTTAAGATTTATGACGGGCGAGTCATCGACGCCAAACCTCACCCAACCCCTCTCGGTTTCACCTTTGCATTGGAAGCCTCCGAAGAGAGCTGGCGCGCCCTTCTTCAAGAAGATCGCAATGAGATCCTTTCCTACACGGGAGCACGAAAGGTCGCGGTGGAGGGGAACTTACTGGAGTTCATGAGACTCACAAAGACGGTCATCGTGCTTGTCGACGGCATGCGCGCTTTGTTTCGAGACCCCAAGATAGGGAAAAACATAGGATGAGCGGTCCGGATCGTTCCTTAGACAAAACCCTTGAAATCCGTGGGAGATACCTAACCGTTGAAGGCCATCGTATCTTTCTGGATGAAATCGGGCCGGGTGATCGCGGGACTATTCTGTGCGTTCATACCGCTGGTATGAGCAGCCTCGAATGGCGTTTTTTTCTTCCCTATTTCGGGCGCTTGGGCTACCGGGTGCTGGCGCCCGATCTTCCGGGACACGGGAAATCCCTCCTCCGCCAATGGAAGCCCATCGAGTCGATCCATGAGTACGGGGAAATTTTATGGCAATTGGTGAAAGCGTTGACTCTCTCCCGGCCCGTTTTGGCGGGTTGCTCCATCGGTGGGGATATTGTCCTTGACATGGGAGCGCACCATCCGCAAGATTGGGCCGCCATCGTCTGCTGTGAGGCAGGGATGCGCAACCGGACCTTTCCTGACGATTTCTTGGAGCGGGGCCGCGAAGACGCGGGGATTCCCGGTTTTCATGAGTTCACCTTTTACCGCACGGCAGCCGCGTGTGGACGAGGGACTCCTTTAGAGAGAGTCCATGAAATTCAGTGGCTAAGGAGGAGAGGGGATCCGAAAATCATGATCCACGATCTCCTTGCCTGGAACCGCCATGACCTGACTTCGATGGCATCACGCATCTCCGTCCCGACTATGTTAGTAAGGGGAACGGACGATTCGGCAATCAGCCACGATGTTGTCGAGCAAACCTGCAAGGCCATACCCGGCGCAGATTTAGTAGTTTTGCCCGGGGTGGGCCATTTCCCCATGACGGAGTACGAAGGCTTTGCTCAGGTCGTGGAATCATTTCTGAGCCGCCACGATCTCTGATGAAGCTCGGCAATCTGAACCTATTGCGAAAAGAGAGGTGACGGAATGGCTATTGATATACATGCGCATCATATCCCTTCCAGTGTCATGCAGGGGGTCAAACAAGAGGGATCAGGCTGCGGTGTCGAGATAGCGGAATGGGGCTCTGAAGGTCCCCAGCTCAGGTTCGGCCAAGGAAACGCTCCCGGCCGTCCTATCATCAAGGAGCTTCTGGACCTGGAGGATCGCGAAAACCGGCTCCAGGAACAAAATCTCCGCCACCAGGTTTTGTCGACCTGGCTCGATATCGTCGGTTACAACCTCCCGGTGGAGCAAGGGTGCCGTTGGAGCCGGCTGCTCAACCGCTGTCTGGCGGAGGAGTTGAAGCAGCAAAAACCGGAGGGCCGTTTCACGGGAATTGCGACGGTCCCTTTACAGTCCGGGGAAAGGGCAGCCGAAGAACTAGAATTTGCCGTGCAAGAATGCGGCTTGCTGGGCGTGACTATCGGGACTCACGTGAACGGCAAGAATCTCGATGATCCCTTGCTTCGCCCTTTTTGGCGCATGGCGGAGAAGCTCAAGAAGCCGATCATTATTCACCCCTTTTTCCCGCTCGGCGTCGAGCGTTTGGGCTCTTACTTCCTCACCCACATCGTGGGCCTAACCGCTGAGACGACTCTGGCGGCGGCTTCGCTCTATTGCGGCGGGGTCATCGATCAATTTCCCGACCTGAAGATTGTCCTCTGTCACGGCGGCGGCTTTTTCCCCTACCAGGCGGGCCGACTCGAGCGCGGCCGGGAAATCCGTGATGATATCAAAAAGTCGACCCGACGGATGGCGCGCGAAGCCCTCGCCTGGTTTTACTACGACACCATTCTCTTCGACCCGAAAATCCTGGAGTTCTTGATTTCCGAAGCTGGAGCGGATCACGTCTTGCTCGGAAGCGACTGCCCTTTCGGGATCGGAGATCCCCATCCGACCCGCATTGTCTCCGAGGCGCGGGTTTCCGCCGCCGAGAGGGATCAGATCCTCAGCGGAAATGCGCTACGGCTGTTTCACATCAAATCCGGAAGCTAAGAGTGCGCCATGAAACCGAGCCGATTCCGCTACTATCGTGCCGGCTCCTTGCAGGAGGCTATGGATCTTCTGAGCGGCCCCGCCGCCGACGGAAAACTTCTGGCGGGAGGACAGAGTTTGATTCCCTTGCTGAATTTAAGATTGGCCCGGCCGGAGGCGCTCGTCGATTTAAACGCGATCCCGAGCCTCTCCTACATCCGCAGTGAAGGCGCCGAGATCGCCATTGGCGCTCTGACTCGCCACAGAGAAATGGAATTTTCGGCCGTACTGGCCGAAGAGCTTCCGCTGCTTGCGGAGGCCATTCCCCAAATCGGTCACCCGGCCATTCGCAACAGAGGAACCTTGGGCGGCAGCCTGGCCCACGCCGATCCCGCCGCGGAGCTGCCCTGCGTGCTCACCGCACTGGATGCCCACCTGGTTGCGGCGGGTCCCGATGGAGAGAGAGTGATTCGTGCCGAGGACTTCTTCGTCGGCTTCTATGCGACCACATTGGCGCATCAAGAGATTCTCAAGGAGGTGCGAATTCCCCTGGACAGACGCCCTGCAGGCTGGAGCTTTCTGGAATTCGCTCGCCGGCATGGTGACTTTGCGCTGTCGGAGGCGAGCGTGCTCCTTTTTACCGAAGGCGACGGCGACCGCTGCACATCGGCCCGTGTGGTTGTCGGCGGCAGCGTGGAGAGACCCGTTCGAGTCAAGGGCGTGGAGAAGTTGATCCAGGATGAAATCTCTCTCAGCACTCAGGCGGCTCCTCTCGCGGATGTTCTGAGACGGACCGAGCAGCTCGCTGAAACTGAGATTCAATCCGCCATCGCCGGGAAAGAAAACCCGGACTACCTGTGCCACCTGACCGGAGTCCTGGTGCGGCGCGGGCTGGAATCCGCCATTGGGCGCTGGAGGAAAACATGAAAGCGCCGGAGCTGGTGAAGGTTTCCCTCGAGGCCAATGGCGTCCGCTTCGAAGGCGAGGTGGAGCCGCGAAAAACCCTGGCTGACTTTCTCAGAGAGGACCTCGGCTTTACCGGGGTGAATCTGGGCTGCGAGCATGGCGTGTGCGGCGCCTGCTCTGTGCTTTTGGATGGGGCCGTCGTTCGCTCTTGCATTCTTCTGGCGGTTCAGGCCGATGGCTGCAAGATCACCACCATCGAAGGCCTGGCAAAGGGAGACATGCTCCATCCGATTCAACAGGCTTTTCTCGACCACCACGCCCTGCAGTGCGGTTTCTGCACTCCCGGGATGGTGCTGGCGGCGGTGGATCTCCTTAAGCGCTGTCCCCATCCGAGCGAGATGCAGATCCGCGAGGCGCTGTCGGGAAATCTTTGCATGTGCACAGGATACGTCAATATCGTTCGCGCCGTGAGAGCAGCCGCGGAG
>JACPSE010000032.1 GCA_016193465.1 Deltaproteobacteria bacterium
AAGGATATACCGTAAGGCGAAAGCTGAGATGGCTGGAAGAGGCGGAGTAGCAGGCTGCGGGTCTGTGAAAGTACTCCCGGTACATAGGCAGATAGCGCCTTGAGATGAAGGGCTCAGGAAAGCCGGATGACCGAAAGGGTCACGTCCGGTTTGAGGCGGCGGGGGCTGGAGACGGGTTTATGGTAAGGCTAGTGAGGCACCGTCAGACGAAAGAGACGGTAACGGATAGGCTTCACCTACGAGACACCGCGCCAGTCCTCGACCCTACATAAGCTATTTCGTTGATCGAGAACTGGAACATTCATGTCACGTCCGCTTCGAATTGAGTACCCAATGGCCACTTATCACGTTATGAACCGGGGTAGTTCCCGGCAAGAAATATTTTCAGGGAGACGCGACTATGAGACGTTCCTCAAAACCCTTGCCGAGATCCACGATCTCTGGGGCGTTGAGGTTTTTGCTTACTGTCTTATGGGTAACCACTATCACGTCTGCTTGAGAACCCCTGAGGGTAATCTTTCCCGTGTCATGCGCCACCTGAATGGTCTATACACGCAGCGGTTTAATCGTGCCCACCACCGAGACGGTCCCCTTTTTCGGGGTCGTTATACGGCTATCGTGGTTGATGCGGATGAGTATTTGGCCGCGGTCGTTCGTTATATTCACTTAAACCCTGTAGAGGGCGGATTAGTTCAAGAGCCTCAGTCCTACCAGTGGAGTAGCCACGCTGCCTATTTGCGGCCTCATAAGGTACCAAAATGGCTTAAGGTTGCTGACCTGTTGGAACAGTTTTTAGGGGTAAAGGGATTTCATCAATTTGTTCTTTCAGGCAATGAGAAGGCACTGAAGGAGTTCTATAGTCAGAGTCGGCGCAGTCCGCTATTGGGAGGGGAGAGGTTTCGGGAGAGGTTTAGGGGGAGGTTGGGAAAGTTGAGCCGAGAGCATCCGCGCCACGAAAAGGTAGGGGTTAGGCCTTCTGTGGATAGGGTGATGAGCGAGACAGCCGAGGTCTACGGGACCGATGTAGGAGCGCTGGTTAAATGCGGGCGTGGCAAAGAGAGAGAAGCAAGGAAGGTGGCGATGTATTTAGTTAATCGGTTATGCGGTCTGACATTACAGCAAACAGCCGAACAATTTGGGATAGGCAGTTACGGAGCTGTAGGATGGGCATGTCATGGAGTGAGATCCAAATTAGAGTCGGACAATAGATTTCGGAAGGAGGTGGAAAGGATTGAAGCCAAAGTCTATCAACAAAAGACTTGACCCCTGTTGATGGGTGGTAAGCCGTCTGACGGGCAAAACGGCTGGATAAGGAAACGAGGCTTAAAAGTTTGCGGCTGACTCATAAATTTCTTTCCCTATTTTTCTTCTGTCTAGGGATAGCTCTGTCCCTGGGCTTTAGCCAGCTCAATGCTCAGGAGCCAAAGGTAATCTACATCTACGACGATCTTGGACGGCTGAGTCGGGTCGTGGATCAAAACAATGAGTGTGCCACATACGAATACGATGCAGTTGGAAACATCCTTTCCATCACGCGCAGCACTAACTGCCTGCAGCCTCCTACTATAGATAGCCTGTCACAGGACACTGCCAACGCAGGTGACACGACTTGCATCACAATTGCGGGCACCAACTTTCTCGGCGCCACAGTCACAACCGACAACCCTGACGTGCAGGTCAGCCGGGTGCGGGTGACAGAAACGAGCATCGAGGTGTGCCTTAACATCTCGCCATTCGCCTCTGTTGGCACGACAAGAGTGTTCGTCTCCACAACGGCCGGAACCGTCGTCGGCACGTTCACGATTAACCCCAGGGCGATTGCTATCACGCAGAACACTTCTATCGGCCCGACGGATCTCAAATTCGAGGGTGCAGCTTTAACTATTGAAGGCCAGATAATCGTCACGATTGATGGGACTCACCGTTTTGCCTCCCTGACGCTTCGAAACAACGCTCTCGTGACTCACTCCCCTGCTACCGCCAGTAGCACGTCTAGAGTCGACCTCATGATCGACGGTCTGCTAATCATTGACCCTGCCAGCCGCGTCGATGTTACGGGACGAGGGTTTTTGGGGGCAAGGCAGCCTGGAAATCCCTTTACCTTTAAGGGGGATAGAGGGATGACCGTAGGTTTTCAGGCAGGGAGCACGCCCAGCAGCGGAGGGAGCTACGGAGGTTTAGGAGGCGTTTTAGATGGGTCCCCCAACCCGATTTATGGGGACTTTACTAACCCCAACGATGTGGGGAGTGGCGGCGCCGGAGGGACCGGCCCTGCCGGCAACGGAGGCGGCTTGATCCGCATTGTGGCAGGGACGCTTCAGCTAGATGGTCTCGTCACAGCGAACGGAGGAGACGCTCAGGCCAATACCGAAAGCGGCGGAGGAAGCGGAGGAGGAATAAGAATCGATGTGGGAACTCTGAGAGGGGCAGGCGCGATCAGCGCCAACGGAGGCAAGGGTGGGACTAACTTTAGCGGTGGTCCTGGAGGCGGAGGAGGAAGAGTGGCGGTGTACTACCAGACTATTGCTGGTTTCGATCTTACCAAGATAACTGCTTTTGGCGGGACCAGATTCGGTTCCGCGACAAACGGCGGCGCCGGAACTGTCTACCTCCAGGGATCGGGAAGAGAGAGTGGAGAGTTGGTCGTGGATAACAACAACGTGATCGCTCCTTCCCTCTCCACACCCCTCGCCCCACAGCCTTTAGGTGACCTAAGGATACGCCACGGGGCAAAAGCTAGAGTGGATGCCGTCTTTAATCTTACCGGTACAGTGGAGATCTCTTCCAGCAGTGAGCTTGCCCTGACTACTCAACGGCTCAGCGCTTCTACAATCAATGTTACAGACAGCAGCCTCATTACTCATCTACCCACCACCGCTTCAGCTTTTTTCGAGGTCGATCTTAGCGCCAATGCCATTACAGTGGACGCCACCAGCCGCATCGATGTTACGGGGCGGGGATTTTTAGGAGCAAGGCAGCCTGGGAATCCTTTTACTTTTAAGGGTGATACAGGGATGACCGTAGGGTTCCAAGCAGGCAGTACGGGCGAGAGCGGAGGAAGTTACGGGGGTTTGGGCGGCTCTATCGATGGCTCCTCGAACCCGATTTATGGGGACTTTAGTAACCCCAACGATGTGGGGAGTGGCGGCGCCGGAGGGACCGGCCCTGCCGGCAACGGAGGCGGCTTGATCCGCATTGTGGCAGCAACACTTCAGTTGGATGGTCCCATCACAGCGAATGGGGCCGATGCGCAATCAAACACCGCTAGTGGAGGGGGGAGCGGAGGAGGGATAAGGATCGACGTGGGGGCTCTGAGAGGGACCGGAACAATCAGCGCCAATGGGGGCAGAGGAGGGCCTCAGTTTTCCGGAGGCGCCGGTGGTGGAGGGGGAAGAGTGGCTGTGTACTACCAGGATGCTGTGGGGTTCGATCTAGCTAAGATAACAGCATCCGGCGGAACTGGATTTGGATCTGCCCCGGCTGGACAAAATGGCAGTGTCTTCACGCAGCAACAGATCTTCCAATAAACATCCTACCTTCTTCCCTTCAAAAGCGGATTATCCCGTTCCTCCGAAAAACGCTAGTAAAGTTAGTGTCACGTGCATGATCCCGCCTACGAGATATGCTGTCATAAATTCAGGCCTTTTCTGTTCGCCCTTCAGCCCGCGAACCAATAGGAAATAGAAAGGATATTGATGCCGGTCCCGACGATCTGAAGTACTAACCCATCTCGGACGATGTGCAGCCACTTACCGGATTGCTCTCTCAGGCCAAGGGTCTTCTCAAGACCCCAAGCGGCGCCCCAAAGCTGCACGGTCAAAAAAAGCGTCCCCAGACCCTGCATCATCATGCCGAGAAAAACCAGTGATTTAATATCGACCATTTCCTTCCCCTCCCCAAGGTAAATTCGCGGCGCTTAAAAGGACTCGCCGCCGTTGTCCACGAGTTCGCTATTCTCATGCTCATCGCTGAAAGTGTCAAGCCCTCTTTTTGTCTCCTCCAAATCCTTCGATTGACATGTTCCTTGCAGGGCGACTATATTTGCTAAACACCGGACAGGAAGGTTCATGTCCATGCCTCGTAGCGGCTTTATTAAAACCATCAGGCGGGCAACGTGAAGAAGCAAGTGAAACGGATCGCACGAGCTGCTTTTGCGCTCTTCATTCTTTTTTTCTTGGCGGGAGCCACCTCCGCCCAGTTAACCGCGCTCAAAGTAGCTTAGCCCGACAGCCTTGTCGATCTCAGCTACCTCAAGGAGATCGACAACAGCGGCTTCATCAAAGCCCTTTACGAAAAATAAAGAAATATACTAGGGATTTGGCAAGGTTAGGAAAGAAACTGCTTACAGACCTTTAGGATTTCCGCCTTCTCCCTCTCCGGATGAAACCACCGGACCTCTTTATCTGCCCGGAACCAGGTGAGCTGGCGCTTGGCGAGGTGGCGGGTATCACGCTGCATCAGGGAAAGGGCTTCCTCCAGGCTCACCTCCCCGGCGAGATAAAGCCCCGTATGCCGGTAGCCAACGCTCTGCATGGGCTTGAGATCCAGTCCGTAGCCTCTCTCCATGAGCCCTTTCACCTCCTCCACAAAATCCTTGGCAATCATCTCCTCGCAGCGGCGATTGATAAGGGCATAGAGCTCTTCGCGCTCACGGTTCAAGCCTATTTTCAAAGTCTCAAATGGGCTATCTTTAAACCCGTGCTCTCTCTGCCATAGACTCATTCTTTTCCCTGTCACCTCAAAGACCTCCAGGGCGCGGATGATCCGGTGGCGGTCATTGGGATGGATCAAAGAGAGGGCCTCCGGATCGACCTCTCTTAGCCGCTCGTGAAGAGTCCCGAGACCCTTTTCTCTCGCTTCTTGTTCTAAACGCTTTCGGATCTCCGGCGCTTTTGACGGGCCAACAAACAGGCCGTGGGTCATTGCCCTGATGTAAAGTCCTGTGCCGCCACACACGATCACTTTCCTTCCCCTTGACGAGATCTCCTCTACGCACTTCAAAGCCCGCTGGCGAAATATCGCGGCATTGAACTCCTCGTCAGGATTGACAATATCAATCAGGTGGTGCGCAATGCTTTGCCTTTGCTCCTGTGTCGGCTTGCCGGTGCCGATGTCCATCTGGCGGTAGACCTGCTGCGAGTCGGCGTTGATGATCTCTCCGCCAACGGCTAAAGCCACCTCAACGGCAACCTCGCTCTTACCCACACCGGTAGGACCCAGGATAATGACAAGCTTAGGTTTCATCGTAAGGCAAAAGGCAACAGGCAGGTGGCATTAGTAATTTATTTATTCCCCCTCGGCCTGCCTGGGGGTGTGCTTCGTAGTTCGTGATCGTGGCTCGTGTTCGTGAACGAGCACGAGCACGTTCTTCCTCACGCCCTCTTAAACATTTTTTCCAGCTGTTCCTGGGTAAATTCTACAAGGACCGGGCGACCGTGGGGGCACTGCGTGGCAAAATCAATCTCGTCGAGCTCTCTGAGCAAAGCCCGCATCTCCTGCCTCTCCAGCTTCCGGTTGGCGCGGATCACGCTGTGGCAGGCAATAGTCATCAAACGTTCCTCCAGCTCTTCCCGCGCCTCCCTCGATTGGCCGACCTCGGCGAGCTCCGCGACCATCTGGCGCATGAGCTCGCGGTAATCGCCCTCAGGCAAAAGGGCCGGCACGGCTTTGATAGCAAACTTGCTTGGCCCGAATCCTTCTACGGTAAAGCCGAGATCCTCCAAGATACGGAGTCTCTGCTCGAACAGGGCGGCTTCGCCGATGGGCAGTTCCAGCACCTGCGGGATCAGCAGGTTCTGCCTCTGCACCTCTCCTGCTTCGAGCTGTCGTCGCATCTTCTCGAAAGCAACGCGCTCGTGCGCGGCATGCTGGTCAATAACGACCATGCTGCGCGGAGAACCACAGACCAGATAACAGCCCAGGAGCTGGCCCAGAATCTCCAGTGAGGAGAAAAAGCCTTTTGGGACTTCGTCTCCTCTCGATTCGATCCTGGCCACATCGGTCTGGGAAAGCGGGCGGCTCCCTCCCTGGAATCCGGTAGCGTAGGGAAAAGAAGGCTCGTGAACCGCAAGAACGGGCTCCGCCATGCTTCCGGCAGATGGCTCCAATGCCATCGCTGGCGCCTTGGCTTTTTCTCTAAGGCCTTCACGCACCGCTTCGGTTACGGCTTCATGGACTTCCGATTGACGGCGGAAGCGAACCTCATATTTTGCCGGATGCACGTTAACATCCACCTCTTCGTAGGGAATCCGGAGAAAAACCACCACCGCCGGATACCGCCCCTTCATCAACAGGGTCTCGTAGCCCTGGAGAACGGCATGCGTAAGGATGCGATCCCGGACGAAGCGCCCATTCACATAGGTATAGAGATAGCGAGAGTTGGAAA
Source organism: Deltaproteobacteria bacterium (assembly GCA_016193465.1). Classification (GTDB taxonomy): domain Bacteria; phylum Desulfobacterota; class Binatia; order UBA9968; family UBA9968; genus UBA9968. The sequence continues at coordinate 6,386 of JACPSE010000032.1, forward strand.
ACGAGCTGGGGGCGGCGCTCAGGAATCCCGCGATCTCCATCTTCCCTCTGCCCGCGCTAAACGGCGCCAATGCCTCGCTAACCTCCGCTCCTAAAACCTGATGTAAGCGGTCTCGCGCGTGCGCGGCGGCAACGTAGTCACAAAGCATCCCGCTGCCATGATAGAGGCGAAAATGGATCTCCGCATACGCCAGCGCCATACGGTTCACGACGTCACAGATATGGCTCAGCTCTGTCGCCGGAGATTTCAGAAACTTGCGGCGCGCCGGAGTGTTAAAAAAGAGCTCGCGCACCTCTACGGTTGTCCCCGCAGGGCAGCCCGCCGCCGCAGCCTCGCCTTTTTTTCCTCCTTCGACCCGCAGCCGGCAACCCGCTCGCTCCTGGCGCGGCCGGGAGACGATCTCCAGCCTGGACACCGAGGCAATGCTCGGAAGCGCTTCTCCCCGAAAGCCCAGAGTGGAGATGCGAAACAGATCGGCCTCGTCCCTGAGTTTACTGGTCGAGTGCCTCTCCAGTGCCAGCGGTAACTCGTCGGCGGCGATTCCTTCGCCATCATCGCTCACACGGATCAGAGAAGTTCCGCTCCCCTCCACCCATACGGAAATCTCTCGAGCCCCGGCATCCACGGCATTTTCCATGAGCTCCTTGACCACCGAGGCGGGCCGCTCCACGACCTCGCCGGCGGCGATGCGGCTGATCCAGTCTTCCGGGAGAACGATAATCTTCACAGAATAAACCTTCTCTTTTTCTTCCGCTGCCACAACATAATTTCACGCCGCTCTTTTTCGTATCCTCGCCTGCCCATGATCCCGTAGGTCAACCGTTTTCCTTTCTCCACTCCTGGTTGATCAAAGGGGTTGACACGGTAAAGCCCGGCGGCAAAAACCGTCTGGATCTCGAACATAAAGAGGAGTTGGCCGATAGTATGCGGCGTGATGCGGTCCAGGAGGATGGTCGAATTCATTCTGCCGTTACTAGTCAAGGCCGCCTCGGTGGCATGCCCCTCAGCCAGGAGCAGCTCGGACAACCCGTGCCCCCCAAGGTACGCCAGATCCTCGCTCCCCTGGTAGGATCGCGGAATCGCGATCGGCCTGGAAAATCTTTCGACGCGGATGAAATCAATCACCTTATCATCGGGGCCATCCACGTAGAGCTGCAACTGCGAATGCTGGTCTGTGATCCCCAGCGCGCGCACCGGGCACTGCGCCCCCTGCACTCTTCCGCCTCGAAGGTCTCTGCCCTTACCGAGGCTCTCCGCCCACAATTGGCAGAACCACTCCGCGACACCCATGAGAAGATCGCTATAAGGCATGATGACGCAGATCCCCTTTCCTCTCTTTCTCTGAGAGAGATAGTGCAGCGCGCCGTTTATGTATGCCGGGTTCTCCCAAACCTCTGGGACAGCGCAGCGGTCGCCCATAGCCCGCGCCCCTGCAAGCAGCGAACGGACATCGACGCCGCTGGCCGCGGCCGGAAGAAGCCCGACAGCGGAGAAGACCGAGTACCGCCCCACCACCCCACCCGGAAGGCTCAAACTCGCATAGCCCTCCGTTTCCGCAATCCGACGCAACGGACCCGCCTCGGTATCAGTGGTCAGCAGAAAATGTTCCTTATGGCGGCCGGGCCCCAAGGCGCGGCTGAGATGCTCTCTCACGATCAGAAACTGCGCGAGCGTCTCGGCGGTTTCCCCTGAGCGGCTGATGACATTGAAGAGCGTTCGTGAGGGTTCCAGGTATTCGAGCAGGTTCCCAAAGGTCTCCGCATCGATGTTATCCGCGACGAACAACCGGACACCCTCTCTCTCTTCGGCTGGAAGCCAGTTGTGAAGTGGATGGTTCAGTGCCTGATGAAGAGCCTTGGCGCCCAAGGCCGAGCCCCCAACTCCCAGGACCACGAGATTCTCCCAGCGCTGGCGGATCTTGTCGGCGACCTCGAGGATCTGCGTTAGTTCCCCCTCCTCGAAAAGGACATTGTAAAATGGGGTTGTCCCGGCGCGCCGCATCTCTTGAATGGCGCCATGAATTGCGTGGGCCCTTTTCCTGACCCCGTCGATATCCGCGACCCTAAGGCCCTTACCACGCCCCAGGGTGTGCTCCAGCATATTGTTAAAATCAAAACGGACAGTCTCGGAGTTCATCGGCCTTCCCGGATCGATATTTCGAGAGCATAGCTAACACTCAGGAGCCGGTCAAGGAAAATGCAACTGTTGACAATACCAAACTCTGCCCGGTAAGGTGAAAGAGTTGTCGGCCTCATGTCGAGGTCTCTTTTTCGCGGGAGATCCCCATGAGGAATCGTTTTCTCTTTGTCAAGGAGGTCACTGTGAGACGGGGAATTCTTTTCGTTGCTTTCGTAGTTCTGTCCTACCTGGCTCCACGGGTTGGGGTCGCTCAGGAAAACACGCTCGTGGAGCTCAAGGTGAAAAGGGTCATGCTCGACACCTCAGCCAAGGCACCGGTAGCCGTAGTGATCCTGGAAAATACCAGGGAAAAGAAGCTTATTCCTATTTGGATCGGGAGCGGAGAGGCCACCTCTATTGCCCTGGAGCTCGAAAACGTCGCCACTCCTCGCCCCAATGCCCACGACCTGATACGTAACATCCTGCAGGGAATCGGGGCCGCGCTCCAGCGAATTACGATTACCGATTTGCGCAACGACACTTACTACGCCAGCATCACCTTGAAGCTTAAGGGCGAGGAGTTTCAGATCGACTCACGGCCAAGCGACGCCATCGCCGTCGCCCTAAGGATGAAGGCGCCTATCTACGCTTCGACTCAGGTTTTGGCCAAGGCCAAACAGCTACCCCTTCCAGAAAGGTCTAAAGAAGATCTGCGGAAAATCCTCGGCATCCACATCCAGGATCTCACTACAGAGCTGGCCAGCCTCTTCGATCTACAGGTCAAGAAGGGAGTCCTTGTCGCCGATGTCGAGCCGGGCAGCCTCGCCGCACAGGCGGGCGTTCAAAGGGGAGATATCATCCTCAAGGTCAACAACAGGGCGATCCAGAAGGTCGGCGATCTCGAATCCTTCTTTCAGGATGCCAAGCGACCAGGTCAGGTAAGAATGGAACTCCTGAGGAAAGGAAAGAGCAGCACGGTGGTACTGGATCTTCCCTCCTGATTCAAAATCAAGAATTCTGAATTTCTTTACGCTTTCCCGTTGCTACCAAAGAGGGCCTTGCCCCACTTCTTGGCGGTCGCGTCCAACACCTCTTTGCTGGACTCGGCCACCGGGGGAAAATCTTTCATCCATTCGTACGGGCGGCAGGCATCGATGATCGCACGGGAATTGAAGCCCTTCTTGCCTGGTTGAATGATGGGATCCAAGGGCCCGCTCCAGCAGCGGCGAATAATGTCGATGTCCGTCTCCGGATCGGAGCGGCTCGCCATTGCCCAGATAACATCGTCGGTATTAGACGGGTCGATATCATCATCCACCACGATCACGTAGCGGCCGAGATAGGCCCCGGCATGGCACTGCGAGGCCACCACAGCCGCCTGCTTTGCGTGGCCCGGATAACGCTGCTTAATCGAGACGACAATAACAAGGCGGCTGCCGCCGGATACTGTAAGCCAAACCCCTTGCACATCCGGCACGCCAGCCTTCTCCATCTCATCCCAGATCAAGGCAGAGCGGAGGTACGAACGATACCATCCGAGCTCCGCCGGAGGCCGCCCCGGAGGCGATCCCAAAATGATGGGATCATTGCGGTGATACAGGCGCTTTATTTTCACGAAAGGCTCAGGCCTCTCGGCGCTAGCATAATAGCCGGTCCACTCGCCGAACGGCCCCTCAACTTTCGCCTGATCAAAGACCACATCTCCCTCAACAACGATTTCCGCATTCGCCGGGATAGGAAGCCCGGAATACTCTCCCTCAATCAGCTCCATAGGCTCGCCTCTGACCCCTCCGACGAACTCGTACTCTGGAACCGCGTACGGCACCTCGATGCTCCCGGCCAGAAAAACCAGGGGATCGTGACCAAAAGACATGGCGATTTTGCACGGCCTTCCCGTGTTGATATACTTCTCCCTCTGAATCCTGCCATGTTTCCCAGGCGAGATGTAGAATCCGACGGTATCCTTATCATGAATCATCACGCGGTAGGTCCCCCAGTTGACCCAGCCTTCATCAGGGTCGCGGGTGATGTCGATGCTCCCGGTCCCTATGTAGCGACCGCCGTCAAGCTCATGCCACTTTGGGGTGGGGAATTTAAGCAGGTCGATGTCCTTCTCTCTATAGACATTCTCAAAAAGGGGGCCTTTCTTTACGAACTTGGGCGGGATCGGCTTGATCTGCTTATATCTTTCCCTCCAAGCCCGAACGAAGTCCATCTTCGCTTCGCCCTCAGGAAGGTTTAAGGTAAGAGCCAGCCTCTTCCGAGAGCTCAATGAATTCGACAGCACCCGATACCCTTTGGGGTAGTCCTTGATCTCGTCGAAGAGAACCGCCGGCCCGTCTTCGCGGTGAGCCACCAGCTCCGTAATGGCGCCAATTTCCAGATTCCAGTCGCATTTCTTGAGGGTCTTCACCTCTCCCAGTTCCTCTGCCCTCCGGATCCAATCCCGCAGGTCGCGGTATTCCATAACTCCCTCCTCTTTCTCGCCACAAGCGCAAAACGCGCTGGAATCAAACTCTCTTCGAACTTAGCGGAATTTTAAAGAAGGGTCAAGGCTACCAGCGTGTGTCGTTGAAATCAAACCAGGGACATGCTACCCATCTACCGTGCGGGGAAAAATCGGCAAACTTCACGAGATAAAAACTATTGTGGCAAAGGCGAGAAGAGAAGGCAGGGCGGTCGTTTTTACCAACGGCTGTTTCGATCTTTTACACCGCGGCCACCTCCACTTGCTGAGGGAGGCGAAAAAATGCGGCGATATCCTGGTGGTGGCCTTGAACAGCGACAGCTCGGTCAAGAAAATCAAGGGCGCCAATCGCCCCATTCTACCACAATCAGAAAGGGCGCAGTTGATTGCCGCGCTGGAGATGGTAGACTACGTAACGTGGTTTGACGATCCCGACCCCTACGAGGTTATCAAAGAATTGAAACCGGATGTCTTAGTAAAAGGCGGAGACTGGCCTAAGGATAAAATCGTGGGGGCGGATATCGTGGAGGGGCACGGAGGGAGGATCGCTGTCATTCCCTACCTACAGGGCTACTCCACCACTCAGATCATCGAAAGGATGTGCAAAAAATAACCATGGCAAGAATCTGCGCGATCTGTGGAAAGGGACGTTCCGTCGGACATAACGTCAGCCACGCTAACAACAAGACCAAGAGGATCTGGCAACCTAACCTGCAAACGGTGCGGGCGCGCGTGAGCGGGCAGGTGCGGCGCATTCTCGTCTGCACCAACTGTATCCACTCTGGCCGCGTCGAAAAGGTCGCCTGATATCGTGCTCGTGGCTCGTCACTCGTGCTCGTAACGAACACGAAACACGATCACGAACACGATCTAGCCTTTCGCCCTCATCGCCTTGTAAACTCCTTTCACCCTGGAGATATTCCTCAGCACGCGCTGGAGCTGCTCCGAGTTCGTGATCATCACTTCAAAGGTGTTGAGGGCTTTCTGGTCCGGGAAGGTGCGCACTTGGGCGCGCGCGATGTTCACGTCAGCGCCGGTGATAGCGGCGCTAATCGCGGCCAGTAAACCGGGCCGGTCCACGCAGCTAACCTCGATCTTTATCGGCCTTGGTGTCTGACCATTGTCCTGCCAACTCACCTCGACCTTCCGATGCGGGTCGCTCTCCAAAACTGTAGTGCAATTAGAGACATGGACAGTCACTCCTCTGCCTCGGGTGATAAAGCCGATAATGTTTTCTCCGGGTAAAGGGTGGCAACACCGGGCAAAGCGGACCAAGACGTCCTCAACGCCCTGGACTTTGATGCCCAAATCCCGCTTCTGGCCTGACACCAGGCGAAAGAGACGTTCCAGGGTCCCCTCGGGTTGCTTTCTAATGGGTTCTAGTTTTTCGAGCGGAACCAGCTTGGTTAGCACTTGGCGCGGCGTGACTTTGCCGTAACCGATGCTCGCCAGGAGCGTCTCTTCGTCTTTCATTCCCAGCTCCCTGGCAATCGAGTCGATCCTCCCCTGGCGCCTGAGGGTGGCATAATCCAGCTTGTAGCGACTCAGGTCGCTGTCCAGAATTTGCCGCCCCAGAACAACGCTTCTCTCCCTTTGCTGGGATTTGATCCAATTACGGATCTTCGATTTGGCCCTGGCTGTCTTGACCAATTTTAACCAGTCCCGGCTGGGAGTCTGCTGATGAGTGGTGATGATTTCGACCGTATCGCCGCTTCTCAGCAGATACTTCAAAGGGACCAGTTGCCCATTCACCCGGGCCCCGGAACAATGGTGCCCGACCTCCGAATGAATACGGTAGGCAAAATCAATCACCGTGGCACCCTTTGGAAAATTGAGCAGGTCACCTTTTGGCGTGAAGACATAGACCTCCTCGGGAAAGAGGTCCTCTTTGATGTTGTGGAGAAACTCCTGCGGGTCCTGCAGGTTCTGCTGCCACTCGATCAACTGCCGCAGCCACGCGAACCGCTGAATCTCATTAAACTGAAAGTCTTTGCCCTCTTTGTAGCGCCAGTGAGCAGCGATACCCTCCTCGGCGACGCGATGCATCTCATGGGTGCGAATCTGAATTTCCATGCGCTCTCCGTAAGGGCCGATCACCGTGGTATGGAGCGACTGGTACATATTGGCCTTTGGCAGCGCGATATAGTCTTTAAACCGCCCCGGGACTGGCTTCCAGTGGGCATGGATCACCCCCATCGTCTCGTAACACTCCCGCACCGTATCGACCAGGATGCGGAAAGCCACCAGGTCGTAAATCTGATCATAGAGAAGATTTTGGCTCTCCATCTTCTGATAGATACTGTAGAAGTGCTTCGGCCTTCCCGTGACTTCCGCGTCAATCCCCTCTTCCTCCAGCTTCTTGCTGATAATCGAGAGCACCTCGTTGATATACTTTTCGCGGGCGGTTTTCTTTTTAGCCACGTTCCGTTTCAACTGGTAATAGATCTCGGGATGCAGATATTTAAGGGAGAGGTCTTCCAGTTCGTCCTTGATCCAAGCGATGCCTAAACGATTTGACAAAGGGGCATAGATCTCCAAAGTCTCTTGAGCTGTCGCAATCTGTTTCTCGACCGGCATGTGGCCTAGAGTCCTCATGTTATGAGTGCGGTCGGCAAGCTTGATCAGGATGACACGGACATCCTTGGCCATGGCCAGGATCATTTTGCGAAAGTTCTCCGCCTGTTTTTCCTCGTGGCTGGTGAAGTTGACCCGACTCAGTTTCGTCACGCCGTCCACCAGAGAAGCGATCTCCTGGCCGAAGACGCTTTTCACTTCATCCAGGGTCGTCAGGGTATCCTCGACAGTATCATGCAGCAAGCCGCCCACGATGCTAGGCACGTCGAGTTTGAGGTCAGCGATAATCCCCGCTACTGCCATTGGGTGCACGAGATAAGGCTCTCCCGACAGGCGCTTTTGCCCCTTGTGCACTCTGGCGGAGAAATCATAAGCCTCTCGGATCATCTCTACGTTTGCCGTAGGATAATAGGCCTGGATTTTTTCCACCAGGTCGCCGACCTTAGGTTCCCTGCTCATAACATAGCCATCAGCTTTCAGCCTTCAGCCTGTAGATCTTGCTGACTGCTGACCGCTGACCCCTGAGTGCTTTATACCTGGAGACCCGCAGTCTCTCCGCGATGATGACAGACTTCATACACTTCAACGCATCCCGGATCTCCCTGTTCACCAAGAAGTAATCATACCGCATGATCGCGCGTATTTCACGTCGAGCGTTTTCCAGGCGCCGGCGGATGCTCTCCCTGCGATCCGTTCCCCTGAGCGCGAGCCGCCTGCGCAGTTCCTGCCACGAAGGAGGAAGGAGAAAAATGGCAACCGAGTGAGGGTACAGTTGTTTGATCTTGCGTGCCCCTTGCACATCGATGTCAAGGAGAATATCTCGGCCCCGCTGGATGCTTTGCTCCAAGGGACGACGCGGCGTGCCATAGAGGGAGCCATGAACGCTTGCCCACTCCGCGAAACCGCCTCTCGCCCGCATGGCGACAAACATTTTCTTTCCGACATAGTAATAGTCGCGCCCATGGACTTCCCCCGGCCTTCTGGCCCGCGTAGTATAAGAAACGGAGAGGCTGATGTCGGGAAAAACTTTCAAAAGGCGATTGATCAAGGTTGTCTTCCCGGCGCCCGATGGGGCGGAAAGAATAAATATCGCGCCTGCGCGTTCACTGGCGGCTCTGCTCGACTGGATCATTCTAGGTTCTGCGCCTGCTCCCTAATCTTTTCCACTTTCTCCTTGCCCATCAGGACCAACTGGACCACCGACAGGTGTGGGGCCTTGGAACTAATCGTGTTAAGCTCTCGCTGGATCTCTTGCAGGAGAAAGTCGACCTTTTTCCCTGCCGGTCCCGGCTCGTCGATGAGCCGGGCTAATTCGCCCACATGGGTTTTAAGGCGGACGACCTCTTCATGAATATCCCCCTTGAAGTTTAGACTGGACGCTTCCGAAGTCTCCCGCTGCTCCTCGAGCGCATTCCCCGCCGCTTTCACGGACAGGAGATCCTTCAGCCGCGCGCTGATCTTCTCCGCCTCCCCACACAACCGACCGGACATCTTGCGGAGCTCCCGGACTTGCAACCGGACATCCTTTTTCAGGTGCCGACCTTCCCGCTCTCTGGAGCGCTCGAGATTCCTCAGAGCTAAGTCCAGGGTCCTGAGGACAAGACGCCTCTCGTCCTCCTCCTTCACCTCAGCTTCGCCTAGCTGAAAAAGCTCCGGCAGGTTGGAACATAGGGAGATATCGACCTCCCCTTTAAGACCGAACTTCCTCTTGGCTCGCCTGAGAGAGATAAAATACTGCCTCAACAACCCCTCATCCAACTCCAGCTTCCTGCCCTGGCCCCTGAGAAGGGCGCGTGTGATAAACATCTCGACGCGGCCCCGGGAGATCCTTTCCCGAATCGTTTTACGAATCTCCTCTTCAAGGGAGAGATACTCTCGCGGCGCCCGGAGCTGGATATCGAGATGGCGATGGTTTAAGGTGCGCACTTGAACGGCAATCTTAGCCTGCGTTCCCTGGGCCGCTGCTTCCCCATATCCGGTCATGCTTTTCATTTCTGTCCCAGAATAACCTTTCTTAGCCTGGTCGAGGGAACCGCTACCGTTCCCACCTCGTCTCCCACAAGGCCGGCGGCAAGGTTGGCGATGATCGCGGCTTCTTCATACGAGGAGCCGCTGGCCAGGGCCAAGGTGCACGCGGCGACAACCGTATCGCCCGCGCCAGTGACATCAAACATCTCGCGCGGCTGCGTCGGAAAATGCCTCATCTCTCTTCCTGCGCGAAAAAGGCTCATCCCCTCGGGTCCCAGGGTAATCAGAACCGCCTTGGCCTGCCACATCTGAAGAAGCCTTCTACCCGCTTCTCTGAGCGACGCCTCGCCGTTAATCTCTATCCCCGACGCCTGGCTTGCCTCCTCCCGATTTGGCGTGACCAGGCTGCTATTCTGATAGGACTTGAAGTTCTTATCCTTGGGATCTGCCACGCAAAGCAAATTCTTCCGCTTCGCCAGGTCGGCTAGCAGCTCCAACAGCTCTGAGTGAACAACTCCCTTCCCATAGTCAGAGATAATGATACCGTCGCAGCGGCCCGCCTGCTGTTCGACAAATTGGCGGATCTTGTGCAAGGCCTGGCCGCGCACCTCTCCGTGGTTTTCCCTATCTAAGCGCACGATCTGCTGGTGCCGAGGACGAGCGATGACGCGACTTTTCTGTGTGGTTTGGAAATGCTTTTCCGAAAATATCCCCTTGCTCGGAATGCCGATTTCACGAAGTCCCTTAAGCAGCCTGTTCCCCGCTTGATCGCGACCTATCAGCCCGCAAGCTGTAACCCGGCCGCCCAGGGTCCTGATGTTGTGGATCACGTTAGCGGCGCCGCCGAGGCGATAACTCTCCGAGCTTACCCGGAGCACGGGAACCGGCGCCTCCGGCGAGATGCGCTCGACGTCGCCCCAGATGAAGCGATCCAACATTAAATCGCCCACCACCAGGAGATGTTTGCGCCGGAATTTTCTGAGGAGCGCTAAAAGCCTATTCCTGGAAACCAACCCGACCCGCCCCCTCTCCTGCCGTCTTCAAGCTCCAGCCAAGCTGAAGCTGGAGAAGCTCATAATAATAATCCTCGTTCTTCTTTGCCATCTCTTCCATAGTGAAATATTGCAGCACGCGCCCGCTTCCCTTTTCTCCCATCTCCTGCGCGAGGCCTTGCCGCGTCGCCAGTACCGCAATAGCCCCGGCCAGTGCCCGGGGATCCTTGTGCGGGACCAGCAGGCCCGTAATAGTATCATCTACCACCTCTGGCAGCCCTCCCACCCTTGTTGCAACCACCGGCTTGCCCGCCGCCATTGCCTCCAGAACGCTAACTCCCAACCCTTCATAGAGGGAGGGCAGCACAAAGACATCGATAGTGGACAAGAAGCTTGCGATATCCGAAACGAAACCGACGAACTCCACATCCTCCCCAAGGCCCAATCCCCGGGCGATTTGCTCCAGGCTTTGCCGCTGGGAGCCCGTTCCGGCAAATCGGTATTTCAGCTGATGACCTTGGCGTTTTAGGAGCGCCCCGGCCTCGAGCAAAAATCGATGCCCTTTTCTCTCTTCCAAAACCGCCACTGTCCCAATGACCACCGGGGCGCGGCTCGATTTTTCCCCTGCTCGTCTTTGAAACGGCGCGGGATCGATGCCGCTATGTATGAGGCGAATCCTCTCTCTCCTGACGCCTCCCTCAACCAACAAATCGGCTATCTTCCGAGATATCGCGACGACCCCATCAACTTTTCGGTTATAAAGACAATCATTATACCAATTTCTTCTCAGTGGATAGTCCATCCGCCGCGTTACTACAAACCTGACTCCGGGCTGCGCCCGCCCCAGCCAAAGGGCCAGGGCATGGGCCCTTTTTGTGTGGAAATGAACGATGTCATACCTCTCTTCTTGAATGAGCCGCCTGAGTGAGAAGACAGGTCTAAAGTCGAGATCGTTTCGAACACGAAGGGGAAAGGCCGTTATTCCAGCCCGGCGCGCCTCCTCAATCAAAAGCCCCCCTGGATGGCACAGGAGATGGTTTTGATGCCCCTGTCGGGCCAGATAGCCGAGAAGACCGATGACCTGGCATTCCCCGCCTCCCCATGTTCTCTCAGGATCTATATGGAGGATCTTCAGTAATCGTCTATCGTTATCCACGCCTTCCGTCGCCCTCTTCGGTCAGCTCCCGCTCTCTAAGCTTAGCATATTTAAGAAAAACGTAGATCCCCGCTGTCGCGGCGACAAAGAGTCCCGGGAATCCTTCCATAAAGCCCCTCTTCCATACATAGGATCGGAAAAAACGAAATGCCGGACGGCACACATTGTCCATCCAGCCCCAACGCTTGCCCTGCTCTCTCAGCTCCCGTGAAGAAACGTCTGTAAAATGGTTGATCCGTCTCAAATGATCGGAAATGTCCCGGTAAGAAAAGTGGTGTAACGGACGCCTTAAGCGGCGCACTCTTCCGCTAATCAGAATCTTTTCATGAGGATCCGAACCGCCCCAGGTGGCGAGCTCGCGAAGGAACACCCTGATATCATAGTCCGGATACCAGCCCCCGCGCCACCACCATCTGCCGAGATAGTGGACGAGCCTAGGTACCGAAAAGGCCGCGTAGCGGGTCCCGAACCGTTTCAGGGCCTCCCGGATCTCCTCCCTCAGCTCCGGCGGGACCCGCTCGTCGGCGTCCACGAGGATCACCCAATCCTTGGTCGCCTGGGAATGCGCGAAGGCTTTCTGATCCCGATATCCCGCCCACGGACGCTGGATGACCCGCTCCGTGTACTGGCGGCAGATCTCTACGGTCCGGTCGGTGCTCAACGAGTCGACCACCACGATCTCGTCACACCAGCGCAGGCTGTCGAGGCATTCGCGAATGTTCTCTTCCTCATTGAAGCAGACGACGATGGCGGAAATCTCTGGTTTTGGCTCAGCCACTTTGTCAGGCTCGATAAAAGGGTACCCAAAACTCCTTAGAAGATAGAGGCTGGGGAGAGAAAAATCAAACTGGCTCTTCAATTTCATTACTATCAATGCTATAAACGCACCCCTTGGTAGCCGTAATAAGGGCGAAATGAAGGTCCTTAAGAAAATCCCTGAAGTGCCGGGAATGCTCACCCGACACGAGGGAGAATATCTCTACCGCCTGGCGCAACTAGACCCCGGCAAAGGAGTGATTGTCGAAATCGGGAGTTGGAAGGGAAAATCCACAATCTGGCTTGCGCTTGGTTCTACGAGCGTCGGAGGAGAAGAGGTCTATGCAGTAGACCCCCATAAGCCTTTGGCCGATGAAGGCTATATGGAAGACACCGAAGCCGAATTCCGCAAAAACATCAACGCGGCCGCCGTTGACAGTCGGGTGGTCCCTATGGTGATGACCTCTGAAGAAGCAGCCAAGGGATGGAGCAAACCCATCCGATTGCTCTGGATCGATGGCGACCACCGCTACGAGCAGGTGAAGCGGGACTTTCTCCTTTGGGAGCCGCATGTCGTGGAAGGAGGCATCATCGCCATGCACGACACCATCCGTAAGAAGGGACCCAAGCGCGTGTTGTGGGAAAGTGTCTTCTGTTCCAATCGTTTTCGGGGAATTTCCATCGTGGACAATATCACCGCCGCCAGAAAAGTGAGAAAAACGTCGATCTGGGGAGCCCTGACTAAATGGCTGACCATTGGCTGCCGCGCCTTTTATATCGCGGCGAGGAAGATACGTATCCCTTATGCGAAGCCCTTCGGCAGGTGGATCTTAAGAAGGCTGACAACCTAGCCCGCATGATTCATGCATTGCAAAATACAAAGTGTAAATTGCAAATTGAAAAATTTCCGGACGGCACCAGTCCTTCCGGGCTTTTGAGGTTTTATTCATTTTGACTTTTGCACTTTGCAATTTGAAATTTTCGGTTCAAACAAAAATTCTGTTGAAAGCTAAACGAGATTTTTCTGTGATTTCCCATGCTTTGACCCTCAATAGGCGGATAATTCACGTGCATGAATTCGTCGCACGCGAAATCTCCCTGTTGTGGAGCCAAAATTTGTCGCTTTGGTTCTCGACGTCGTCAGTGCAGCCATTGCAAACG
>JACPSE010000172.1 GCA_016193465.1 Deltaproteobacteria bacterium
GCGTAGCCCTTTATCTCATCAAATAAAAGCGCCGGCCCACCCTGCTCCTCCATCAGTTCCGTCAGCGCCCCTATCTCCAAATGAGAGTCCGCTCCACCAACCTCCCGAAGCTCCCCACCTTCCCTCAATTGATCCAAAAAACACGTAAATCGTCTGAGTGCCTCATCGCTCTACCTGCTTTCCCCTGCTATTGGAGAAGCGGCCTTACCTTGGCAGCAAAATTCCTAAGAATCTCCTCCATTGGAAGGTGAGGACCGGTCGGGGGAATATGCAAGACCACCTGACGGATCTCCGGATAAGTGTCAAGCGCCCGGCCTATAACCTCGGCCGCTTCCTTCGGCGTGCCCACAACATAACCTTGCTTAAAAATCTTATCCGGCAGTTGATCTAAAAGCTTGCCATGCTCAGGACCGGCAGTCGCGTGCTCGAGAAAATCGTACTCCTCAGCGACCCGACGGCAGAGCTCAAGAGGAACAGGAAGCTCCTCCTCCTTAACGATTCCTGCTTTACAGTTGTAGTAGGCATGACGCAGGCCACTGGCCACCCGCGATGCAAGATGTTCCCGCACCTTGCCCCAGTCATCACTAATGGAGGCGAGGGGCCACCAGATGATGTCCACATCTTTTAACGTTTTGCCCACCTTCTTTGCTCCAGCCGCAACGTTCTCCAACCTCTTCGGTAGCTCATCCGACTTACAGTGAAGCACCACCCCCCCAAACTCCCCGGACAACATCTGGGCCTTTGGTCCCCCGGGTACCCCATAAAGCGGAATCTGCCGGGTGAGCCCGGCATCAGACCAGGCAAGCTTCACCTCCCGACCATTGTGAGGCACCTTCTCCCCGGCCAAGAGCCGCCGGATGAGTTCAAAGTCCTGCCGAAATTGTCCCAACTTGACCGGACTTCCACCCAAACCGCGAATCGCGCTGTCGCCAAAACCAATGGCGAGATTGATCCGCCCAGGCGCCACCTCCGCCAAACTGGCAAAACCACAGGCCACCACACTGGGATGACGCGTGGCCGTGTGAGTAACTCCAGGCCCAAGCCTTATCCGAGAAGTGCTGAGAGCGCAGGCCGTGAGCGCCACAAAAACCCTGACTCTCGATAAACTATCTCCTCTGGATCACCGGCCTTTGCTTGGGATTCGAGCGCCCCACATACCTGCCACTAGGATAATGCGCCGGCGGATGAAGCAACTCCCCGTCTACGATAACGGCTCCCACCGCGGGAGGATTGCCGTCCTTGATCTCCTCCAAAGCATCTCTCGCCGGAGTGCCCTCCTTGGCGCTGACAATAAGTAAGTCCGCAGGCATCCCCACTTTCACCACCCCTGTGTTGAGCCCATGCGTCCGCGCCGTCACCCCGGTCGCCAAACATACCGCCTGCTCGGGCCCCAAATCACTCGTGGATGCCAAAAAGGCCATAAACTTCGCTACGCCCCCGGCCATCATGCCGCCCGGCGTGGGCGAGTCCGTGCCCAGCATCAGCCGGTCCAGACGCCCCTGGCCCATAAGCTTCTCCACAATCTTCACAGCTATGCCAAGATTACCGCCAAACACAATGTCCGCCGCGCATGGAGTCTCATCCAATAACCAGGCCGCATCTTCCCAGTATGGCGGAGTGGGGCCGCCGTTGAGATGAGCAGCTACGTCCGGGCGAATGATTTGAAGGGCCTCGCCAATTGACTTTGCTTCCCCTACGAGTTTACGACCGCCGCAGTGAGTAAGAACCTTCATCCCATGATTGTGCGCCCACCCCACACAATTACGCGCCATCTCCGCAGTCGGCACAGGAAGCAAAAACTTAATCCGTTTCACGCCCCCTGCTGCCGCCCGGGAAAAGTCAGCTTCGTTCATGCCCGGCTCGACGATCATACATTCACCATACACTTTGATTCCCGACGGCCGAACCTTGGCGAAGGATTGGGCACTCAGAATCCCTAACGCCACACCCGCCTGGGGACCAAGGGGATGGCCGGGCAAGGCGTAGGGCCCGCACGAGACCAGCCCGGTGACCCCGGATTCCATATAACGATCGGTGTAGCCCACGGCGTTCACAACAGGATGAAAATCTCCGAAATAGGGATGATGGTGGGCATCGATCAGGCCGGGCATAACAGCGCTCCCACAGGCATCAATCTTCAGATCCGCATGGGAATGGGTGTTCATTTCCTGGATTACCCCTTCAGCCAGGAACAAGCTATCAGCGTTCAAGATCGGCTCTGCTAAGTCCCCACTCGCCACCGTTCCTATGTTCTCGATCAGAACTGTTCCCATACTACCTCCTTGCTCGCGGATTAGGATCGCTCATCGGTTTTCGGCATAACGATGCAGTGCTGCGATGGCACATGAAGATAGACGGTCCCTTGGGCGACCATCTCATCCGTTGGATTCAGCTTGACCCGAAGCATCTCCCCTTTAACTCGCACGACGCACTCCAAAGAATCACCCATAAAAGCGGCAAACTCCACCACACCCTCTAAATTATTTTCCTGCCCCGATGGCTCTCTTCGGATAGATATATTCTCCGGTCGGATGGCCAGCAGAACTTCCTCCCCCTCTCTAGATTGAAGCGCATTGCAGCTCAAAACTCCCGCTGGCGTCTCCACCATCCCGGCGCCACCTTCGGCGCCAGCCTGGACCACTCGACCTTGCATGAAATTGATCTTCCCCACGAAACCCGCGGCGAATGTGCCCTTAGGAGAGCGGTAGATCTCCCGCGGGCTGCCCTCCTGTACCATAGAGCCTTCCAGCATAAGCGCAATGCGATCAGACATGGATAGGGATTCCACCTGATCGTGAGTAACGTAGATGGTGGTGATCCGAAGCCGCTCCACTAACTGGCGCAACTCCAGGCGCATCTCCTCGCGCAACTTAGCGTCCAGGTTCGACAAGGGCTCGTCCAACAGCAACAACTTCGGCTCTTGTACCAGGGCCCGAGCCAATGCCACCCTTTGTTGCTGGCCGCCGCTTAAGAACGGCGCCGGGCGTTGCCCGAGTTCTTCCAAACGCACCAGGCTCAAGGCGGCCCTTACCCGCTCCTGCACGTCAGCCTTACGCATGCGCTGGCGCCCGTGGACTAGTGGGAATGCCACATTGTCAAAAACAGTCATGTGGGGCCAGATGGCATAGCTTTGGAAGACCATGCCAATGCTACGGCGATGAGCGAGGATCATAATGCGATCACGGCTAGAATAAACTACCGCCCCCCCGATAATAATTTCCCCAGCGTCCGGCCTTTCAAGCCCAGCGATACAATTTAATGTGGTTGTCTTGCCACACCCACTGGGCCCCAGCAAGGTGTAAAACTCTCCCTCTTGGACCTCAAAGCTCACTCCTCGCACGGCCTGCACCGCCCCCCCTTCCGTCAAAAAACTCTTTTTCAAATCCCGCACTTTCAGCATAGTCCCTCGCTCACTTTATGCCGCCTCTAACCTCGCGCGCTTTTCACTTCGTCTGACGATCCCGTACAAAAGACCCATGAGAGAAAAAGTGAACATTATGGTGATCACGCTTAAGGTTGTCGCCATGGAGGCATTGGCATCTTGCCACTCCGACCAGATCAGGATCGGCAAAACAGTATTTTTTTCCGTATGCAGCAATAGCGGGATAGTGAGGGCACTGTTAACATGGATCGCAGTGTAAAGCCAGCCATTCTGCAAGGCAGGCGCGACCAGTCGAGAAGTGACATACCAAAAAGTCTTGAGCATGTTCGCACCACAGATCGCCGCTGCCTGTTCCAGCTCCCTGTGAATCTGGTACATAGACGCCACCATCACCCGACTACCGTAGCTGATGCGCTTAGCGACCATTCCAACCACCAGGATCCAAAGCGTCCCATATATAGGAATGACGTGGACCAAGAAGATGAACAGGATCATCAAGCCTACGCCCAAAACGATGGTTGGAATAGCATGCGGGGTGAAGGACAAGAAATCTATCAACCGACGACCACGCACATTAGAGCGTACTACCAGCCAGGCGATGACAAAGGCTAAGGCCATGGTCGCGGTGGAGGAGACAAGGATCAAAACAATGGTGTTTCTCAGCGCGAAACCGAATCTGGGAAGGGTCCACACGGCAAGGTAGGAAGAAAAGCTTAGATCTTTGAGGCCCGCCATCGAAGGTGCCCGCATATAAGGCTGCGCACTTGTCCAGATAAGAACGAGAAGCGGAAAAAGAATCGCCAGGACGAAATAGCAGCCCACAAATCCGAGCGCAATATAGCGCCAACGACCTAGCTGTATGGCCCTGGGACGGAAGCCTCTACCCGTAATGCTAGCAAAGCGCTCTCCGTGGCGGAGAACCCGTCCATATATCCATACAAGAATCCCGCTGACTACCAAAAAGAGAGTTCCCCACGTTGCCGCCACATCGAGACGCGGAAGACCGCCTATAGGTTTTGCCGCAAAGAAAAGGCGCGTGGCAAACACCTGAATCCCGACCGGGACACCGATAATGGCAGGAATCTCGAAGGACTCAATGGATGAGATAAAATAGTAAATGTAGGCTCCGAGGATGCCAGGCATGGCCAACGGAAGCGTGATGCGGCTCAAGGTTTTACATGCCCCGGCCCCTGCCACATGCGCGGCGGCCTCCAGCTCCGGGTTCATCCTCCTCACCACCGCCGCAATCATCAAAAAACTTCCAGGCACCAAGCGTAAGCCTTCCACTACGCCCA
Source organism: Deltaproteobacteria bacterium (assembly GCA_016193465.1). GTDB lineage: Bacteria > Desulfobacterota > Binatia > UBA9968 > UBA9968 > UBA9968. The sequence continues at coordinate 4,678 of JACPSE010000172.1, forward strand.
TCCCGAGCACGCTTTGAATATCAAATTGGAAATACCTCGCATAGGGCAACCAAGCTAAGGCTATATTGACCGCCCCAATATGGCTGTCAAAAAGAAGAACAAAAGCGATGGCATAGATTAGCCCAGGTATGGCTGTAGGGATGAGCAGCAAAAAAAAGATCGGCGCCTTGAATGGCAGGTCAGTCCGCTCCAGCAACCAGGCGAAGATCGCCCCTAAGGCCACGCCCATCACACTTGCGATTAAACCGTAGGCGAGAGTGTTTTTAAAAGCCTCTAAAAGAAAAGGATCTCTCAGAAGACTCACGTAATTGGTGAGCGTGATCTCTAGCTTCCCATCAAAAATCCAGCCTGGATTGAGGCTTGCCCAAAACATGATTCCAATGGGGGCGCAGACCACGAAGAGAAGGAACGCCATAATGCCCAGAAACAAAACATGCTGGCTCTCCATGCGGAATCCCCAACGGTCAACAATCGCCAGCTTCAAAGGCCTGTTTAGCGCGCCGCTCGTCATCTCCCGACTCTACCTCGCAAAAATCCGCGCCGATTCCCACCAACTGGCTAGGGGCAGTTAATTAGGGGTATAGAGAACAGGGGGTAGTCCTCGCACAAGTTGGAGTCTACCCCATCATGTATCAAACGATCATCACTCAAAGCCGTCCGCTCACGAGGTGCTGAGAGGGCAAAAACTCCTCATGGCAGAAGGGACAGTGACAGTTAATGTCCCGGTGTTGAGCAAAGTCTTCAGCCATGATGTGAAACTCCTCGCCGCACTTAGGACACTTCACGTAGGCGGTCTTTGTCCGCTCGGTCATTTTACAACTCCAATCTCGCGTAGTAGGTTTTCGGGCAACTGACTGAAAAGCCGTTGGGGGAGGGAGTCAAAGAACTGGCCCGGCAGATAGTTGTTCAGTCGAACGCCGTCCAGCACTTCCTTGGGAATGGAATTCCGCGGCTCAAAGTTAGGCGGTGTGGTGGCATCGATAATCGCCTTGGCAGAGACGCCCTCTTGAGGCGTGGAGGGATCCGTAGCTCCCCCACGCGCCCCGGCAATGATCGTAACGTCGTCATCCCATTGTGTCCGCGAGCCCAAAGCCCACAGCGCCTCGGCATCATCGTTGATGTCCACGTCTTCATCGAAGATCATCGCGAATTTGGCACCATCAATGGAGGATAGCACTGCCAATCCAATGTCCTTCGCCTCACCTTGGCGGCTCTTTTTGATCCTCACATAGAAGCCCCCCTTAATCGCCGATTCGCGAACCTCAAGGACCGCAGGGGAGACCATGCGAGCCACTCGAAGGCCGATATCGGCCCGGTACGTACCCTCACGTCGGTCTATCATGAAAGGCGACTGGCCGGTGACAAAGTTGACCCAGTAGGCATCTCTCCGGTGGGTCATCGCTGTCACCTTCAGGAAAGGATGGAGTCGCTGCGCACCCACGTGTCCCCAATCTTCTCCATACGGTCCCTCCGGGCTACGCTGGTGGGCTGGAACAATCCCCTCGATGACGAACTCGGCATCCGCCGGAACCAAGAAGTCATCGCCCAGGGTCTCCGATGGTACCAAACGAAGAGGTTCGCCGATCAATCCCCCCATAGCCTGGAAGTGACTCTCGCCGTAAGGGATTCGGGTCGCTGAGCCCTTCATCGCAGCCGGATGATGACCGACCCAGAAGACTGCCCGCATATCCTTATTGCGCGCCTCGTGCAGCCTCCGGATATGAGCAGTATGGCCATGATGGTTCGCATGGTGAGGTATGGTATCACGGGATTTGATCCAACCCCGGATAATCGCCGAATTTTCAACGTGAGTGTCAGGATCGTAGCACAGGAATCCGCCAGCGTTGATGTAGGGACCAGGGTTATACTTCCACTCCACCAATGCAGGCAGCTCAAACAGGTCGACCTCCTTACCTAACTTGACAACTTCCTTACACGGCGCCTCACCCCTGGGAATAACCACCGGATTCTTGCGGCCGGTAGTCATACGTTCACGGGCAACGTTCGTTACGGTTTCCGGAGTGGCCTCCAGCCACTTGGCATAGCGGCGGCGGCTGCCGGCAATATTTATAATCACCGGGTAGGGAGAGATCTCACCCTTGGTGGTACGCACCCGCTTAAAGACAAGAACCGGAAGATCCTCCAGCCTCAGCTTATGTAGCTTTAGCAGAACCGCAGTGATCTCGTACCGGGAGTCAACCTCTCGGTCAATCTCGATAAGATCCTGAGGGTGTTCTTGCCTCATCCAGTTGAGAAAATAGCGCAGGTCTTTCATTGGTATGTTCCTTTCTACTTTATTGCATATCATGAATGCTCGGGGTTAATCCACCAGCTATCCCGAGCGTAAGAAAAACGATAAGCAGAACCACAACAGAAACCGCACAAGCAGGTCCCAGCTCCCCGTTTTGGAAGTAGCTGAAAAGCGTTATCGATAGAAGTTCGCTACCCTCGGAATAAAGCAGCACTACGGTGCTTAATTGACGGATGAAAAGGCTAAAGAGAATGATGAACCCTGACAGCAAGGCAGGGCGCATTAGAGGAAGGATAATGAACCATAAAGAGGTCAAGCGGTTGGCTCCGCTGGACCAGCCAGCCTGTTCGAGCGAGGGGTGAATCTGCACCAGTGCCCCCGCAAGCAAACGTACTCCCAAGGGCAGCCCGCTGGTAATGAAAGCTATAATTAACAGCCAGGCAGTGCCATAGAGGTTAAACGGGTCGGGCAAGTAGATATAAGCCCAGAGCATACCTAGGCCCATAACCAACCCCGGCAGGGTCCAAGGAATCCAGACAAGGAAGTCAAAGAGCTTGCGCAGCGGGAAGAGCGTCCGGTGAATGACATAGGCAATCAGCAAGCCCATGATAACAGTCATTAGCCCTGCAGCCCCAGCCAGGACAAAGGAGTTGCGCAGGGAGCGCCAAAACGCCTCGCTCTGGAATACCCCCGCGTAATGGGCCAAGGTCCATGTCCCAGGCCGACTAGAATAAAGCCCCGGCACACCCTGGAAGGAGCCAACAATAACCTGGGAAACCGGCAGTACAAGAGTTATCAATACCAAGAACGCGCTGGCCAGAAAAAGGAGCCAGCGAGCCCATCCCAGCTCAATGACACGCTGTTGGTAGCCCCTTCCCGTGACCACGAAAAACTCCTTCCCCCGTAGCATGCGCTGCTGAAAAAGCACGAGCACGGCAGTAATGAAAAAAAGGAGCAATCCCAAAGCCGTGGCCTCACCGTAGCGGGGAGGCATCTTGAGGGTGGTAACCTCGTAAATCTGATTGGTAAATACATAGACACGCGCTGGAAGGCCGATGAGCGTGGGAGTTTCAAATGCCTCCATTCCGCGGACAAAGGTTAGAGTGAGAGCCCCTAAGACCGCCGGCAACAAGAGAGGTAGGGTTACCCGGAAAAAGACCCGAGGATAGCTAGCACCGGACATCGCTGCGGCATTTTCCAGGGCTGGATCCACTGCTCTAAAGGCACTGACAATCAGCAAAAACATGAGCGGCAACGATTCCACGCTCATCACCCATATCAGACCAGTAAGAGAATAAACATTGAACGGGCCTTGAGAGAGGCCGAACAGCCACTTGGCGGCAGAGTTGATCAGGCCGCTTTTAGGGCTGAGCAAGATACTCCAGCCGATAGTTTCAAGAACATTGGGCACGAACATGGGCATTATTAGCAACGCCTCCAGCACCCTGCGGCAGGGCACATTGGTGCGCGTCACGACCCAGGCCATGAATATGGCCAAACTGCCTCCCACCAGGGTTCTGGCCCCTACTATCACAATGCTATTCCATAACAGCCTATATGTGGAAGGATCCAGGTATACGTTGATATAGTTGGACAGGGTGAAACTTCGAGTGATGCCCGGGCGACCGCTGAGGAAGCTGCCCACTAATAACCAGCTAACCGGATAAAGCACCAGAAAACCCACCACGAGGAAAAGGATCCATCCCGTAGCGTTGGATGCCTCGAACCACTTGCCCAAAGCACGCAACTCAGGGAAGATCTTCCCTCTGCCTAAGGCAGGGCCATGCGTACCGTTGAAATCCAGGGCTATCTCCTAATTTCCAAAAACGCTCCTCACGCGCTCTAGCCACAGCTCAACGTTTGTTGCAGTCGGATTTTGCAGGACGTTTACACCCTCCATGCTTGCCTCAGGAAAGCTGGTCTTGATCCCTTTTCGAACTGGAGTATAGCCAGCGCCGGCAATGATCCGCTGCGCCTCCTCGGAAATCGACCAATCAACCCATAGCTTGGCAGCGTTGGGGTGCGGGGCACTCTTGATGACAGCCATAGGTATCAGGCTAAGGTGAATTCCCTCTTTAGGTTTAATAAAGGCCACCGGAGCAGCGCCTTTCTTAAGCTCCCAATAATTCCCCGAATGGTCAGTCAGCGTCGCGGCATGCTCGCCTCTCGCCACAAGCTGAAGGAGCGGCCCGCTGCCCTTCTGGCGAAACACGTTCTGTTTTGCAAGAGCCATCCAGTATTCTTTGCCAAAGCCCGGCTTCTCCCACAGCGCGCCAAAGAGGCTGAATCCTCCACCAGTCCCCCGCCCCGGATCCTGCATTGAGAGCTTGTCCTTCCAAAAGGGATGGAGCAGATCTTTCCAGGAGTAAGGTATCCTCTCCTTCGGCACTAGCTCGGTGTTGTAAGTAATGCCATAGGCCAGAGCCCGAAACGGGGTCGCTTCTTTAGGAGAAGACAGTATCGGATTGACCAGCACCGCATCCTCGCGCACCTCAGGAGAACGGTATACGGCGATAACACCCTCCTGGAATATATCCATGATGGTATTCTCGCCGCCCGACATAATATCGCCGATACGCCTTCCCGCTCCTGCTTCAGCGAGTATCTTTTCCCGACTCTGAGCTCCGCTGCCGTAAACCAACCGCACCTTGATTCCTGGAAATCTCTTCTCGAAGATTGATATCAGTCCGTTCGGGCCCTCTGTCGCAGTTCGCAAGGTGCCGTAGTAACCCACGACCAGGCCTTCTTTTCTTGCCGCCTCGTAGAGCTCTTTTGTCCTCGCTGGATGGTGGTCCGCCAAGGCTAAGGATCCCCAACATGCCGAGGTCACAGCCAAAATCGCAAGCCGTTTAGATATTCCGAGAGCTCCCATGATTCTCCTCCTGTTCTGAGTCAACTACTCCCAACCTTGGGTAGTGTCCTAATTTGAATTTTACCAAGTTCTATGTGCTCCTGTTTACTTAAACGAAATTGAAAAAATTCAGCAACTTTGCATTGATTCGGCATGAAAAGGCCTCTGAGTAAACGAGTTGGTCGATCTGGCGGTCGGTGGCTTCGATCTCGCGCTGACAACGGGTCTTGCACAGGTAAAGATCTGACCCTCGACCCTCGGCCCTCTGACGTTTCATTCAACAACTCTAACGTTCGCGGTCAGCAGCCGCGGCGAACACCGCGAGCCCCGGTCCGTTGAAGCGCGTTGTTGGGCAGCACGACATCATTGGACGACCCGCCCCGTTCGCAGCACGAGCTGTACCCTAACCCGTCCGGCGCCAGCCGACCCCGGTCACGGAATCGACGATACAGCCCCGGTACTCGACCCTGACGGAAGTGATCGATCACCATCAACAACATAAGCTAGAGTCTCAGTTCGAATTGAATCGTCTTCTTCGTCTCGACCTTCTCTACGTCCACTCTGAGCGTCCCGCCCTTCGGCCTCTGATCCTTTGGGAGCCGAAAATAGACAAAGCCGTGAGCCCTTTGCCCAGGCAAGATGAGGAGCTGATCGGGAATCTCCTTTTCCCGCCAGTCGGATTGCATCCTGAGGTTCGCCTCCGTAACAGCTGCATAGTCAAGCACCCCCGCCAGAATTAAGTGGGCTGCCCGACTGTATTCGAACACGCCAGCCATAATGGCGCTCCGGACGGGTCTCCAAACGGTGCCGCCGGCATCTGTTAGCGCGACGGTTTCTCTGAGAACAAAGATGCGGTCGTTGGTGCCATTCCTCAAGATGAGGTTAACGGGGTAGAACCCTTCGCTGGTGACATCTAGGTGGAATCCTGCTTTGGCCTTGTCCGGCGAATCGTAGACATCAGCGGCAAGTGAGACGTCTCCCACCGTCGCTCGAACCGGGTATTCTTCCGCGGACCTCACGTCAATCATCCGTGCGATTGGGGTCAGGTCTTGTTTCTTGTATCAAGGCCTGTTTGCCAACCGGCTGATCGTAGCGTAGTGCAGGTTGAGAAAGTCTGCAACCTCTCTCTGAGTATATCCGTAACGATGCACCGCCTGGACAATCCGTGCGTCCCGCTTGG
>JACPSE010000157.1 GCA_016193465.1 Deltaproteobacteria bacterium
ACCGGTCCGGGACTGAGCCTGCCTAACTGGCTGGTTATCGGCCGGGTGTTCGGGGTTAAGAAAGCTGTGGTTTACGTATCGACCGTAATCGTGCTTGGCACTGTCAGTGGCTGGTTTGCCGGGACGTTTTTACTCTCTTGAGAGGGATAGGACATATTCAACTGAGGAGGTAAAGTCATGAAGATCCAGATCGCCGGGCCGGGCTGTCCGAGATGTAAGTCGACCGAAGAGAATGTGTTCAACGCATGCGCTGAGCTAGATCTTCCCGCTGACATCTCCCACGTGTATGACGTCAAAGAATTCGCAAAATTGGGAGTGAGATTGACCCCAGCCGTGATTGTTGACGGCAAGATCGTCGTATCCGGGAAGGTTCCTCGCGTAGAGGAACTTAAAAAAATTCTCTCGGAGTGTCGGCAAGGCGGATGAGAGTCCGGTGACTTAAGACAAAAACCTTACATGGGTGAAGCAAGGCCGCGAGGTCGTGTTGCTGGCAATTGCAGCGAAGCTACTATGGGACGCATTCGGAGCTTGATAGCAGAAGTGAGACCGAGAAGATGCTAAATCTTTTTCGTGAACTCATTGCTGCCATCGAAAATCGCCAGCCCGTGGCCGTGGCGACTGTCATCGAGACCAAAAGGGCGACACCTGGCCGGCCTGGTTTCAAGCTGCTCATGCGAGCGGATGGCACCTGGCTGGGCAATGTCGGCGGGGGCGAAGTGGAGAACCGTGTTAAGCAAGTTGCGCGGGAGGCTCTGGCAGACGGGCAGCCGCGCACCGTACACTATGCCCTTCGAGAAGAAGGTCCGGATGCGATTGGCATGTTGTGTGGCGGCGAGGTAACCGTGTTTGTGGAACCTTATCTGCCAAAGCCGATTCTACTCATCGTCGGCGGCGGGCACATCGGCCGGCCCCTGGCCGAACTTGGCCGAATTGTCGGCTACGAAGTGCAGGTGGTGGACTTGCGCGCGGAGCGGGCCGACCTCTCTCAGCTCGCCCGTGACACAATCGTCGCCAATACCTACATCGTCCTTGCTACGGAAGATCACATCGCCGACGAAAAGGCCTTGCGCGAGGTGGTGCCGACCGCTGCGGTCTACATCGGCCTGGTTGGGAGCCGGCACAAAGTTGCCAAGATTATAGAGCGTCTGCGGACCGGTGGCTTCAGCGAGACCCAACTGGCCCGAGTGCGCGCGCCGGTCGGCCTGGACCTCGGCGGGCGGGAGCCAGGCGAAATCGCCCTGGCCGTTCTGGCCGAGATCGAGGCGGTGCGTCACGGCGGCAGCGGGCGGCCGCTCTCGATGCCCCGCGCCCAAGCGGCTCCGATCGAGAGGCTCGGTCATCTGCTGACCCACAAGACGCCGAGATGAGGAACCGAAACTGAGAAAGAGAGAGGCGGATATATTGCAGACCAATTCCTTTAGCTGGGCTAGCGAACTCCAGCAACGAACAACTTTACAGGTGTTTCGTTTTACCTCCTGTGAAATGACATCCGCCGCAATCCATCATGGTCCGGCTGTTCTCAAGCGCGCCCCCCTTGTCATGGCAGCTTCGGCACGATTGAACCTGCGAAGAGAGAGGATGAGCAGCTATGAATGCTGAATCGGCCTTCTTGTTAAGAATCTCAACCGCGTATTTTGCCGTGGAGGCCGTGAGCCATCCGCATCTTTCAGCCCGTTCTTTTGAAAATGATTTGAATCCGGCGGCCTTGCACCATTTTGTCACAGAGGCATGGCAGAGAGGCGACTTGGACACCGAGGCTTTGATTTCGTACCGGGGATTCTTTGGCCGGTAATTGGGCAGCGCCTCCTGCTCGTACCAGTTGAAGAGTTCCCGGATCATCCCAAATGCTTCTTCTCTTTGCTTGTGCGCCACTGCCCCTGTTACAAGGAATATTGCCGCGGCCACAGCATTTAAGGCGCCGCACAGACTGGATATCCCGGCCACACCCCCCTCTCCGAAGATGAACATCTCTGTCGGGATCAAAATATATGGATAACCCGCCACTGCCTTGAGTTCCCCTATAATTCCCTCATAAGCGCCATAGCTACAGCCCCCTTTGTAATAGGCTGGGTATGCCCTTTCAGCGACAGCAATGGGGTCTACTTTTTTGTAGGTCCACGGCACTTCGGGGATTTTCTCCTGTTCCTTCGCGGCATAGCTATTTTTCATGAGCATAGGGGTAATGGCAGCGCCTCCGGCAGCGGCTACGACCATTTTAAGAATGTCTCTTCTTTGCCTGTTCATTTTATTCCTCCTCGGCGCCGGGCGCCCAACGATGCGAGATCTCGTTGGATCCGCGCCGTGATTAACGCTCCTACCCGGCGACGGAGATTCATGATTCTCCTGTCGTCGACCTTGTACAATATGCGCACACCCTCCTTCCGCGCTAAAAGCACCCCTGCTCGCTTCAAGATCTGCAAATGGCGCGAAACGGTTGATTGGTCGAGCTTGATGTGCGGCTCGATCTCACAACCGCACTTTTCTTCCTCTCCCAAGAAGTCCAAGATCCGCAATCTTACAGGGTGAGCCAACGCCTGTAAGAACTCAGCCTCTCGCTCGAGACGCGGCAAATGAGAGCGTTTATTCATGCATCTATGCGCATTTATGCCTTAATTCCGCATATAGGTAACGCAAGATGTATGCCAGGAATATTCTTGTTGCTTTTATTGATTTGGAAGGTGTTGAACTTTCCAAGGTTGCGAAAATTCCTGCCAATACTTGCAATTCTGCAAAGATCCGACCCGTAGCTTCAACAAAAGCTAGAAAAATCTTCCGGCCTGGGGATTGCTACCCCAAGGTCGGAAAGGGGTCAAATCTTTTGTTAGCAATCAACACTGAAATCTACTGTCTAAACAAAGAGGAGAGCCAGGTTTTAACCAAGGCCGATCTGCTTAGCTGTTGCTGTTCAGGGCCGCGGGAGACCGGGCCCGAACGATCTGAAGTATCGCCTCGTAGCCCTTCAACTTTCAGTTCCTATCAACCCACTCCCTTGCTCTTCGCAGGGCATACTCGTCGGCTGCGCTTTCAGTCGGGAAAGCTTCATTGAATTGATATTGATGCGATGGAAAGTCGTTTTCCTTAGCTCCGGTTTCCTGACGCGTCAAGGTATATTGGGGTACCCAGGTGCCATTTTTCTCTCGCTGAAATGATTCGCAGCAAACGAGGCAGTCTTTGTATGAAATGCCGTTTTTCATCTGGTGGTCATTTAAGATGACTTGTTTTACCAATTTTCATAACGCCTTCGGCTCGGGTGCGGAAACAGACTCAGCTATCTGTGGATTTTCCCCCTGAAGCTGTTTCTCGGCTCCCGCCCTCTCGCTCCTTCGCTCCATCCGGCGGGCAGCCTTCTTCTGCTGCTTCTCTCTCCGGGCCATTGCCTTTTGCCGCTTCTTGAACGTTTCCATAAATTCTCCTTCCTTTAGTTGATCGTTTCCATGGGCTCTCTATCTATCTTGTTCAAGCCACTCAAGAATAGCGCGAATACTGCCGGTGGCCAGGGCGATGCTCGTATCCGCCGCGCCATAATAGAGGTGGATGGTGTCGCCATCAGGGGCAATGGTGTAGCCGCAAGGAAAGACGACGTTGTCCACATCCCCGCGCTGCTCGTAAGGTTGCTCCGGGCCAAAGATCCACTCGTCGCCGCGTTTGAGGCAAACTTCTGGCGTTTTTAAATCAAACAGAGCTAGTCCCAGTCGGTAAATCGAGCTGGCCGGGGTCTGTCGCACGCCGTGGTAAATCACCAGCCAACCCTGCGGAGTTTCGATCGGCGGGGGCGAGAGGCCGATTTTATTCGCATTCCACCACGCACCCCGCCGGGCTTCGAGCATCAGCTTGTGACTGCCCCAGTGCCTGAGGTCGGGCGAATAGGACATCCACATGTGCGCGCCGTGATAACCGACCGGGCGATGGATCAAAGCCCAATAGCCGCCAATACGATGAGGAAACAGGGCCGCATTTTTATCTTCCGG
>JACPSE010000158.1 GCA_016193465.1 Deltaproteobacteria bacterium
GCGTAGCCCTTTATCTCATCAAATAAAAGCGCCGGCCCACCCTGCTCCTCCATCAGTTCCGTCAGCGCCCCTATCTCCAAATGAGAGTCCGCTCCACCAACCTCCCGAAGCTCCCCACCTTCCCTCAATTGATCCAAAAAAACACGTAAATCATCTGAGTGCCTCATCGCTCTACCTGCCTTTCTTTTTATCGTAGGAGCGGCTTCACTTCTGTGGCGAAGCTGCGCAAAATGTCGCCAAGGCTAAGACGAGCAGTGCCCACTGGGATGTGCAGCACCACCTGGCGGATCTCGGGATAAGTGTCAACCACCCGACGTACGGTCTCGGCCACTTCCCGTGGCGAGCCCGCCAGATGACCTTCTCTAAAGACCTTGTCTGGTACCTGATCTAAGAGCTTACTGTGTTCGGCGCCGGCCGTCGCGTGCTCGAGAAAATTGTACTCCTCAGCGACCTGACGGGCGAGCTCAAGGGGAACGGGAAGCCTCTCCTTTTGAATGCTGCCCCGTTTATAATCGTAGTAGGCATGACGGATGCCGCTGGCGATTCGCGGCGCGAGATGTTCCCGCACCTTACTCCAGTCATCGCTGATAGAAGCAGTAGGCCACCAGATGATGTCCACATCTTTTAACGTTTTGCCCGCCTTCTTGGCTCCAGATGCGATGTGCCCCATTCTCTCAGCTATCTCTTCCTCTTCAGAGTGAAGCACCACTCCCTGGCCGAGCTCACCAGCCAACGTTAACCCTTTGGGCCCCCCTCCCGGCACCACATAAAGTGGAATCTGCCGGGTGAGCCTGGCATCAGACCAGGCAAGTTTCACCTCCCGACCATTGTAAGGCACCTTCTCCCCGGCCAAGAGCCGCCGGATCAACTCAAAGTCTTCCCGATATTTCGCCAGCCTGACTGGCTTCCCCCCCAATCCCCGAATCGCACTGTCACCAAAACCAATGGCCAGGTCTATCCGCCCAGGCGCCACCTCCGCCAAACTGGCAAAACCACAGGCCACCACACTGGGATGACGCGTGGCCGTGTGAGTAACTCCAGGCCCAAGCCTTATCCGAGAAGTGCTGAGAGCGCAGGCCGTGAGCGCCACAAAAACCCAAGCTCCTCCCCAAGCTTCACCAGCTCCACGACCCGCGGCACCGCTTGATTAGTGAAAAACATGAACCCATAAGGGACTGATCTCATATAAACCCCTCCTCAACGATCTCTAAAAACCCCCTACTCACCTACTGCCTGCTCCCTAGTCGCTCTATATTCGCGCTCAAGCCGATATATCTCCTCCATATCAAACGCCACGCCATTCTTCGCCAGCTCGCAACAGAAATCCTCTCTCAATTGTGGATCTTCGTCATCATAGGTGATCTCATTTAGGATAGGGGTGTTGTACTGGAGAAAATCCCCTCCGACCTGTGAAACGCGAATATTAAAATGCAGCGCGAGCTTGAGCGCCATCTCTTTGCCGGTATTGAAGTGCTGGTGATACCACCAATCCGGCGGAGAGCTCATTGTCCACGGACGCCAATCGATCCGCCTGATATCCTTCGTGCCCGTCTCCCAGGTAAGATCATACCCCGTGCCCTTCAGCCAGATGATGTGAGCCCCGGCACCATGACGGTGCCCAAACTGGTATTGCCCGACTGGATGCACGCTCATATGCGCTGACAGGGTGCCGTTCGCCAGCAGAAACCGGCGAAACGGAAGCCTGTACCTGGGAGAGGGAACCAGAGGTGTGTTGAAGAGGTCGGGAATAAAGTTCGTCTTCAATATGGCGTCGGAATAGTCCTTCCCTGGAGCCGAAAAATAGTCCTCCGAATAGGTATACCGATCCCGAAACAGATAATCACAGCCAAAAATAAAATCCACATTCCTAATCCGATTCATCATCAAAGGCGCGTCCGTCAGCGCTACATACCGCGCCGGCTCATTACCAGAACCGTTGAAATGCTGATGCCAGCTATTGAGCGGCATCGCAAAAAGAGACCCCGCCTGCCACTCAAAAGTCAGCTTCGGCTCCCCCTCGTTCCATACCGTCGTCGCCCCTCGCCCCTTGATGACAAATATGATCTCCTCAAACATGTGCTTCTCTGGATTGTGACGCTCCCCGGGAGGAATCTCGCAAATGTGCGCGTCCGCAATCCGCTGCCCTCCCAAATTCACATACACTCCCTTGCCCCCCTTCCGCGGCCAGGGCGCTAGCTCCACAGCCCGAAGGTCAGCCACAGAAAGGCCCTCCACCTGAGGCACCTTCTCAACTTCCCTCACCCACTGATCGTAAAATGTCTGACTAGTTCCTTTAAGCCTCTGCCACGCTCCCTTCTCAGCCATCTCTCTCGCCTCCTACCAAAACGTTATCACTCAAACCCTTCGGTCCCCTCGCCTAAAGTCCTCCGCCAGCCAATGCGAGCCCTACCTCGTACATAAGACGAGAAGACGTCCCGAGCGTGTTCCGATAGCGCAGAGCACGCTTGAAATAGAGATGCATATCATGCTCCCAGGTAAAAGCGATGCCGCCGTGCACCTGCACACCTTCATGCGTAATGAAGCGGTAAGCATCGTTACACATCGCCTTGGCTACCTTTACAAGCGAACCGGCGCCCCCACCGTTGTCCACCTCCTTGACTGCGGCATAGGCCAGTCCCTGCGCAGCGGAGACCTTAAGGTACATATCTGCAAGACGGTGCTTGATGGCCTGAAAGCTGCCGATCGGCCTGCCGAATTGGACCCGCTGCTTGCTGTATTCAACGCACATCTCCAACACCTTGTCACAGCCGCCCAACATCTCCGCACACAAGGCCACCTGGGCCCTGGGTATGACCCTCTGTAACAACGCAGCGGCGTTGCCAACCTCACCAATCACCGAACCAGCAGCGGCAGGAACTTCGTTGAACTCGACTTTGGCAAACCGGTACGTCACATCAGTCATGGGGAGATCGGTAGCCCTGACACCAGGTGTATTCGCCGGCACAGCAAAAAGCGTTAGCCCCGAAAGATCTGTTGTCCCGGCATCGCTACGAGCAAGGACTATTAGCCAATCCGCATCTGCGCCAAAAGCCACTATGGGCTTTTGCCCAGAAAGCACAAAACTATCCCCATCCCGCCGCGCCGTGAGAGAGACACAGGTCGGCTCGACAATGTCGGCCTCCTCGAACAACGCCACAGTGGCTATAGCACGGCCTTCTGCAAGAGCCTCTAAAGTGCGGTGCCCGGAGTCCTTGTCCCCCTGCTCTCCCAGCAGCAGCGAGGCTACCACCCCCGATTCCCAAAGCGGCAGAGGCACCAGCGCCTTCCCTGCTTCCCTCAAAAGGGGGAAAATACCGCCCACTCCAAGGCCCAAACCGCCGTGCTCCTCAGAAACCACCGCCCCCAGCCAACCCTGGTTAGCCATCTCTAGCCAGCGCTCCTTATTGAAAAACGGCTTACTTACGAATTCACGAAGCGCATCGCGCCCAAAGCGGCCTTGACAATAATTCCGCGCATCCTTCTCAAGCAGCTTCTGCTCTTCTGTTAGATCAAAACGCATATGATTTCTACCTCCTTGGAAGACCAAGAATACGTTCAGCTATAACATTCCGCTGGATTTCCAATGTACCCGAGGAGATGCCACGCCCACGGGACGAGTAATACTGCAATAACCAATCCCCATCATCTATAGCCTCAGGTCCACATGAAATCTGAGCCCTCGGTCCAAGAACGTCCACCGCCAGCTCTGTACACTCCTGCAATGCTAGGGCCCAGGTAACACGCATGAGAGAGCTTTCTGGACCTGGAGGAGCCCCCTGTGCCCAACGACTGGCATAGGTGTACTGCAGACAACCCAAGCTCCACGCCGCGGCATAGGCCCGTCCCAATCGCTCCAGAAAAAGCGTTCCCTGTTCACCAGCCTTAATCCGATTGCCAGCTTTTTTTGCCAACCTCCCTAAGAACTGGATCATCACTAAGTGGCGGCCAACGTTCAACACGGAACGCTCATAACCTAAGGCCGTCATCGCTGCATTCCAGCCGCTATTGATCGTCCCCAACAGGTTCGCCTTAGGAATCCGAACATTGTCAAAGAACTCCTCACAAAAACCTGTCTTCCCGTTAAGCTGGCGGATAGGACGCACTGTGATGCCCGGACTGCGCATGTCCACCAAAAAGGCGGAGATCCCCTTGTACGGAGGATCCGTCTTTTCCGTGCGCGCTAGTAGCAACATCCAGTCGGCATGATGACCATGACTGGTCCAGATCTTCTGCCCGTTGATTACCCACTCATCACCCACTAACTCCGCGCGTGTCGTTAAACTGGCCAGATCAGAACCCGCATTCGGCTCCGAAAACCCCTGAGCCCAAACCTCCTCGCCTGAAAGCAGCTTCGGCAAGAGTCGTTTCTTCTGCTCGTCAGTGCCATGGCGAACTATGGCCGGTCCAATAAGGCTCCTGCCCATGTTATTAAGCCCGCCAGGCGCGCCGGCCCGGGCTGCCTCCTCGGCGAAGATGAACTGTTCGATCACGGTCGCCCCTCTGCCTCCGTATTCCTTCGGCCAAGCAAGCCCTGCATAACCCCCTTGAAAAAGCCGGCGGTCCCATTCCCGTTGGGCCGCCGCCCACTCGGTTTCGTTCCTCTCGTCAGGTTCATCCAACGCGATTTTAAAACGCCCGTCAGCCAGGCTGGATTCTAACCACGCCCGAGCCTTTGCACGAAACTGTTCTTCCTCCTCAGTAAAGTATGGACCCATAGCAAACTACCCTCCTATGACTCGTAATTACATTAACCCAGGGCGCAAAGGATTTTCTCGCCGGTTATCGCAGATCCTTGATCCTCACACAAGAGCTCAAAAAGGCTGCGGTTGGGCTTCATTTCCAGCTCCAATTCCCCTCCGTTGAGCGTCAGTCTTATGAGTCTATTCACCCTCTATCTCGCCTTGGCCCCGGGAAGCTTGAGGATCTCGGCGTGTATCTTGTCGTAGCTGTCCAGGCCCGAGACGCATTTCGCGTCACATATGGCCACGTATTTTCCCTTAGCCAGGGGATACTTCCGGGACTTTGGATTCCATGGAAAGCCGCGATAAGCGTAACGATCCATCGCCTCCTGTCCTTTACTTCCCAACCACAGGGCCAAGAGCTGGGTCGTTGCAGGCGCCTTGGAGTATTTGAGGACATGGATGACTGAGCCAAACTCCAGGGGGATAGGATCAGGAAAAGCGAACTGAAGAGGGGCGCCTCCATCGATTACGGGCATGGCGCTATGATAGTTGACCCCGCAGAAGAGGGGAAATTCACCCGCAGCGACTTTTTCCAGATTTGCTGACTGTTGCCGGGAAAGAACCACACCGTTATGGACAATGCCCTTTAACCATTGGATATGGCTTTCCCTCGTTTTTGGGTCATACCACAAGCCCGTCAGCTTCGGGCGCGGATCATAAAGAAACTTCCCCTTCCACATGGGGTCCAGGCATGCCTCCCAGCTTGTGGGCTCCTTACCTTTGGGCACGAGGTTCGGGCTCCAGACAATGCCCCTGGCCAGGCCAGCAGTGGCCATGAAATAGCCTTCAGGATCTATAATCCTCACGTCCAGCTCTGCCCAGTCTCTGGGAAGCTCCTTGGCTAATCTCTTGTATTCAAAAAGGGGTTTTGCAAACAGATCCGCCTTGATGTAGTCGGGCCAGAGCTCCTGTGCCACGTGCATGACGTCGTAATTCGGCTTCCTTCCCTGCATGGTCTGTAAGAGTATCCGGTGCTGGACCTCGGCGGTGTTCAGCCGCTCGTAGGTGATATCTCTGATGAAGGGGAGATCTTTCTGGAAGGCCTTGAGCACAGGCGTTACAAGCCTGTCCTCTATTTCCGTGGCCACCGATAGCCTTCCTTCCTTTTTGGCCATCTCATGCCTAGATGCCTCTACCAGTTGGTCAAAGGCCGATTGTGCGAATACCGGTTGGGCCACCCCAAGAAACAACCCGCTGATCACAAATCCATAACGCCATCTTCGCCGTGACTGCATGTTCTCCTCCTTACAGCTTCAAGATCTTGCGTGAGTTGCTTCCGAAGACCTTCTCCTTGCTCTCCTCGCCGACGTCCACGTTCCGGATGCGGGCAACCGATTCGAGAAAATGGGTCGGGCCGCCCGGCCAGTCGCTCGCGAAAACCAGATGGTCAGCCCCGATGGTCTGAAAAGCCATGTTCATAAGCGGTTTTAGATTCCAATTGGTGGAGGCCGTATCGTAATACATCTGCTCCAGCCACCGCTCCTCGAACTGGAGCGGCTCTTCGCTGCCGCTCTGCATGCGTTCGATACGGTGGCGCATCTGCGTGATGTTGTGGCTGATGAAACCGCCGACGTGGCTATGGACGATGGTTAGCTTTGGGTAGCGGCGCAGCATGCCCGAGTAAAAGATGCGCAGGCACGATATCCAGCGGTCGAAGGATTTGTGTGTTGAGCGCGGGAAGTTGAACTCCGCGTACGCCTTGGCGAAGGGTTCGGCCATCGTGGGCGCCGCATGGATGAAGATTGGCACGTCGAGCTCATGCACTTTATCAAGCAAGGGTCGGAATGGCTCCTGGTCCAGGTAAATCCCATCCCAGTGGGTAAGCATGTTCACTGCTTTCAGGCCCAGCTTTGTCACGGCGCGCTCGACCTCCGCCGGCGCGCCTGGGTCCAGCGGGGGGACATGCGCCATGCCGAGGAGGCGACCGTCGTACCTGTTTTGCACCCTGGCCATCTCATCGTTCACAAACTTGGCGGTCTCAAGGTCAAGGTACCAGTGCCAGAGGCCGAGCGATAGCAGCGCAACAGTGACACCCGCCTCATCCATCTTTTTTATCCGCTCTTCGAGGTCAGAGAAGATCCGGGCCACCGGATAGACCGAGCGGTCGCAGCGCATCAAGTCGATGCTTTCCCATTCGCTGGCGCCTTTCTGGCGTACCCACTCCTCCCGCTCCTTACGCATCATCTGCTCGGGGTGGTCAAACAACTCTTTCGGCAGCCAGTGATTCTCCCAATCCACTATGAGCGTCATATCCCCTCCTTTCCTTATACTGTTTTTCAAAAATTAGCCTCCGTCATTTTTTTGCCCTCCTTTGAGTAGACTGACGCCCTTTTACCTCATGGCTTCGAATCTCCCTTACAACATCGGATGGTAGATTGTTCAGTAAACGTGTCGGCAGTGAGTCGAAAAAGTCTGCCGGTAGGTAGTCAGACAGCCGTACCCGGTCGAGGACTTCCTTGGGAATAGAGTTTTTCGGCTCGAATGGGAAAGGTTTTGTCGCATCGATCAGCGCCTTGGCGCTCATGCCATCTGCCGGGATGGAGGGATCCGTTCCACTGGCGCGGCCGCGTGGGATGACGACGACGTCATCATTCCATTGGGTCCGGGACCCAAGGGCCCAAAGCGCCTCCTCTTCATCGTCAATATTGACATCCTCGTCAACCACAAAGGCAAACTTCGCTCCTTCCACAGATGAAAGGACGGCCATCCCGATGTCCATCGGCTCTCCTTCGCGCGTCTTACGAATCTTGACCCAATAACCTCCCTTGATCTTGGAAGGCTTCACGGAAAGCACGGCGGGGGAAACAGAGCGCGCGACGCGAAACGCTGTGATGGCGCGGTAGTTGCCCTCTCGTCGGTCCTCCAGGAACGGCGCCTGGCCGGTGACAAAGTTGACCCACAGGGCATCCCGCCGGTGCGTAACGGCTGTGACCTCCATAAACGGCGCCAGCCGCTGGGCACCCGTGTGTCCCCAGTCCTCGCCGTACGGGCCCTCAGGGCTCCGCCGGTTCGGAGGCACGATCCCCTCGATGACCACCTCCGCATCCGCTGGAACCAA
Organism: Deltaproteobacteria bacterium; assembly: GCA_016193465.1. Lineage (GTDB taxonomy): Bacteria > Desulfobacterota > Binatia > UBA9968 > UBA9968 > UBA9968. The sequence continues at coordinate 7,801 of JACPSE010000158.1, forward strand.
AAATTCGTCACCCCAGGTCTCAGAGGCTACCATGCGAACCGGCCCTCCCAGCAGGGCACCCATTGCTTCCATATGGCTGTCACCATAGGGGATGCGGGTTGAGGAAGCCTTCATCGCCGCAGGGTGATGCCCTACCCAGAAGGCAGCGCGCATAGCCTCACCGCGCCTCTCGTAAAGGGAGTAGATGCGCATAGTGTGGCCTTGCTTGTTGGCATACCACGGAATGGTCTTCCTATCTTTTAGCCAGCCCCGGATGATGGCAGAATTATCAACGCCCGTCTCCGGGTCATAACAGAGGAATCCTCCCGCGTTCACATACGGTCCCGGATCCAGGTTCCACGCCTGCAAAGCAGGGAATTCCCAGAGGTTGATCTTAGGGCCTATCTTGACGACTTCACGACACGGCGCTTCGGCCTGACTGACCTTTACGATTGGCACCCGTTGCTTCAACCTCTCGGACAGCGTTGTAACCACCTCCTCCGGGTCAACGCCCAGAAATCTTGCCATGTGAGCCGGGCCCGCGGCCAGTAAAACAACTAAAGGGAACGGCGAGATCCGACCCTGAACGGTCCGAACGCGGTTGAATATGAGGATGGGTAGGTTCTCGAGTTTAAAGCGATGGAGTTTAAGCAATAGGGCCGTTACTTCAAACTTGGCATTCACTTCTTTCTCGATGTAGATCACGTCACCGGGGAATTCGCGTGCCACCCAGTCAAGATGGGAGCGCAGATCACGCGCCCTTCCTTCGCGGACACCGGCTGTCTCAGCTCTCTTCTCAGCTCTCATGACGCGTCTCCCTTATCACACACCTCATCACCCGCCAGGGCCGCACCTGTCACAAAACTGCATGCGGGACTGGATTCAAGCCAGTCCCGCCCTTTGTTGGGAACCCTTCTTCTTCCTCAGTGTTGAGTGTTTAATAAACCCAACTACTTGCTGATCG
>JACPSE010000161.1 GCA_016193465.1 Deltaproteobacteria bacterium
AACCTATGCCGCACCGTTCACTTGCCGAGCGCCAGACAAGCTTCGAAACGATAGAGCTTGGCTTCGACGAGTCCATAGCCTTAAAGGAGGCGAAACGGTGTCTCAGGTGTGACCTGCGGCTCCAGATCGGCGCGCCCATTCTGCCGCCGGAGCCGTGGTTGGAATTTGATCAAGGGCATGTCGCAACAGCGTCAGCATCGGAAGGCGTCTACCAGCTTCTGGATGCCGAAAAGCAGGTCCTTCGGATCGCGGGGGCGGTCAACTTGCGTCTTGCCCTTGAAGAGCAGTTGAACAGTAATCCCAAGGCGCGGTACTTTATTTATGAAGAGGCGCCTATGTACACTCAGCGCGAGAGTGAACTGCTACAGCGATTTCTCCAAGAACACGGCCGCCTTCCGGCCGGCAACGAGCTGGGAGATGACCTTTTCTGAAACGAGAGGTGGAAAATTTCCGCGCCAGAAAAGAAGAGCACTAGAGAGCAAGAGCTTATAAGCCAGGGGTGGACCAAGCAGTTTTGGACAAGTGGCTCAAGGATTCAGGAGGCGGCGGAATTGTATGAATCGATGGGGCTGGAGGTGCGTCTGGAGCCCGTGCAAGCAGAGGACCTCGCCTGTTCGCAGTGCCTCCCAGGGCCAGGCGGAACTTTCGGCGACTGCTATGTCATTTACACTCGGCCAAGGGGGAATGGGGAGGATAAGGAATTCCCGGGCCGTCAGGGGCAAAAGGATGAGCTGTGGTAAATGCGCTTGCCACCATGGCCAATTCAAAATACCCGCTCCTACTGAAGCCCCAGTTCTCTTTGCACCTCCTTAGCAGGGAAAAATTTCGCACCTGCGACAGGGGAATCCTTTTATTCTTCACCGCAGCCCTTACCTCCTTCCTGGCGTTTTTTGGACCGTTGATGAGCGCATTATCCTAAGGCTTTTGCTCGGTCAACTTTTTGACCCGTTCAACGACCTCGCGGGTGCCCGATCATAGCGGGATTACCTTAGAGGCCATCACCTGGGCCGCCTGGATGTCACCCATCCCGCCGATCAGCCCGACACGGAGCTTTTCGGTAAGGCCAAAGTAATCGAGACAGGTCTTGCACACAACTAGACGAACTCCCCGCTGCTCCAGCGCCTGAAAGAGCTCCAACACGGGCGATCCTTCGGCAAGCACTTTGACCCCGTCCGTATAGAAGCAGAAAGCCCCGGGCTTCAGATCGTTCTCCAGCAGCAATCTGAGGTAGTTGGAGAGGAGACGAGTCTGGAGCTCCAGTGGACCTGACCCCATACCCTCGCGGGTCACGACAATCACCGTATCTGAAAGATCGTTCTTCATAGTAGTTTCTTGAAACTCCTCCGTTCTACTAGCAAAGCCCTCCAAATCGCTCAAGGGGAAATCTCAAGCAATATCCCTCAATAATCAAAAACTTGTCAAGCATCAGGGCAAGGCAAGGGAGTCAGGTGGGGGCGTCAAGGGGAGAATAACAGGATGAACGCAGAAAAGCCTACGCTCTGTCCAGGCCGATGGAGAACATCCGCTCCAGGTCATGGCGCGAGTAGACGCGGAACGCTATTAACGTTTCCGAAGATGTAATTCCCCCCACTTTACGGATGTGCTCGGTGACTACTCCGGCGAGGTCCTCATTACTTCTTACCCTGACAATCGCGGCGAGATCGTAGCGGCCCGCAATCGAATAAACTTCGCTGACCCCTTCTATATCCGCGATTATCTCGGCAACCTTGTTGATCTTGTCCCGTTCAACCGTCAACAAAACGATGGCTGATACCATAATGTGCCTCCTTGTTGGCTACCGCGACATATTATCCTCGTTCAGATCTATTCACCTTCGCGGCTGTCTTTGCCATAAAACACCCTCCCAAACCTGGCGAGACAATCCTTTTAGCGCCCGGAGGTCCACCATGACAACGTTCCTAACCGTTCACCTGCGAAGGCGCCGGGACTTGAGGAGCATTTGTGGTGTGCAGAGAGTTTTCAGGCTCTTCGCGGTAAAGCCCGAAGGCATTCATCACCGGGATATCGTTAATCGAAAAGAGGATAGCCTCCTCGATTTTTGAGCGGTTTTTATGTTCATGCCAGGCCCAATTCGGAATCACGAAAGAGTCACGCTCTCCCCACTCCAAAGATGTCTCTTCGACCGTGGTGGCGCCCTGACCACGTACCACGAAGTACATAGCGCTTGAAGTGTGACGATGTCTCCTGGTCCGCTCACCTGGCTTGAGCAACTGTATCCAGCAACTCAACGTCGGGAGCGTGGGCCCGCCGGTCATAGGATTGACGTATTCCAGCGACACACCATCGTAAGGACTCCCCGGCCTTTCGGCCAGAGCACGAAGCTGGGGTTCGATGTCTTTCCAGCGGTAGCACAGAGGAAAGCTTTCTTTTTTAGCTGCTTCCCAGGTTGGCCGCGCCGCCGCGGTCCGCCTCTGGAGATAATCGCCCGGTTTTTCCCTGAGTACCTGCACCTGATTTCCCGGATAGGGCTCATAAAAAGGAACGTTGAGTCCGATGATCAGCGGCACGTCGAGCGCATCTAGCCAGAGGGTCCCTTTGTCCGTCGGGTTATGGTGATCGTGCCAGGTCCACTGGGGCGTGAGAATCAGGTCATTGTTCTCCATCGGACAGATCTCGCCGTCGACCGCCGTGTAAGCCTTTCCGTCTCCTTGGATAACAAAGCGAATCGCGGCCATAGTGTGACGGTGTGCCCAAGCCACCTCACCTGGCTTAATCATCTGGATACCCATCAGTAAGGTATGGGTGCTTCCGTGCCCTGGTAGCCCCGGGTTCGCAAACAACAGGCTGCGCCGTGCCGTGAAGCTCTCCGGCAATACTTCACAGGCCTCAAGGAGTTTCGAATAGACCGTTTCCCATTTCCACAGAAACGGTTTTCCTTTTGGCCGCGGACCGCCGATACTGCGCACCAATAGCTCCTCAACGCCCCACTGTCCTTGCATATGGAACTGGCGTAATTCTTCGTCAAAGACCTGCAGGCTTTTCCTTGTCTTAGGTTTCGCCATGGTCAAGCCCCCTCCGCAGGTGACTTCTCAATTGCAGCCTGATAGATTCCGTCAATGCTGTCAAGGGATCTTTATCTTGTGGCGTCTAATTTTGACTCCATGGCACAGATAGGATATCTGCTTACTCACCGGCGTGACTGAAGATAGCGAAAAGGAAGGGCCAAGTTATGACGATCAGAATAGACGGCGGGACGGTTGTGGGCTGGTCCGGGACGCATCACGAGCTGATTCCTGAGGGTAGCGTGCTGATCGAAGGGGACGCGATCAGCTATGTCGGAACGGAGCGCGCCAAGCACGCGGACCAGATCATCGACGCGTCCGGGAAGCTCATCTGCCCCGGTTTTATCAACCTCCACGTCCATTCCCAGCTCAATGTCGGCGACTACCTGATTACGGACGCAACCAAGAGGGATTACCTTTCGGCCAATTACTTTGTCTTTGGCGCGCCGGTGAAAGAAAAAGCGGCCCCGCCTCCTCCGGAAAGCGTTGCCATCGGACGGAGGTACGCGCTTTTCAGCGCCCTTAAGAATGGCGCGACCACGATCCTCGACCCAGGCGGCGGACCGGGAGACCTGGGCGAATACGTAGAGATCGTGGGCGAGATCGGCGCGCGCGTCTTTTTCAGCCCGCCCTACAGAAGCCACGATATCTTCACCGATGCCGAGGGGCGCCACTACTATGAAGCCCGGCCGGATGGCGGGCGGCCTGCTCTTCAAAGGGCCGTCGAGTTTATCCGTAAGTTTCACGGAGCGAAGAATGGGCGATTGCAGGGGATCTTAAACCCCGCCCAGGCAGAGACCTGCGAGCCTTCGCTCTTGAAAGAGAGCGCCGCGGCGGCACAAGAGCTGGGCGTGCCCATCCACATTCACGCGGCAGGGAATCTGAGAGAGCTCGTGGAAATTCTTTATCGTTACCGCAAGCCGGCCATCGAGTACCTCGCCGATACGGGGATCCTCAAGCCAGGTACCATTCTCGGCCACACGGTCTTCATCGCGGGCCATTCACGGATGGATTTTCCCTTTGGCGATGAGCTCAAGCTCTTGGCCAACTCGGGCGCTTCAGTGGGCCACTGTCCGCACAAATACGCCAAGATGGCGATCGCCGCAGAGTCTTTTGACCGCTACGTCGGGGCCGGGGTCAATATCGGGCTGGGCACGGATACCTATCCGCTCGATATCATCTCGGAGATGCGGTATGCGTCCCTAATTTCGCGCCTGGTTGATAGAAAATATTACGGGGCGCGGCCGGACAGAGTGTTTAACGCGGCAACGGTCTGGGGCGCCAACGCGCTTGGCAGAGATGACCTGGGACGGCTTGCGCCCGGCGCGAAGGCGGACGTCGTTATCGTGGACCTGCGCACGACTCGCTACGGGCCCATGCGCGATCCGATTACTGCGCTCGTGGAGTACGGCAGCGGCGCGGACGTAGACACGGTCCTGGTGAACGGCGAGATCGTGATCGAAAAAGGATGCTCGACGCGCATTGACGAGGCCGATCTTTACGCGCGTGCGGACGCCGCAGCCAGGCGAGCTTGGGACAACTGGCCCAAACGCGACTGGGCCGGGAGATCAGTCGAGGAGATTTTACCGCCGGCCTTCCCCACCCGGCAGAGGGAAAGGGGTCTACCATAGGCTTTCCTTTCTAGACAATCTTGGCAGAGCGACGCCATCCGCTTCTTGGCCGGATAGCGCTGCTGGCGGGTAGGATTTGGGCATTTGGAACCAACAAAGCAACGCCATCACCTACCCCTTGCCAACCGCTGGGCACTTGAATAAAATCCGCCTCTCGTTGATGGGACCGGCTCGCAAGCCGGGAGGTTTTTGCTTCTGCTTAGGAGGGCAACTTTAGGTAAAGGAGGTAGACGCAGTTATGGACGAAGAAAGAAAAGAAGGGCTTGAGCTCACCGAGGCCCAGATTGCAGTTCACTGGAAGGAAGAAGGATATTACTACCCGTCACCGAAGTTTATTGGTCAGGCCAACGCCTCTGATCCGGATATTTTCGCGCGCTTCAGCGAGAAGAATTTCCCTGAATGCTTCAAGGAGTATGCCGATCTGCTCTCTTGGGATGAGTATTGGCATACGACGCTCGATACCGGCAATCCCCCTTTCTGGAAGTGGTTTGTCGGCGGAAAGTTGAACGCGTCTTACAACTGCGTGGACCGGCACTTAGAGAAGAATAGAAACAAAGCCGCCTTTATCTGGGTGCCGGAGCTGGAGGATGAGCCTGCCGAGACCATAACTTATCAGGAGCTCTATGTAAGAGTTAATGAGTTCGCTGCCCTTCTCAGAGACTATTGCGGAGTTAAGGCCGGCGATAGGGTTACGTTCCATTTGCCGATGGTGCCGGCACTGCCGGTCTCGATGCTGGCTTGTGCCAGGCTTGGCGTCATCCACTCTCAGGTATTTGGCGGCTTCAGCGGCGCCGCCTGCGGGGGCAGAATAGCGGACTCCGGCAGTCATATCCTCATCACTATGGACGGCTACTACCGAAATGGCGAGCTGCTCGATCAAAAAATCAAAGCCGACGAAGCGGTCGAAGCGGCGGCGAAGGCCGGAGTTCGTGTTGATAAAGTCCTGGTTTGGAGGCGTTATCCCGGAAAGTATTCTTCCCCGACGCCCATGGTGAAGGGTCGTGATTACTTCGTTGATGATTTGCTCAAAGACTTTCGCGGCAAAAGAGTCGATCCCGTATCGATGCCGGCGGAAGCGCCCCTATTTCTTATGTATACCAGCGGTACGACGGCAAAGCCGAAGGGGTGTCAGCACAGCACCGGCGGATATTTGGCCTATGTTGCAGGAACGTCGAAGTATTATCAGGACATTCACCCGGAGGACGTTTATTGGTGTCTGGCCGATATAGGATGGATCACAGGCCACTCCTACATCGTTTATGGTCCGTTGGCTATTTGCGCCACCAGCGTCACATATGAGGGCGTGCCCACCTATCCGGATGCCGGGAGGCCCTGGAGGATAGCGGAGCGACTGGGCGTGAATATATTCCACACGGCGCCCACTACGATACGCATGCTAAGAAAAGCGGGTCCTCAGGAGCCCAGGAAGTACCATTATCATTTCAAACACATGACCACCGTGGGAGAGCCGATAGAGCCGGAAGTGTGGAGATGGTACTACGATGAAGTGGGTAAGGGAGAGGCGATCATCGTGGACACCTGGTGGCAAACGGAAAACGGAGGCTTTCTTGGCAGCACGTTGCCGGCGCTGCACCCGATGAAGCCCGGAAGCTGTGGCCCCGGCGTGCTCGGGATCTATCCGGTCATTTACGATGAGAAAGGGAACCAGCTTGACGCTGGGAACGGTAAGGCGGGCAACATCTGTATCAGGAATCCGTGGCCGGGGGTATTCCAGACCATATGGGGGGACCCGGAGCGATACGTTAAGACCTATTATGAAAAGTATTGCAAGAATAAAGATAGCAAGGATTGGCGCGACTGGCCTTACTTCGCAGGAGATGGGGCCACGCAAGCCGCCGATGGATACTTCCGGATTTTAGGGAGAGTGGACGACGTAATCAATGTTGCCGGTCACCGGTTGGGCACTAAAGAGCTGGAGGCGGCTGCTCTTACCGTAGAAGAAGTAGCAGAAGCAGCGGTGGTACCGGCGATAGATGAATTAAGGGGTCGGATACCTGAGATGTATGTTGCGCTCAAACCGGGTTACAACCCCGGCAAGGGAGTAGACGAAAAGGTTAAAGACGCTA
>JACPSE010000162.1 GCA_016193465.1 Deltaproteobacteria bacterium
AGGGCCTATCGCAAATACCCGCATCTGAAGTTGCCCACTACCACGGGCACGGTAGAAGCGATGGGGCGAATTGTTCGTGATTTGATGCGCCAGACGCGAACCATCCGCAGCCCTCAAGCACTGCAAATGTGGGCGACTGCTTTGATCCGACAGCGTCCAAAGGTCACGTGTAATGGTAAGCATTTTCAACAGAAAAAATTTGTTTGAACCGGAAATTAAGAATCAACAGACCTGACCCTCGATCCTCGATTGTTTAGCCTCCGTAAAATTTCGAGCAATAAACCCACCAAGACCAGACCAACTAACCCTTCAAGATTTCCAGCCCAAAGGAGAGGTATTTGCGGATCGGGGTAAAATCGTCTGAGTTCAAGGTAACAACTCTAGCGCCCATAGCCCGGGCACTTAAAGCAACGAGGAGATCGTTAACGAAGCTACCGGCAAGACGATCTACCTGGTCTTTTCTCTGGCCCCTCATAACCCCAAGAACGCGGCCTGCTTCCTCCCAAACGGAATGGGTCGGGGTCGCGATACGGCGGCTGTTCACAAACGGCCGGTAAAGAGCCTCAACAACTGCTCGCTTCAGCCTGTCTGTAGCCCCAGCTAGCAGCTCCTGGACCACCACCGAGCTAAAAAATGTCATTGGGATATCGGCCTCGTAACGAGAACGGAAGGATTCCGCAAAGGACTTGGAGCGGAGGACCTCTATGTAAAAGCTGGTATCGTAGAGGATCTTTCCTTCGCCCACGTCACGAAGCCTCAAAACCAGGGAGCTTTCCCGCTGCCCGATCATAGCCGCGCATGACGGCTCTGCGGAAAGCCACTAGGGAGATCGCCTGGCGCACGGCATCGGATTCTGTCTTGGCGTTGAGAATCCGTTTGGCCCTTTTCAGGGCCTGCTCGTCCACTAGAAAATTCTTTCGTTTCAGGAAAGCCATCCCGTCCTCCCTCCATAGTGATGTATGTTTCTATCAAGCATACATCACGACCTTGCTCACGTCAAACAGTTGGATATCGCCTATAACATTAGAGGTTTGACTCTTCTCTCTGCTAGCCTCTCTAGAGCCGCCACAGCCTCCTCGGCGTTCAAGGCTCGATCCACTTCTGATGTTGCTGATTTTTGCGGGGAGTTAAAACGAAGGGGAATTAGCTATCCAAGAAACCAGGGCGAGCAAATCTGAATGGGATCGCGGATCGCAAAAATGAAGGTCTGGGCAGCCCCGTTGGTTCCACGAGCTAGAGTTCCCAGATCGAAGCTTGAAGATAGAAGATTGTCTAGAAATCAAAGCCAGACCCCACAGACCCCCCAAGGATGAATCGGGAGCAGGCTGAACTCAAGGCCAGACTGGAGAGATTGGAAAAGATGGTGAAGGATCGCCCCCACCTGACCGCATCGGCCGAGCCTGTCCTGAGCAAAGCCGAAGGGCCTATCCAGTAAGCAAACCTTGGTGAAGGAGTCACGGAAGGAAGACCTCAGAGAGATAGAGAAGCCTTTGCCTGGCACGGTGACCGGAAGCCTCCACGTTGACATAAGCGTTCCCCATCGGATAAGCTCCTCCTAAAATCTAATCTGGAACCATTCAGGTGAACGCTATGCTAGGCAGCGTGAAAGGGCTCCAGGCCCATTTGCGAAACAAGTTCTTGGCCGGAGGCTTGGCGGCGGGGCCGGTGTTTATTCTGGCCTATGGGGCATACTGGCTGGAGGAGCAGACCAAGCCACTCACGAAACACTTCGGATTCCATTTCCCAGGGCTGGGGATTCTGCTTGCCGTTGTGCTCATCTATCTCGTCGGACTGCTTGTTACAAGCGTAGCGGGCAGAATGATCCTCATACTGGGGGATAAGGCCCTGCGGCGGGTTCCGGGATTGAGCCTCCTTTACCTCGCGTGGAAGGACGTGATGGTCGTGGGCCAGGACAAGACCGGCGTTTTTCACAAGGTGGTGCTGGTTCCCGATCTGGAGGGGCAGGGGGCACAACTCGGGTTCACCAGCGGCGAGCCTGTGCCCGGAGATCCACACACGGTCTGCGTCTTCTTGCCCAACGCTCCGAATCCTATCAGCGGCCGATTGACGCTCATTGACCGCGACGCCTGCCTATTCCTGCCCGTCTCGATAGAAGAGGCCTTTAAACACCTGCTCTCCACGGGTAATTACGTTCCCGCGCAGTTGCAACGTTTCACCTCGAGACGGCCTGAACAGAAGGGCTAAGCGCGTGCGCAGGACCCCTGACTGAGAGGTAGAGCCATGAGCGAATTTGTCTACAAACGCACGCGTGGGGGTCAGGCGTGATATTTACGATTTGCCCTGTTGATACAACCCTCGTCCCAGCCGAACCCCCGTTACTTCCTTTGTCATGCTGGCACCAAGAGCCGTTCTTCTGAAGATTAGCATTGATTCCACCAAAAACTCCGGGCGGGGAGGGGAGACCCAGTTTGGGCTAAGGAGTGCCAGCAAAGATGTGACCTGCCTACCCGCAGGCAAGCCGGGTCGATGGACCCCCACCTAGCAAATCTGGTTCAATAATTAAGGTTGTATTTATGCCAACTGGTGGCTTTCCGTCAAGGGCTAAAAATTCCTAAAAAACTAGACACTTAGTGAACGAATGCGGGGCGTTGGACAACTGCTTCGATTTGAACCGTCTGCAAAAGCTGGTCGTTGTGAAAAAAGGCGATCTCGTACAAGCCGTCCCTCGGCAGCTTGAAATTGTCAACCTTCAATTTCAGGTTGGCCACTGGTCGGACAAGAGTAGGCGGCTGGACTGAACGCTCTGGCATGGTGCGCAGCTGCGCGATG
>JACPSE010000163.1 GCA_016193465.1 Deltaproteobacteria bacterium
TAGCCCATATGACGGGTTTCCTCCCGGCCTTCATGCCTTTGATGAGAAGCCCGGCGTTTTCCAGAATGGCGGCCCTTTCCTCGTCTGTCGTCTTCGCCAGGCCCAAGCGATGAAAGAGACCTTGGGGATGCAGAAAATCCCTCTGAAAATCGATCAGAATAAGGGCGCTCAGCCGAAGGTCCATCATTTTCTCCTCACACGCCTAGTGATGGAGCTCCGATAATTTGTTTGAAAATAGCCTATCTCACAGTATATCGCTTGTAACCCTTTTTGATGAGTTTCTCAACCAGATCCTTCACCTCCTGGGAACGTTTGATGTTCGCGACCAGCAGGGCGTCCGCCGTGTCCACGACAACGATTCCCCGCACTCCCAGGAGCGCGACCAGACGATCGGGCGAGTAAACCAGGCACTCCTTGGATTGGACCCCCAGCCATTTGCCTACTCCGGCATTACCGCTCCGGTCCTGCGGGAGCATGCGGTGGACCGCCGCCCAGTTTCCGACATCGCTCCAACCAAAATTCGCCTCCAGGGTCAATACCCTCCCTTCGGAGCCGGCCTTCTCCAGCACCGCGTAGTCGATCGAGATGTTGGGCATCTTGCGATATTCCCTTCTGAGGACGGATTGGATCGTGGGAGGCGGATTGGCCAGCCCTCGCCCGCGAGCCGCTTCTTGGATCCTCCGAAGGCCGTGAGAGATGGCGGGGGAGAAGCGGCTGAGCATTGCTAAAATAGTCGAGACCTTCCAGACGAAGATCCCGCTGTTCCACAAGGATCCCCGGCGCATCAACCGGCCGGCCATTCTTGCGTTAGGTTTCTCCTTGAATCCCTTGACCCGATAAAAAGGCGCACCTCCGGTTCCCTTGATTTTTTCCCGCTTCAGGATATAGCCGTAACCTGTCTCTGGATAAGTGGGCCGTACACCGATAGTGACTATGGCATCGTGGCTCTGTGCTAACTGGACGGCGCTCTTGACCGTGCGCAAGAAAGAGTTGGGATTAGAGACCCAATGGTCGGCTGGAAGAATGGTCATGATGGCGTCGGGGTCTCTTCGCGCCAGCTCCACCGCTGCAAGGCCGATACAGGGGGCGGTGTTGTTTCCCCGGGGTTCTACGATAAAATTGGTTTTGGGCAAGATGCGAAGCTCTTTTCGAACGGCGCTGTAATGTTCTGCCACTGTCACGACGAGCGTATGCTTGGGACCAAAGAGCGGCAGGGTTCGATCCAGGGTCTGGCGAATCAGGCTTTTCTCGCTCAGGATTTTGAGGATATGTTTGGGACGATGAGAACGGCTCAAAGGCCAGAAGCGGGTTCCCTTGCCGCCCGCCATGATCACGGCGTAGCTATGTGGGTTCATCCTGTTGCCTCGCTTACAAAGAGCACTATGTTATGAGAGGCGCGCGGTCGGATCAAGAGCCGGGCCGCTTAAAATGAACGAGCGTCTTCCAGTGATTAACTCCTGGGTTGTTTCCGCTGGGGAACGGGCTGTTCGGCTCGATGCCTTTGTGCGGCGCTGCCTGCCGCATCTCTCTCTGCGAGAGGCGCAGAGGGCCATCCATGAGAAACTCTTTTGGGTTCATGACCGTCCTGGAAAAAAAGGGGACAGACTCTTCGGCGGAGATGTCCTTTCCTATAAGGGCCCTCAGCGCCTGTTGGCGCCGGCCCCGTCGCCGCGCTGGGATCTCCAGGCTCCCTTGCGCTACGAAGATGAATATGTGCTGGTTGTTGACAAACCGGCAGGGATGCCGACGCACGGATTTTCAGGAAGGGAGGAGCATTCCTTGGCGAATTTTCTGGCTGCCATCCGCCCGTCTCTTTGCGGCGTGGGCAAGAGTCCGTGGGAGCCGGGGTTGGTGCACCGCTTGGACCGGGACACCTCGGGTCTCGTGCTGGTGGCAAAAGATCAGCTTTCCTTTGACAATCTCCGCTCCCAGTTCCGGCGCGGCTTGGTTAGGAAAAAATATTGGGCCCTGGTCTGGGGGAGGGTAAAAAGGGAGCAGGTCCTGGATTATGCTCTCACCCATGATCCGAGAGACAGGAAAAAAATGACGGCAGTGGAGCAAGAGAGAGGGAGGACAATCCGCGCCAAAAGATGGCCGGCATTAACTCGACTCAGGGTCTTGGGCGCTTCTCGAGGATTCACTTTTCTTGAGGTCGAGATTGCCACAGGGGTTACCCACCAGATCCGTGTCCATCTGAAGGCATTGGGGTATCCTCTGGTCGGAGACTCCCTCTACGGAGAGGATCGGCCCGATTTCCTCGCTCTCGGGCGCCAGTTCCTGCATGCCTATTATCTGGGATTCCGCCATCCGAAAAGTGGGCTGGACGTTACGGTTACGAGCCTATTGCCGAGAGATCTAAAGCGCGTCCTGGATCATCTGGGGATGAAACACAGAATTTAGAATCCAGAAGCCAGAATTCAGAACGGGGAAGGGAGACGGCTTGATTCTTGATTCTGGCCCCTGACTACTGGATTTTTTTGCTAGGCTGCTGTGTCCTTGATGCCCTTCTCTTTGGCACAGGCGCTGCAAAGGTTGAGCAGGCTGTGCGGCTCTTCAACCAGCCCCTCGTCGAGATTGTGGCATATCTTCTTGCATTGGGCGCAGATGAAGTAGACGCCGTCGATGTTTTTGTTGATTTTTTCCCGGTTGAGCACTCGGCCCTTGAGCTTCTCAACCCTAATTCCCAATAGTTCCTCGTAGTTCTTCTTGATCTTGCGCCTTCCGGCCTCATCGCTGGGAAGCCCTTGCTCATCTGTTTCTTCGTGGTTCGGGTCGTCGAAGAATCTGCGACTTTTTCCCTTAGCCGGACGCCCCACGGTTTTCTTTTTTTTCCTTGCCATTTTATCGGTAGAGACGTTCTATGTAGCCGCTGTCGTCCAGCTCGCGGACGTAATGGGTATTCCACATCGCCAAAGGATTAAAACCGGCGACCTCGGGATTGCATTTCAGAGCGAGTTCGAAGACATTTCCAATCGCCTCCAGGGAAGGGTAGGGTTTTTGCCCCAGAGATTGAACCCATTCATTATAGAGGGCGTTTACCTCTTCGTCATTTTCGAGATGGAGGATAGAGGCGATGTGGTCCTTCAAGATTTTCAAAGTCTTGTCCTTTTGCGTGAGGAAGAAGTGGATGGCATCCGCCAGCCCGCGAATCAAACGGCGAATCTGCTCTTCGTTGTTTTTCACGAATGTCATGGTCGTTGTCAGCGTTACTCCTCGGATCATGGGCATGGCCCGCACACGGATCACCCGGGCGCCGGCGCGGGCAGCCCGGAGATCATGGGGTGTGCCGACGAAGGTTGCCGCAAACTCGCCCGCTAGGACCCTTTTCCACCTTTCCTCGGGGGAGCTTTTCATAGATACTAACTCGATATCTCCCCTGTCTGCGTCCAGACCTTCCTGTCGCAAAAAAAGCCACATATTGAGCCCGCCGTGGCCGGTGATTTTGTCTATCGCCACTCTTTTCCCCCGCAGCTCTTGCACACTCTTAATCCCATCAGCCACAACCATACGGTTGTCGGTCCAGTTGTTGGTCGCCTGGGCCAAGTGGACAAAGTCTTCGCCCCTTTTTGCGTTCCTGACATAGAGGTTGTGGTGATTCCCGGAGATGAGGTCAACATGGCCATTCTTGAGCGCTTCCACGGCCTTCTCACGCACCAACAGCGGGCTGGTATCGACCCCTAAGTTGTTTTTTGCCCATATCCCGGCCTTGTCGGCCACCACCCACAAAGCGGCGTGAGAATTGGAACGGTAGATGATTTTCAACCTGGCCTTTTCCTGTGCCATCATGTCCTCCTTAGTTGTACTCCAAGCCAGACGATTATCATAGTGAGGAGAAGTATGGCAAGCGTGGAGGTCTTGAGGCGTCGCGTGACGGATTGGAGTTCCCGCGGTGAAAAGGACTCGCCCTGCTCGCATCGTCTGACAAAACGGTGCGCCACTGCCATGGACTGATAGGTGCTGAAAACGATGAGGAAAAAAGACAAAAGAAGCTTCACTGCGAGCGTCAGGCCTAGCTCTCTAAGAAATAGTTCCCGATAAGCGGCTTTGAGATCCGTGAGCTGGAAGGCGCCAGACAGAATCAATACACCCAGCGAGGCGCTTTGGACGGGGTTGTAGAGCTTCAAGCTGCGGGCAACCATCTTGATTCGCTCCTCGTGGTTCTGAATCGCGGAGAGAACGGGAAGGACCATTACCCACAGGCCGACCAACGATCCGAGGTAAACCGCGAGGGAGATCAGGTGAAGCCAAGAAAGCAGCATGGAAAGAAGCGATCACACCCAACCGAAGAGGCCCCCCTTTTTAGCCGGCCTCCCTGGGGCGTCGTAGGATTCGCTGATCTCGCGGAGCTGCAATTTGATCTTTTCTAACTCCTGCTGCTGGCGTGTTTCGAAATCCCTTAGTTGCTTTTCGCGTCTTTCTTTGAACTCTTTCAGCTCTCTCTCCCTTCTTGCCTGAAACTCCGACTGCTCCTTTTCCCACCTTTCGTAGAATTCTTTCAAGGCGGTGCGAATACGGAAGTTCAGGTTATCCTTCACCACGAGGGATCTATGACAATGGGGACACCAAAGGACGTTTCCGATTATGAAGTGTCTCGCAGGCGCCACATAACTCTCGCGGCACTTGAAGCAGCGAACGGGGATCTCCCACGCGCCTATGTCCGGCAGCTCCAGGAAGGGAAGAGGACTCTCCTCGCCGTCCAAGGGAGCTGTTGAGGATGTAACCGCCGGGGCAGGTTGGGAGGAAATCACGGGCGATGCGTCCCGAGGAGGAACGGGAGGCGGCTCGGCCCTTTTCGCGGGAGCAGGCGACGCTGCCGGTTTTCCGGCTCCTTTGCGGAAGCGCGATTCAAAGGTGTCTCCAAAGGCGGCGTCCTGGTGCAGGGCGCGGGCACGGCCAATCAAAACATCTTCCGTCTCAATATTGTTGGGATCGGTGACGCAGCAATCCACAGGGCAGACGGCGGCGCAAGCCTCATAATCGTGAA
>JACPSE010000164.1 GCA_016193465.1 Deltaproteobacteria bacterium
CTCGGCTTTACCGGGGTGAATCTGGGCTGCGAGCATGGCGTGTGCGGCGCCTGCTCTGTGCTTTTGGATGGGGCCGTCGTTCGCTCTTGCATTCTTCTGGCGGTTCAGGCCGATGGCTGCAAGATCACCACCATCGAAGGTCTGGCAAAGGGAGACAGGCTCCATCCGATTCAACAGTCCTTTCTCGACCACCACGCCCTGCAGTGCGGCTTTTGCACTCCAGGGATGGTGCTGGCGGCGGTGGATCTCCTTAAGCGCTGCCCTCATCCGAGCGAGATGCAGATCCGCGAGGCGCTGTCGGGAAATCTTTGCATGTGCACAGGATACGTCAATATCGTTCGCGCCGTGAGAGCAGCCGCGGAGAAAGGCCGCATCCCGGAAAAACCATGAAAGGCGCGCAGTGGAAAGGGCAGGCGCTTCACCCGCGCGAGGACCGGCGGTTCGTCACGGGCCGCGGCCTTTATCTACCCAATATCAGCTTGCCGAAGATGCTGCACGCGGCGATCCTGCGCAGCCTCCATGCTCATGCCAGAATCGTTTCCATCGATGTTACCGAAGCGCTGAAGATTCCCGGAGTCGTTTGTGCTCTCACCGGAGAGCAGGCCAGGGCTTTGTCCAAGCCCCTTCGCCCTCTGATTCCCCTTCCGGTGGAAACTCCCTACTATTGCCTGGCCTATGAAAAGGTCCGCTACGTCGGGGAGCCGGTCGTGGCCGTAGCGGCCGTGAGCCGCTACGTCGCCGAGGACGCGCTGGAAAAAATCCGCGTCGAATACGAGCCCCTGCCCGCAGTCGTGGACCCTGAGGCGTCGATGAAGTCCAATGCGCCTTTGCTCTTTGAGCCGTTGGGGACCAACATCCTATGGCACGGCTGTTTTACCTATGGCGATGTCGACGGCGTTTTCAGCCGGGCGGCTCACGTCCTTAGCGAGAGATTTCTCATCCATCGCTATTCCTCGACCCCTTTGGAAACCTTCGGCTGCATCGCCAGCTATGATAGCTTGCGCCCCTACCTGACCCTCTGGAGCAACGATCAGCGGCCGGGACAGGCGATGCCGATCCTGGCCCATTCTCTCGGCCTCTCCATCACGCAAATTCGTTTTCTCACAGCCGATATCGGCGGCGGTTTCGGCAACAAGCGCAAGCCTCCCTATCTGGTCCTGGCGGCGCTGCTGTCTAAACTCAGCGGCCGGCCGGTTCAGTTTATCGAAGACCGCAGAGAAAATCTCATGGGGCTCGTCCATGCCTGCAACGGCGTGATGGATCTCGAAGTCGCCGTGGCAGGCGACGGCCGGCTGCTTGGCGTCAAGGTGCGGGATATCGCTGATGAAGGGCTAAACGTCCTCAACCCGACTGTGCACTCCTTGCTCAAGCTGGGCAATGTGACGAATTGCTATGAGATCCGCGCCGTCCGGTTCGAGGGATACTCGGTGATGACGAACAAATGTCCCTCCGGGGCAAACCGGGGAATCGGCAAGCCTTTCATGTGCTTCGCGCTGGAGAGGATGCTGGACGGAGTCGCCCGCCGGCTCGGCAGGGACCGCATCGAGCTCAGACGGCAGAATCTGGTTCCGCCGGAAATGATGCCGTATACGACCCCGACCGGAGAGCTCATTGATAGCGGCAACTTCCCCGAAACTCTCAACAAGCTGCTTTCCCTCATCGGCTACGAATCCTTTCAAGAAGAGCAAAAGAGGGCCCGCTCTGAGGGACGCTGGCTCGGACTGGGTCTTGCCCTGGCGATCGAGCCCAGCACCTCGAATCAGTCCTCCTATATGCTGACGACGGGCAAGCGAAGCGCGTCGGGCGCGGGCGAGGCGGCTATGGTGCGGGTGGAGAGCGACGGCAGCATCCAGGTCGTCCTGGGAGACGTGGGCAGCGGCCAAGGCCACCAGACCGCCGCGGCCCAGATCGTCGCCGATGAGTTAGGAGTGAACTTCGAAGACGTCCAGGTTTCACCCTACTTCGACTCTCTCGTGAGCCCCTGGCTCTACACCACCGGCAATTACTCAAACAAGTTCGCCGGCACGGACGTGGGCGCCATTCAAGGAGCCGCCAGAAAGGTTAGAGAGAAGCTTGTAAGTTTAGGCGCCCATCTCCTCAAGAGAGCGCCGGAAGAGTTGGAGCTTGCGGATGGGGCGGTTCGCTCCAAGAAAGATCCTAAAATTCCCAAAACGATCCAGGAGCTCGCCCAGGTTGCCTATCGGGACTTGCTCGCGCTTCCTCCTGAAATGGAGCCGGGATTGGAAGGGCGCTGTTACTACCGCGCCGCGCTGGCGGATCTTCCGGACGAGCAGCGCAGGGTCCGGGGCCAGCTCTTCGTCAGCAATGCGGGCCATGCGGCTGTCGTCGAAGTGGACATCGAGACCGGCAAGGTTGCGATTTTAAAATATGCCATCGTGCACGATTGTGGCGCCGTGCTCAATCCGGTCATTGTCGAAGGGCTGGTGCACGGCGCCACGGCCCATGGAATCGGCGCGGCATTGTATGAGGAGTTTATCTACGACGAACAGGGGCAGTTGCTCACGACGACCTTCGTAGATTATCTCAAGCCCACCGCGGTGGAGATCCCTGATTTTAAGACCGACCATCTGGAGTCGCCCTCGCCTTATACGCCGCTCGGGATGAAAGGCGTCGGGGAAGGAGGGGCGATTCCGGCTCCGGCAGCGCTTGCCAGCGCCGTGGAGAATGCCCTCGAGCCGTTGGGAGTTCGGCTTAGCGATCTGCCGCTGACGCCGGAGCGGGTTTGGCAGGCCATTCATTCAGCCGGAAGGAAAGCCGACTAGAACGCAGCAAGCAGCGTGATTCGTGTATTCGTTAATCGAGTAACGAATGAACCAGTAACGAGTAAACAACCCCAAGGGAGAAGGAGGAAACCATGCCAGTTGTGCAGATCTTTATGTACAAGGGAAAGACGAAAGAACTGAAGAAAGAGTTAGTCAAGAGGATCAGCAAGGACTTTCAAGAGGTCGCTAACATAGCTCCCGAGTCGCTCCATATCCTATTTCACGATGTGGATAAGGAGGATTGGGGAACGAGAGGAACACTTGCTTCGGACCTTCCTCCGAAGTAGCCCTCATTCGAGGTAGCCTTCGATTAAATTCTCGTCGGAGTCGGCCGCTTGGTTTCTTCGAGGATATTTGAGATAGTGTGCTTGGATGCACTTTGAGATCGTCGGGGACATTGCCGACATTGAATCCATCGCGATCGGCACGACGATTCGGATCCTACCCTTGCTGCGGAAGCCCTATGGCAGGGGCCGTTGGCGCAAGCTCAAAGGCGTGGCAACTGTTCGCCTCGCCGACGGGACGATTCGGCGGGCAGAAGTTCATTGGTTTGAGGCCCATGGGATTGGCAAGAAGAAGATGCGTATAAAGCGTTTCCTGGATTGACGATTATGCCAACTCGACCAAAACACAAACGGCAGTTTGCGATTTGTATTCGCAGCGACGATCCCGACTTACTGACGCCGCGCCGGGTTTACGAGGTCCTGGCCGACGAGAGCGCTGCCAAATCAAAGTACGTTCGCGTTATCGACAACGAGGGTGAGGATTACCTCTATCCGGCGGCATATTTTATGTTGGTGGATTTCCCGCCGGCGATCCAGCAGGCATTGCTGCAAGCGTCTTGATACGGTCGGCTATAGGGCTTGAATCTTGTCCGAAGATGCCTTACTTTTGGGCCGTTCGTATAGGTGGCTAAAGCTGAGTCGCCCCATCCCGTAAAAACGTCACGTCAGTCTAGCGTCCCAGCGGAGGTCTCGGTTAGCCGATTTTCTGCCGGCTATCTGGTGGAATTTCTGGGGACAGTATACTGCATTCGCGTTAGCGTAGGTGCTGGAATTTCCGGCGAAAGGGTGGTTTTATGCGGGCTGGATGGATTTTGAACTCGTCGGTCAGATC
>JACPSE010000187.1 GCA_016193465.1 Deltaproteobacteria bacterium
GCTAAGAGCCGCATATTGCCCTTGATAACTTCGGAAGCCTCAAACTACCCTGTTCCAGGCAAGGTAACTTTCTTCCACCCACCCAGCAGCCGTCCGATCTCGGCCACCATTTCGGCCACGTGGCGGTATTGCCCAGACGATAACCATCCCCAGCGCGCAGCCAGCCGCACATACAGTCTGACTCGGTCCAGGGACTCGTCGGCAGCGCGAAGTCGAGCCAACCTTTCCCGGCCCTGCCTGATGTTCGCAGCTTCCAGACACTCGCGAAGATCAAAGGCTGCGTCGAGGAGGCGGCGGCTGAAGGTGTGCCGGTGGGCGCGTGGAAAGTTGTTGGTGGCTGGCAGAAGCCACGTCAAAAAATCAAAAGTCCGAGTGAAGATAGGCATTTCGGCGTTACTCATAGCGGCCCCTCCTAAAATGATTCACTAAGGAACTTCAGAGATCCAGAGACCAGAGAACTCAGAGTTCAGAGTAAGAACGGAGACGCCACTACCCGAAAACCGATGAGCCTGAGCCAGTAGTACGGGAAGTACCAGTAGCGATACGCACAGCGGGCGAACCAGCGATTGAAGCCAAAGGAGCCGCCCCGCAACACGCGGGCCACTTCGTTCGGAGCATCCAGAGCCTCCCGGCGGCGATCCTCAGGATCATACGGGTACGGAAATTCGGATTTGCCCCACTCTTTTCCCCACAGGCTTCGTGTCCACTCCCAGACGTTTCCGCTCATATCCAGTATACCGTACGGGCTGTGTCCCTCGGGGAAGCAACCGACTGCGCTGGTGGTTCCAATTTTCGCTTCATCCGTGTTGGCTTTATTCGGATCAAATTCATCACCCCAGGGGTAGATCCGACCTGGATTGGGGTTGTCCATCCCATCCGGGAGTTGTATTCCGCCGCGGGCGGCCTTCTCCCATTGTGCCTCACTCGGCAGCGTGATCCGCCAGCCCTCATTTCTCAGCGGATTAGCCAGTGGCTCGGGAGTCCCAGCGGAATTTCTCAACTCATCGGTCAACCACTTGCAGTAGGCGATGGCATCATGCCAACTGACATTGACAACAGGATGATTGGGCAAGCCGCGAAGACTGTCTTCGTCTCGCGGTTTGTACTTAGTCTTCTCCACGAAGAAGCGGAACTGAGCCACGGTTACTGGATAGCGAGCTATGTAGTAGCGCGGCAGGGTGACTGGATGCTGTTCCTGCTTGTCCTCAGACGCCTCTTTATCATGCTCCGGATCGCTGCCCATCAGGAAGGGTCCCTCGGGCATCTCGACAAAGCCGAGCAGATCTTCTTTAGGCAGGTGCCAGGCTTCCGGATCAAAGCGCGGGTCGCCTAGCAGGGCAAGGGCTGCACCTGCATCTGCCCGTTCAGGCGCACTCAGGTCACTTTTTAGCAGTGAAACAAGGTTAGGAATCAACCGGTCTTCGAGGAAAGCCCGACCTCCACTGGGACTATCAGTGTCGCGCTCTATTGATTCCCGCCCGGCAAGTACTGACATCTTTCCCGCCCAAAGGAGCGCACGCCGGGCCTGCGTGGAGGTGGAATCGTTGGGGTACAAAGAATAAGCCAAATCCATTAAGGAATTGAGACCACGCCGGTTGTAAAGCAGTTCCTCTGTGCCAAGCTCAGCAGCGAATTGCCAGTGGTCTCTCTCACCTGCCCGCGCAAAAAACTCGCGACTCAAATCGCGTTGGGAGAGCATGCAGCACCCAGCCAAATATTCCTGAAACGTGCGATGTGGAAAACTGTAGCCTGTTGGACGGCCCGGCTCTCCACCCTTTCCTACCAGTATACCTGCCCGTTGATCCACATAATCCAAAAACTCAGCCGCTAAACCAGCACTACCGCAATACCGGGGATCTTCCAGCCAAGTCAGAATCTCGCCCCGCGACAGCAGGCCAGCCGTTTCTTTCCCTAACCGCCCGATGCGGTGAGATTCATAAGCCAGTTTCTCCATTACACCCCATAGTCGCAGGTTATCGTTTAGAAATGATGTCAGACCCGTCGAAGGCGCCATGCTAGACTCACCGGTCTTCCGCTTCTGCCATCGGTGTAGGAGCAGCTCGACCGCCAGTTTGTAAAGGCGCACCCTTTCCTTTGGAAGCCCAATATCCCGCTGGTGGATGCCAGCCATCGCAGTAAGCAACATTGGGTTTTCCGATAGCTCCCGCAGTTCTCCCGACAGGGCAACCGTTGCAAGGTCGTCAGCTCTCTTCTTCGCTTGGTCTGCGTGTACTCTGCCCAATTGCTTCTGGGCATTGTACCAGGCAGACGTGAACTTACGTACTTTGTCTTCATCAAAAGGAGCTAAAGTATGGGCTTCAAAGCCAGGTAGTATGGCACTACCAAAGTAGGATCGAATGCGACAGGTGATAATGATGCGCTCGGGCCGATAGATCGTAACCGCTCCGATGGTCGCCTGATGAACAAGATTGCGAAGATCAGGCGGCACTTCATCTAAGCCGTCGAGAACAAGCAGGCAACGGCCTTGACCCAGTGCCTCGCGCAGGCATTCCTCGAAAGCACTGGCACCAAAACGGGCAAGGACTTCCGCTACATAAACATGTAGTAGTTCCGCTAACTTTTTGCGTGCGTCGTCTAGCGCCATTTCCTCGACTTTAACGCCGACTAGCTTCGGGTAGAGGCCAAGTAATTCCACGAACACTGGCAAAAGTTCCCTAGAGATTCCTGGAATTGGCTTCTCATTATCTAGCTGAGCGGTGGCCTGCCATGAGATCAATTTCTTGACAAAGGTACTCTTGCCTCCACCAGGGTCACCTAGTAGCACCAGCCGCGAACATTTACCCGCGGCCTCCAATGCGGTGAGATGACGCATCTCTTTATCTCGACCAAAAGAGAGAGCATCCCTTCCCCGGACTCCCTTCTCCTTTTCCGTCAATGACACCGGCGTGGTTGTATCAAGATCAGTGTAAACCTGGTCTAGGCTAACGTCCTGTTCTGTGGCCTCATCTATTCCGACGGTGCCTAGAGGTAACACTTGGCAGGCCCGGCGAAGATGTGCGAGATAGTTCCGACGTGCCCCTTCTGCTTTTCTTTGGTTAACCCCAGGACGGTTAACTATGTCGCCGACGTGGATCGTGCTCTTACTGATTTTCCCCGCAACCACCGAACGCTTGATATGCGCCCTCGCGCCCCTCCCCTGCGCAATCGTCATGGAACCACCCAAGTGCGCTTTAAACTTGTTCAAGTTGCCTATTTGCCGCAATTCCTTTTGAAGTGTTTCCTCAAACCAAACGCGGTCTTTTCCCTGCAGGCTCTCGCCTGCTAGATCTACCGCGCCAAGTTTTTCCAGGACTGTGTCAAGCTGTTCACGAGTTTGTCGATCCTTCGTGGCCTTGGCCAGCTTACTTGCGCCGTCGGCCTCGTCCTTCCACTCTTTAAGCTGGTTTGCCCACATACTAGCCGCCGTGCTGCTGGCCAGCAGAGTTCCGAGCGTAGCTAGGGCTGTCTCATTGCCTTGGCGCAACGCTTCTGCTACCGGCCATAGCGCCGTGGCGGACATAAAGCAGTACGCGGAGTCGACCGTAGCCTTCTGCATGCGGCCCTTCCAGTTTCGGAACCCGTTCTTGGCTTTCCTGATCCAGGTCCTAACGTTGAAGTCCATAAATCAGAATGCGAGGAAATTCACCCAGCCTCATTGGCCTTAACTGGTGACCTGAAGCGTTATGCCAGGCAGGTTTCGGCCTGTCACGCCGAAGCCTTTAGTAAGGCCTTCTCAAGGGGTCGAGGCACTTCAAGGCGAAAGAAGCGGTCCGCCGCATATCCGTAGTCCTCACCGCTCTCATCAATAACACGTATATACCCGTGTGATTCCGCCTTTACGTCGGGGATGATCCGGTACAGCTTTCCAGCTTCGAGGGAGGCCTCGTACCCCTTATTGTTAATGCACACGGCAAAATGCGCCTCTTGCTTGGTTTGTTTCTTCATAGCTAATCTAATAAAGGAAATTTAATCTTCATCTCTCTTCTCCCAATACCATGGGCTTCATACCAATGCACTTCTGCTGTATGAACGGTGTCGTCTCGGAGGCGTACAGTTGCGACTCCTTTTAACTTTCTCCACCGACCTCGACCATAGCGCTTGCGCAATCGTACCACCTCCCGAACCGCTCGCCCAACTGCAATCGTCTCAATATCCCTAATCTGGCCGATGATTTCAAAATCCATCGACCCGACATCAAATCATCCTTTCACCGAAAATTCCAGCTTCTGTTTAACTACTAACTCAACTGCTTCGACTCTTACAGACTATCCCGATATCAACCCGTAGTCTATCCAGACACAAAACCCCACGCAATCCAGAGACAATCGGCGGGAGGGTCACGCTAGCGGAAAGCTATTTCCCTGCGCCTCTCTCCCGTGGATGATATTTGCGATGGACCTGTTTAAGACGCGAGCTGTCCACGTGAGTGTAGATCTGCGTCGTCGAGATGTCAGCGTGCCCCAGCATGGACTGGACAGAGCGCAGATCGGCGCCGCCTTCTAAAAGATGAGTGGCGAAGGAGTGGCGCAAGGTATGCGGCGTCACTCTCTTCTCAATCCCAGCGGCCAGGGCGTAGCGTCGGGTCAATTTCCAAAAGCCCTGGCGAGTAAGGGCCTTGCCGGATCGCGTAAGAAAAAGAAAGGGGCTCGTGCGGCCTCGGGAGAGCCTCGGTCTAATCTCCCGGAGATAACGGAGCAGCAGTTCTCTCGCCCATTTTCCGAAAGGAACCACGCGTACCTTGGCCCCCTTCCCCCTGACCGTAAGGTAGTCTCCTTCGAGGTTTGCCTGATGCGTTTGCAGAGAGACCAACTCCGAGACCCGCAGACCGGTAGCGTACAGGAGCTCGATCATCGCCTTGTCGCGCAACCCTAGCGGCGTGCTTGAATCGGGCTGGTTTAACAGACCCTGCACCTCATCCCGACTCAAGGTGTGCGGCAGCTTTCTGGAGGCCCGCTGCAGCAAAAAAGCCGGCACCGGGCTCTCCGAGATCGTCTCCTCTTTCTCCAAAAAACGGTAGAACTGGCGAAGCGCGACCACATTGCGCGCAATGGAGCGGGCGCTCAGGCCTCGACCCCGCAGCCAGGAAAGGTAATGACGCAAGTGGACGGCCTGGCTCTCTTTCCACGAACGAATGCCGCGACCCTTTAAAAAATTTACCAGTCGGCTGAGGTCCCGACTGTAGGCCTCCAGGGTATTGCGCGCGAGCCCTTTCTCAACCGTGAGCGTATTGAGAAAAGAGTCAATATAAAGATCAAGCGACTCCTTCACCTTTTAGTCCGGCCTACGAAGGGATTTCCTCAACATCCTCGGACACTAAATTTGCATAGAGCGTTTGGCGGATCATCTCCAAGCTTTCCGGGTCACGAATCTTCCTCCCCTCCTCGTCGGTTACGTAAAAGACGTCTGCGACTTGATCCACATTGGTCGATATCTTCGCCAGGTGGATAGAGATACCCAGTTGGTGCATGCCGTAGGTAATGGTGAACAGAACTCCAATACGGTCTTGGGTGTATATCTCCACGATGGTAAAGTCGTCTGAAGCCTCGTTGTCAATCTGAATAACTGTCGGGACTTTAGCCCGCCGCCTTTTGAACAGCGACGGACGTCCCGACTCCTCGACGAGACGGGCGACATCAATAGACCCTGCAAGGACCTGTTCCAGAAGAGCGCGGACTCTCTCCCACTTTTGCGCATCTATGACCACCTCGGGCCGCCCCGCGTGCGAGATCCAGAAGGCATCCAGGATGAGCCCGTCTTTTGAAGTCGTGATACGCGCGTTCAGGATGTCTAATCCTAGAGCGGCAAAAACTCCGGTAATGCGCGCGAAAAGTCCGGGCCGGTCTTGGGCGCAAATGACCATCTCGCTATAGTCTCTTTCAAGAAAGTGACGCACCGAGCTGACAAAACCCTCCCCGCTGAACTGATTCATGAGTTCCAGGTGAGAAGGCATATCGTCTTCAGGTGTCGTGAGAAAATACCTTTCAGGCATGGATTCTAGGAAGCGCTGGAGCCTCTCAGCGCCGTATTTCGCGGAGAAGCGGCGCCGCAGGCGGGCCCGAATCCGCCGGCATCTCGACCGGCGGTCTTCTCTGCGAAACTCTCCTTTTTCCTGACTTTCCAGAATGCCCGCGGCCTGCAGGTAGAGATTTTCCAAAAGCGCAGCCTTCCAGTTATTCCACACTTCCGGGCCCACCGCACGCATGTCAGCATAGGTGAGCATATACAACATCTTAAGGTTGCTTACATTGCCCATCACCCGGGCGAAATCCAAGATAGTTTTTTCGTCCTCAAGATCCCTGCGGAGGGCTATATTGGCCATGAGAAGGTGGTGCCGGACAAGAAACTCCAGTTGGGAGGAGTCATCGACATTAAGCCGCATCCGCCGCGCTATATTCCTCGCCATCTCGCTGCCGATCTCCGAGTGACCTCCCCCATATCCCTTGCCAATGTCGTGAAAAAGGAGGGCAAGGTAGAGAATCTCGGTTCTCTCGACCTCGCGGGCCAATTGGGTAAGCAACGGCAACGACTCCCGAAAAGCCCCGGCCCTAAGGCACTCAATCTCCATAATCAACCGAAGCGAATGCTGGTCAACCGTGTAAATGTGGTACAGATCATGCAGCGCCATACAGAGCAGCCGGCCGAATTCAGGAATAAAAGCCCCCAGCACACCGCAGCGGTGCATCTCGACAAGCGTCTCGTAAACCCGCTCCTTCCACTTGAGAATCTCAAAAAAAGATAGATCCGCCGTCACAGAGCGGCGCAGCTTCTCGTCTATCAACTCGAGGTGGTTGCGTATCAACTCGCGGGCATCCTCGCCAATCCCTACCTTGTGTTTCTGAATTTCGCCGAAGATGCTGATCAGGTTTTCGGGCTGCGAGGTCAAGATAGACGGATCCGAGATCCGTAGATAATTTTTGGAGACGTAAACGCCCTCCCTGATTTTTCTGCCGACACCATACTTCTTCCTATCCAAGCCGTCTCCGTGTTCCGTGACTCGATGTAGGACCAAAGAAGCGATACGACTGACCGCCGACGCGTGCAGGTAGTAGCTTCGCATAAACACTTCCACCGCCTTGAGCTTCCTCTCTCCTTCGAAGCCCAGCGCCCGACTCACGCGCTCCTGTTCTTCGAAGGTAAGCTGGTCTTGATGCTTTGCCGAGCCGAAATGGAGCTCGTTTCTCACCCGCAAGAGAAAGTCCTGCGCTGCCTTGAGCTCGGCAAGGTCCTTCGCCTGGATGATCCCGTGATCCACCAGGCCATCGAGCTCCTTTATCGGATGCCTCACCTTGGAGATCCAGAGGGCCGTATGGATATCTCTCAAACCGCCCTCTCCTTCTTTCACGTCAGGCTCCAGGAGATAGACCGATTCCCCGTAACGTTCCCGGCGCAGCCGATTCTCCTCCAGCTTTTCTTTAACGAAGCGATCTTCATTCTTCCGTAGAAGCTGTTGCTCGACAGCCTTAGAAAAGTCCCCGTAAAGACCCTGATCGCCGCACAAATAGCGCGCGTCGATCAGGGCCGTCTTAACCTTTATATCCTTGTTGGCAAGCCGGACGCACTCCGCAACGCTCCTGGTGGCATGCCCTACCTCAAGACCTGCGTCCCAGAGGGTGTAGAGGACCTTTTCCGCCACAGACTCCACATAGGGAGTCACCTTCCAGGTGTAAACAAAGAGAAGGTCAATATCCGAGTGGGGGTTCAACTCGCCACGACCGTACCCGCCCTGGGCGATGAGAGCGCAGCGGGCGGTGAGACTGGGATAGCGCCGAATATATTCCCGGCTCGCCACTTCAAAGAGGTGGCGGACCAAGTGGTCTACCATCGTCGTGTAGGCCGACACGATCTCAAAGCCTCCGGCGCCCGCACGATGGCCCTCGAACAACAGAGTGTGACCCTTTTGCAGATAGGCCCGCGCGCCGCGGGCGAGATCGGCCTCGACCCGGCTCTCCTCCAAAAGGGACCGCAACAGCGCTAGCGCATCCATGAGGATTCCTGACTAGAGGTTTTTGACTACCTGGGCGCTCTCTTGATACTTCTTGATCCCCGCAAGTAGAGCTTCCACCAAAGCGTCCTGATAGGCCTGCCGGGTCAGCGAGCGCCCCTCCGTCTTGTTCGTGATGAAAAACATCTCCACGAGAACGCTCGGCATGCGGGCTCCTACGAGGACATAAAAGAGCGCCTTTTTGACCCCGAGGTCTCTGATGTCACCATATCTGTGCCCCATATGGGAAACAACGGAGGATTGGAGGCGATGGGCGAAGGTGATAGAGTCTTCCAGTTTTGAGTTTTGCGTCAGGTCACTCAAGATGAATTGGAGATCCGAAATGCCTTTGCGCGAAGTCCCGTTCTCCCTCGCAGCCAGGCGGACAGACGCTTCATCGTTGGTATTGTCAAGGTAGTAGGTCTCAATGCCTCTAGCCTTACCGTTGGGGCTAGCGTTTACATGAAGCGAGATAAAAAGATCGGCGTCTTCCGCGTTGGCAATCGCGGTTCTGTCTTCCAGAGGAATAAAGGTGTCATCCCGGCGGGTGAGAACTACATCGATTCCCATCTCGGCCTTTAGCTTTTTCGCCAATTTCTTGGCAACGGCGAGGACGACGTCCTTTTCCGCGACGCCGTTTATTCCAATCGCCCCTGGATCTTTCCCCCCGTGGCCCGGATCCAAAACGATTTTGCGCAGGCCCGAGCTTATTGGCTTCACTCCCTTCCGCGACGATGACAGCTCTCTTTCCTTTTCCAGGGCGGCCAGCTTGTCTCGGTCCTTACTGCCTTGAATATCTATTACCAGGCGATACGGGTCAGGAAGCAAAAACGCTTGATGACCGGCAAGACTGCTCATATCGAGCACGACGCGCACCACATCCGGGCTAAACTGGCCAACGCGGACTTGGCGGAGCAGTCGGTCCTGGACCATAATCGGTTGACTCCCATCCATGCCGAGGCGGGCCCCCACGAGATCTACATAGATCCTGGGCGGGAGCTCTTTGGATGGCTCCGCTTTCAAAACATGGGTTTCGAAGCGGATCTCCGTTGACAGATCCATAGTTATTCTTGTGTAGGTCTGAGACGAGGTATGCCGGATCTGCGTCAGAAGGGCCCGGCCGCCCGGCTGAGCGCTTGACAAGCGGGACTGCTCTTTTTTTTCCTCTTCTACGCGCCGCATAGCGTCGAGTCTCTTCTGCGCCTTCGCCGCCCATTCCGCACGGGGATATTTCTCGACGAGCGTCTGGTAATGCGCGCGCGCCTCCGTAGCTTCACCCTTCCCCTCCTCAAAACTCAATCCCAGCCAGTAGCGGGCCTCCGGCGCCAGTGGGCTCTTGGAATAGCGGGAAACCAGCGCCTGCCAATTTTTTATGGCCAGATCCAGCGTGCTATCCTTTTGATTAAGACGGTAGAGCTCCTGATAGCTCTTGCCCGCGTAAAAAAGCGCGTCGTCCGTGTCAGGGCTGCGGGGAAATTCGCGCGCAAATTTCTGAAAACGCCCGGCCAGGGTTTCCCAGCGGCGGCTGTTCCTGCCTGCGACCGCGCTCTTTTTCAGGAGGTCGTATTCCTTCTTGGCTGAAAGAAAGAGATCCTTGTCCCGCTGCCCCCCCCAACCCACGCTCCCTGCAAGGAGGAGACTCAAGGCCAGGATAAAGGCGGTCAAAAAGCTAGCGCAGCAGTGTGCCGGGCCAAGTAACGAGCATAACGAGGCGCGAGCCCCGAGCCGACTGAGGCGTACCGCGGATGTACGCCGCAGGGAGAGCGAGGGGCGATAAACGAGGTTAGGCGAAGTTAATTGGACCGGCACTAGCCCTCCTTCTTCGCCTGCTCCGCGAGGAAGTGGAGAATATTCAGCGCCTCCAGGGGAGTAAGGACTGAGACATCGATCTTCTTCAGCTCCTCGCTAAGCCTGCGATCGGCGCCGCTAAAGAGCGCCATCTGCGCCGGCCCTTCGGCCTGATGCCCGCGGGCGAGTCTGGGCCGGCCCTTCTCGTCCAGTTCCTCTCCCTCAAGGTTTCTAAGAATCTCCTTGGCCCGCTGCACAACCGAAGCCGGAAGCCCGGCAAGGCGGGCAACATGGATGCCGTAACTCCGACTCGCAGCCCCTTCCATAAGCGTGCGCAAAAAAATAACCTCACCCTTCCATTCCTTGACGGCGAAGTTGAAATTCTTCACCCGCTCGTTGGTAAGCGCGAGATCCGTGAGTTCGTGGTAATGCGTTGCAAAGAGAGTCCGAGGACGCTTAGGGGTATCGTGTAAATATTCAGCCACGGACCACGCGATAGAGATGCCATCGAAAGTGCTGGTTCCCCGGCCTACTTCGTCCAAAAGGATCAGGCTCCGGGAAGTCGCATGGCGCAGGATATGGGCCGTCTCCTTCATCTCTACCATGAAAGTCGATTCTCCCCGCGCGAGCGAGTCTGCGGCGCCGATGCGCGTAAAGATGCGGTCCACCAGCCCTATGCGCGCTTCAGTGGCAGGAACGAAACTGCCCATTTGGGCGAGCATCACAATCAGGGCGACCTGACGCATATAGGTGGATTTTCCAGCCATGTTGGGTCCTGTGAGCATGAGGATCTGCTGCGACTCAGGATCCAGACGGCAATCGTTGGGAACGAAGGCGCCCCGGCCTAGCGCCGCCTCGACTACAGGGTGACGGCCTTCCCGGATAGAGATGACGAGGTCGGAATCAACACTGGGACGGACAAAGTGATGCGATGCGGCCGCGTGAGCAAGGGAGAGCAGCGCATCCAGCGTCGCCAGGGCGTCGGCGGTCTCTCTCATCTCGGCATAATAGCAGGCAACCCTCTCCCTCACCTCGGCGAAAAGCGAAAGCTCCAGCCTGAGGATTTCCTCCTCGGAACTTAGGACCTTGGCCTCATATTCTTTCAGTTCGGGCGTGATGTAGCGCTCCCCATTTACCAGAGTCTGTTTGCGGATGTAATCCGATGGCACCAACTTCAGATTGGCTTTCGTGACCTCGATGTAATAGCCGAAAACTCGGTTGTACCTTACCTTGAGAGAGTTGATTCCTGTCCGTTTCCGCTCGCCGCTCTCGAATCTGGCAATCCATTCTTTGGCGTTTTTTTGCAGCGACCTAATTTCATCCAGCTCCGCGTGATAACCCTGACGGATCACCCCGCCGTCTTTCACCGTCACCGGCGGATCATCAACGATCGCCCGCTCAACGTGTTCTACGACCTCAGGCAGATCCCGCAATTTCTCTTTGACGGAGGCAAAAACCTCCGCGCGCCATTCGTTGCATTTTTCCTTTAACGGCCCAATCAGGCATAGGCCCTCTTTGACAGCCACGAGATCTCGGGCGTGGGCGCTGCCGCAAGCAATCCTGCCAGCCAGCCGCTCGAGGTCCTGCACCCTTTCGAGGCCCGCTCTGAGCTGCTCGCGTCCTTGGTAATTCTCCACCAGCTCCTCAACGCCATCGTGGCGCTGCCGGATCAGCTTCTCATCCAAAAGCGGGTAGAGAAGCCACTGGCGCATCCTTCTCGCCCCCATAGCCGTCAGGGTGTAATCCAGGAGCCCCAATAAGGCGCCCTTCCTCCGCCCCTGAAAATCGCGCAGCAGCTCCAGGTTTCGTCTGGTTGTTTCGTCGAGGATCAAGTACTGGCCCGTGCTGTAGGGTTGGAGATCCCTCAACGCCTTAAGGACTTCCGGCAAGTTCTCTTCCAGAAAGGAGACGATAGCCGCCGCCGCAAAAATGCCCTGCTGCCATTCTTCGTCTGCTTCACCTGTCCAAAGATTGAGGTTGCGGAGACGCTCCGTCTCTGACGGAGAAAAACGCAGCGCGCCAATGGGGCTCAGATGAACATTGGGAAAAGCGCTCTGGAGCTGCTCCCATAACGGCTCCTCTCCTTCCGCGAAGATGATCTCGCGCGGGCGCACACGGCCGATCTCATCCACCAGCGCGCCATAATCCCCTACCTGCGTGAAGCGAAACTCCCCGGTGGTCACATCCGTCAATGCCAGACCAAAGCTTCCCTCCCCTACGGAGACAGCGACGAGAAAATTGTTGTCCCTCGAATCGAGGGCTTCCCCCTCCGTGACCGTGCCCGGAGTTATAACGCGGACCACCTGCCGTTGGATCACCCCGCGCGCCGCCTGGGGGTCTTCCATCTGCTCGCAGATGGCCACCTTATACCCGGCGTCGAGGAGCTTCCCGATATAGGGCGCGGCCGCGTGATAAGGCACGCCGCACAGCGGCACTGCCGAGTCCTCGCTTCGATTGCGTGAGGTCAGGGCGATGTCCAGAATCTTGGAGGCCTTTTCCGCGTCCTCAAAAAACATCTCGTAGAAATCCCCCAGGCGGAAGAATAGAATAGCGTCCCGGTGCCTCTCCTTCATCTGGAGGTACTGCCGGATCATGGGGGTGAGTTTAGCCGCCTCCATAGTAACTAAGCGGATGCCGTCCTTTTGCCCTCTCCCCTACGGGGTACCCTGGACAAGTGCTTATCCGTGCGGCCAGCGAGGCGGCGCACCTCTCCATTGAGCTCCCGCACCAGGTTGCCAATTCCAAGCGAGAAAACGAACTGGCGGTCCATCACGTCGAGGATCTTGTTCTTGTCGCTCGTCAAAACGAATAGTTTTTCGCCGTCAGTAAGGTATCTAAGCGAACTGAGTGGCTCCGCCGCCTCTGGGAAGAAGCGTCTGAGGTAGTGGAGACAACGGCGGATCTTCTGCAGGCTGAGACCATAGTCCGTGAGATCCTTGACTACCTTCAGTTGAACCAGGTCGGAAAAAGAGTAGAGGCGCTTGGTCCCGCGCCCCTCCGCCAGCCTGACCGAGGGCTGGATAAAGCCCTGCTCATCCCAGTACTGGATTTGCCGGAGACTCACCCCGACGATCCGGCTCACCATCTTGCTATTAAAGGCATCCATCCCAACCTCCAGAAAATGAAAACACGAATGTTTTTATTTATAAGGGTAAAAGGGAAAAGAAAGAATGTCAAGGAAAACTCTTTACCTCGGCTTGACACTGTCAAGGGCAAAGTTCTATTTTGGGCGCAGCTCCAGGGAAACGCCCAAGCCATGCCTGAGCTGCGCCAGAACATTATCACACGCCACTGGGTGATCATCGCGACTGAGAGGGCGCGCCGGCCCCACGAGTTCAGCCGCAAAGAGGAGCGCACACCGCTTCCGCAGCATGTACCCACCTGCCCTTTCTGCCCCGGCAACGAGGAGAAGACCCCGCAGGAGACCCTGAGGCTTCCCAACGAAGGGACATGGCGCGTCCGGGTCTTCCCGAACAGGTTCCCCGCCCTGGCTGCAACCGGAGAGATCGTGCGCACACAATCCGGCATCAAGCGAGCGATCAGTGCGGTGGGCATTCACGAGGTCGTGGTTGAGACCCCAGATCACAACCAAACCCTTTCCACGATGGGCGATAGAGAGGTGGAGCAGGTGGTCGAGGCCTATCTGCAGAGGCACCGGGCCGCGCTTTCCGCATCAATCATCGAGCATGTGACGATTTTCAAAAACCACGGCGCCGCTGCCGGCACCTCCCTGGAGCACCCCCACTCCCAACTCATCGCCACGCCGATCATTCCCAGCGAGGTTCGCGAGCGGCTCGAAAGCGCGCTCCAGTTTTACGACGACAACGGGCAGTGTATCTTTTGCTTCACATTGGAGCAGGAGGCCCTCGAAGGGGTGAGGGTGGTCGAGCAGAACCCTCACTTCCTCGCCTTCATACCCTACGCCGCACTCTCCCCCTACCACCTTTGGATCTTCCCCAAGCGCCACTGCGCCTCTTTCGGCTGCATCGACGACGAGGAAAAGATCGCCCTGGCGCAAATCCTGCGGCGTCTTCTCGTGAAGCTCGACAGGGGGCTCAATCACCCCGACTACAACTTTGTCATCCGCACCGCCCCAAAAGAGTCGGAGACGGTGCGCTATTACCATTGGTATATCGCCGTGGTCCCCCGGCTGAGTCAGACGGCTGGATTCGAATTGGGCTCAGGGATGTTCATCAACTCAGCCTTACCTGAGGAATCGGCCCGATTCCTGGGCGAGGTGAAGGCGGATTAACGGCGCTTCAACCCTTGGCCGAGCCAGAAAGTCCTGTTTTTAGATCTTTTTTCTTCTGCGTGAGATGTAATCGACAAGCAGGTATTCGCCTAGGCGGTCTGGACGGGTATAAAAGGCGCGGCCCCGGTTGATCCGCGTCATCTCATCAACAAAGCCCCTGAGAACCGGGCTGTCATCCAGCATGAAAGTATTGATGGTAATCCCTCTCCGGGTAACCCGTTCGGCTTCTCGCAGCGTCTCCTCCGCCGCCCTCTGGCTGATGCCTCCGAAGCTCAACGGCCACTCGCAATAGAGCCGCCCCTGGCGGCAGTAGGCGGTAGGCTGTCCATCGGTAATGACGATCATCTGCTGATTCCGGCTCGGCCTTCTCTCCAAAAGCTCGGTGGCCAGGTGCAGACCGTCCTGCAGGTTAGTAAAAGGATCTCCCATGTTCCACGTCGCCTCCGGCAGATCCTTCGGCTTCAGTTCGACCGCGCGGGTGAAGAAGCCGACGATGCCGAAGTAGTCGCGCGGGTGCAGAGAGCGGACCAGGCTCTCCATCGCAAGCGCAACCTTCTTGGCCGCAGCGAAACGCCCTTCCCAGCTCATGGACCAGCTCATATCCAACAGCAGCACGGTCGCCGCGCGCGTCGTGTGTTCAGAATCGTAGACCGCAAAGTCGCTCGGCCGGAGTTTTATAGGCAACCCGCCCTCGTTCATCAGCGCATTCTTCAAAGTCTGAATCATATTCAGATGGAGAGAGTCGCCTTGTACATAAGGCCGACTCTCTTCGGTTACGAGTTCTTGGGCGCCCCGGTAGCGAACCGGATGGCGCCCGATCGCATCGCGCTTCAACTGTCGATAGATATCCCGTAGCGCTAGCTGGCCGATCCGTCTCACTCCACGCGCCGTCAGCTCGAAGTGGTCCCCGTAATTGGCGAGATAACCGCCCTCTTCCAGAAGGGACTCCATACGCACGATGCCATTGAATTCTCGCAGGGCATCTTCCCCCAGCAGCTCCTGCAGCAGATCCCGGTCCACATCTTCCAATCGCAAGCCCGACATCTGCCCTTCGAGGCGACGCAAGGCCTCAATCTGGTCCAGTACCTCCTGCGCCTTTTCGAAATCCAGCGGAGTAGAGCCGCGAAAAAGGTTCCCCTCCCTGCGAATGGAGTTCTCCAGCCGTCGGATCTCCTCTAACCGCGAAAGAAGCTTTTGAAACTCTTCAGACGCCGCGCGATCTTCAAAGCTATAGGAGGCGAGCTTTTCGATGGCCTCACTGGACTTGCTCGGCAGATGATCCAAAAACTCCTTCTTCACTTCCAGGTCGGGCTTGCGTTCCCCGATCGCTTCGAGGGTCTGCCGCTCTTGATTAACGATCGCTTGAAGTTTTTTCTCTATCTGGTGCAGGGCAGACTGGATTTGATAGCGCTCGTAGAGCCGCCGCAATTCGCGCGCAACCCGAGCCATCAGGTCCTCAAGACCTCCTATTTGCTTATCCTCCTGTTTCAAGCCTCGCTGCTTGAGGCGACGCATGGCCTGCTGGAGGTCTCCTGTATCATTCATGTAGTCGTTGAGCTGGTCAAAGACGCTCTCGGCTCCAACCGACTCGGCAGAATGACCACTCCAGCGACTGTATCGAATCCGACGCATATGCAGGCGCGAGGCGAGAGGCATTAGGCAATAGCAAGAGCCGAACTTACTAACTACTGCCTGTTGCCTACTGCCTGTTCACTTTCCGTAGGTGATTCTCCCCCCTTCCACCTCTTTATTCAATTTTTGATGCAGGTGCAGCCCCTCCAGGATAAACTCTGTCGCTGCGGCCATCAAGGCAGGAGACTCGAGCGTGCCCAGAGAACGGATCGCGTCTTTAAGCCCTGGGATCTCTTTGATGCCCTCCATATAATCCTCCGAGAGCATGGCATCCGAGACCTCGACACCCCAGCCGGAGTTGAAATAGTCCACCACTTTCTGCAGGGAGTTGACGCTAAAATACTGGTCGAAGACCTTTGAGATGGCCCGGTTCAAGAGCTTTTCCACCAACTCCTCCTCCTTCTTCTCCTCCCCGACATATTCCATCTCTATCTTTCCGCCGGTTGAAGCCAAAACGGAGTGCAAGTCGCTGATGCGCGGGACCACTTCCCCTTCTTTGAGACGCAGCGCTCTTTTCTCGGCGTTACTGATCATGCTCTCATAGTTACTGATGGTCACGCGCACGCTCACACCCGAGGCCTGGTTGATGTCGCTCGACTTTCTCGCCTCAAAGGTCATGTGCGCGAGGATCTCCTTCATGAATTCAGGGACCCGGACCGGTTGGCTGCGCTGGCTCGCCGGACCAGCCTCCTGCTCCATAATGGCGATCTCGTCCTGGATAGTCCGGGGATAGTGGGTGCGGATCTGGACATCGAAACGATCCTTCAGCGGAGTAATGATCCGCCCGCGGCTGGTATAATCTTCCGGATTGGCGCTCGCCATGATAACGATGTCCAGCGGCAGACGGATCTTGTACCCCTTGATCTGCACGTCCTTCTCTTCCATCAGATTGAAGAGCCCTACTTGAACCTTTTCCGTCAGATCGGGAAGCTCGTTGATAGCAAAGATGCCGCGGTTGGTCCTCGGGGTCAGGCCGTAATGAATGGTCTCCTCGTCTGCCAGATATCTCCCCTCCGCCACTTTGATCGGATCGATCTCTCCGATGAGGTCCGCAATGGAGACATCGGGCGTCGCCAGCTTCTCCCCGTATCTCTGCTCTCTCCCGATCCACTCAATAGGCAACGCATCCCCCTCCTTTTCCAGGCGGCGCCGGCAGGAACGGCAAATAGGGGCAAAAGGATTATCATTGATCTCGCACCCCTGGATAATAGGGATCCGTTCATCCAGCAGGGAAACCAGGCCCCGGATGATGCGAGATTTCGCTTGCCCGCGCTCTCCCAGAAAAACCATATGGTGGCCGGAAAGGATCGCATTCTCGATATCCGGGATGACCGTATCATCATAACCGACGATCCCTGGCAAAATCCGATTTCCCGTCTCCAGATAGCGAACCAGGTTCTTGCGCATCTCTGCGCGCACCGTGAGAACCGGGCTGCCGCTTTTCTTTAACTCTCCCAGAACTTTCGCTTCTTTCACGCTCGATTGCCTCCCTCTAACAAATTTTACGCTTTCGTCGCCGTCCCGGCCACAGTGCGCTCCCGTTCTCGATAGAGCTGAAGCTCCTTTTCCAACGACGCGATTTCCCGCTCTTTCTCCCGCAGGGCTTTTCTCAAAGACCATTCATCGACGATAAAAGCGACTCCCGTCAAGATAACTCCCAACAACACCGAAAAGAGCACAAGAAGAAAAATCGGCACCGGCGGGCTCTCGAGCCCGAAGTAATACCTAAGGACAATCCAGCCCGTGTTCTCCATGGCGAAGGTGATCCCCAAGATGAAAAGGAGAGTGAAAAAAATCGTTTTGGCAACCTTAAGCATGCCTTGGAACCAAAAACTCCCTGAAGAAAGGACTGAGCCGATCGTAGCTTTCCAGGAGATGTTGAGAGATCACGCGCACCTCTCCAACCACCGGCATGAAGTTTGTGTCTCCTTCCCAGCGGGGCACGACATGCCAGTGAAGATGGTCCTTGACCCCAGCCCCGGCGCACCGCCCCAGATTCATTCCCAGATTAACGCCCCCTGGCTTCAGGACCTTGAGGACGACATCCACCGATGATCGGAGCGAATCGCAAAGATCGTCATACTCCTCGCGCAATAGATCCGAGAGCCGGTCCGTATGCCGTTTAGGCGCCAGCAGCAGATGGCCGGAATTGTAAGGATACTTGTTCAGCATGACCAGCGAATGGGCCGTTTGCGTGAGAAGGAGGCTCGACCGCGCATCCGTCGCTTTCAGCTTTTCACAGAAGATACACCCAGACTGCTCGGATCCCTCCTCAACATAGGCCATCCTCCATGGCGCCCAGATCGGCTTCATCGACGTCTCTATTCGGAAGATCCCTT
The DNA here is from genome assembly GCA_016193465.1 of Deltaproteobacteria bacterium. Lineage (GTDB taxonomy): Bacteria > Desulfobacterota > Binatia > UBA9968 > UBA9968 > UBA9968. Next base: position 17,993 of record JACPSE010000187.1, read on the forward strand.
TCCGTCCACCCTCAACCTCAGTTCTTTGCCCACCTTGAAGAATGGCACTCTCTTAGCCGCCACAGAAACCACAGTGCCGCTCTTGGGGTTCCTGCCTTCCCTTGCGCGGCGGTGCTTGATCACAAAGCTCCCGAATCCCCGAATCTCGATTCTCTCTCCGTGACCCATCGCGTCGACCATCGAATCGAAAACCGAGTTGATAATGATCTCGGCATCTCGGCGTGAGAGGCGAGGAAACTTCCTGTTGACCTCTTCAATTAAGTCTCTCTTTGTCATAATACCTCCCGCAAAACAGACGTTGGCGCTTCCAGGGAGAACCACGCGTTCTCCCCCTTTGCTCGTCACGTGCCGTTGTCACTGGATAAAGGAAGGGGACCATTCGTATCTCAATCCCCAGCTCTCACCCCTGCCCCACTGGCCGCCCAAGAAAGAAGAGAACAGTCTTTCCCACCAACCCTTATCCTCCCCCCGCGAGTGAATGACTTGAGGAGCCCCTTTGATCCCCCCGCGCTTGGCGGCAAGGTCAATGGCGTCCTCCATATTTCCTAGGAGGTCCACCAAACCTAACCCCTTCGCCTGTTCCCCCGAATAAACCCTGCCGTCTGCAAGCGCTCGCACTTTGTCCTCAGACATCCGCCTCCCTTTCGCCACGGCCCTAATGAATTGACCGTGCACATTGTCCACCAACGACTGGAGAATAGCCTTTTCCTCTGCCGAGAGGGGTCGCAGCGGCGAGCCGATGTCCTTGTGAGGGCCGCTTTTGATGTTGTAGCCCTTAAGCCCGATCTTCCGTAGCAACTCCTCCATATTCCCCAGTTCCATGATGACCCCGATGGAACCCGTTAGGGTTCCAGGATTGGCAACCACCTGGCTGCAGGCGCTGGCGATGTAATAACCTCCTGATGTCGCCATGCCACCCAGGGAGGCAATAACAGGCTTGTTCTTTTTTACTTTCTCAATCTCTTCAAAGATCTCTTGCGTCGGAGCCACTCCTCCACCGGGAGAATTGATGCGCACTACCACCGCCTTGATCCCGTTCGTTTCTCCAAACTGCTTCAGATTTCGAATGGCCTCTTGGGAGTCATTGATCGAGCCCGCGATCTCGAGCACTCCAACGCCCTCTCCCCCAAGGAGGGAAAGAACCTGAACCTCCCCTCCCGTCAGGTAAGCATAAAAAAAGATCGCAACAAAAAAAACCAGGATAGACAGGAAAAGAATGCCCAGTCCCTTTAGCAGTGAACGCCCTCTAGCCACAGATCCGCCAAATTTGCGATTTTAGATTTTCGATTTTAGATTGAATCCAAAATCCGCAATCCGAAATTATCATGGATTGCCTCCCTTGCCCTTCTCTCCCGGTTGGGTCTCTTCATCCCGATCCAACCGAAGCTCCTCGTTTAGAATACTCTCGAAGGAAAATCTTCCCGCCTCTTTTTCCTTCTTTAAGTAGCTTTCCATCTCCTGGCGTTCCTCGGTTTTTTTCAATGCGCGGATGCTAAGCCCTATTTTCCTCTCATGGGGCTCCACATGGATCACTTCCGCCTCAACGGAATCCCCTACTTTGAACAAAGACGAGGGTTTGTCCACACGTTCTGTGCTGAGCTGAGAGATATGGATCAGCCCCTCCACCCCCTCCTCTAAACGCACAAAAACGCCGAAATCAGGAAGGCTGGTGACTTCCCCTTTAACCTTGCTACCCGCTGGATACCGCTCCGCGATCACTTTCCAAGGATCGGTGTTTAGTTGCTTAATCCCTAAGGAGAAGCGCTCGTTTTCGACATCCACCCCCAGGACTTTGGCCTCTACCATGTCCCCTTTCTTATACAGCTCCGAAGGGTGTTTTATCTTTTTTGTCCAATGGAGGTCAGAGACATGCACCAGACCGTCGATGCCTTCCTCTACTCCGACAAAAATACCAAAGTCTGTCACGTTACGCACGGCTCCCTGGATCACGCTCCCTGCGGGATACTTTTCCTTCACCTGTTCCCATGGATTCGGCAGCACCTGTTTCAACCCCAGAGAAATGCGGCGGTGGTTCGGGTCCACATTGAGAATCATAACCTCCACTGTCTCCCCGACCTGCACCACCTTGGACGGATGCGGGATCTTTTTAGTCCAGGACATCTCCGAAATATGGATCAAGCCTTCCACGCCCCTCTCTAACTCCACAAAGGCGCCGTAGTCCATGAGGCTCAGGACTTTACCCGGAACGCGACCGCCAACGGGATATTTCTCCCCCACAGTGTTCCAAGGATCCGGAGTGATCTGCTTCATTCCCAGCGAAATCCGCTCCCGCTCCGCATCAAACTTGAGAACCGCTACCCTGATGCGATCTCCAACCTTGACCACCTCCGAAGGATGATTGATCCGTCCCCACGACATATCACTGATGTGAAGGATGCCGTCGATGCCCCCCAAATCCACAAAGGCGCCGTAACTGGTAATATTTTTCACCACCCCTTCCAAGATGACCCCTTCCTCCAACACCTTGAGGATTTCTTTTTTGAGCGATTCGCGTTCCTTTTCCAGTAGAACCCTGCGGGAAACAACCACGTTGCCGCGCGGGCGATTGTATTTGAGAACGGCAAACTTATCCCTCCTGCCAACAAACTTGTCCAGATTCCGCGTGGGCCGGATATCCACGTGCGAGCCGGGAAGGAATCCGGGCACGCCTACGTCCACCTTGAATCCCCCTTTGACCTTGGCCAGAATGACACCCTCCACTCCCAGACCCTCCCGGTAGGCTTTCTCAATATCCTCCCAGACTTTGATATTCTCCGCCCGCTCGCGGGAAAGGACAATGCCGCCATTTTCCCCTTCAGAAGAATCGAAGAAAACGTCCACCTCATTCCCGACCTTGACCTGGAGCTTTCCGTCACGATCCAAAAACTCCTGCAGGGGAATCTGCCCCTCTGACTTGTACCCCACGTCGATCATCACATGGGTAGCTGTAATGCCGACAACTCTCCCTTTGACTATCCCTCCGGGCTTGACCGAGCGCATACTCTCCTCAAAGAGGGTTTGAAAATCGTCGCCGGCCTGGCTTTTACCTTCTTCGTTTTGGGCCATGAATTGTTATTTCCCTTCTCAATGATTTGCCGAAATTTTCTTGTTGACCTCTTGCATAATCCGCGCCACGACTCCATCGACGCCCATATGGGTGGAATCGATCACCACAGCATCCTCCGCCTTGCGCAGCGGAGCTATCTCCCGCTCTTTATCCCGCCGGTCCCTTTCTTCCATCTCCTCGAGAGTTGCTTCCATGGTTACCTGGTTGCCCTCGTCCTTGAGCTCATCAAAGCGACGTCGAGCGCGTTCCTGAGAGGAAGCATCCAGATATATCTTGACCTCGGCATGGGGAAAAACAACCGTGCCGATGTCCCTTCCCTCCGCCACCACCCCGCCCCGAGAGCCCATATCCCTCTGCAACTCGACCATCCTCTGCCGCACAATTTTGCTGGTGGAGACCCGCGACGCCCATTGGCTCACTTCGGGAGCACGGATCCGATCGGTGGCATCAACCCCATCGAGGAGGATACTGAGGCGTCCATCCTGCTCCACCAGCGCGATGTTAGTATCCCGAAGAAGTTTCCTCAACCCTTTCTCGTCCTCAAGATTTGCTCCTTCCTCCATCACCCTGCAGGCAAAGGCACGGTACATCGCCCCGGTATCCATGTAAGTATAACCTAACTCTTTTGCCAGACGCTTTGCCACCGTACTTTTACCTGCGCCAGCCGGACCATCAATAGCGACAATCAGTTTCCTCACCCGCTTGGCGCGCACTACGAAGCGCGAATCCCTTCCAGTAGATCGAAAAACCGGGGAAACGAGATATCCGCGCAGGCGCTGTCGTCAATTTCAACTCCCCCCTCGGCAGAGAGCCCCGCTACCGCCAGCGCCATGGCGACCCGGTGGTCCCCGTAACTACTGACACATCCCCCTCGCAGCCGCTTCCTGCCTTCGATCTTCATCCCGTCCTCCCGTTCTTCCGCCTGCACGCCCAGCTTTCGCAATTCACTTGCCATGGTGGCAATTCGATCCGACTCTTTGTACCGGAGCTCTTTCGCCCCAGATATCGTCGTGACGCCTTCCGCCAGAGCTGCCGCGACCGCGAGAACAGGATATTCATCAATCGTCCGGGCAACCATCTCAGGACCCATCTCGACACCTTGGAGTCTCTTTCCAATAATCCGCAAGTCTGCTACTAACTCCCCGGCCTCCTCTCGCTGGCGCATCAGTTCTATGGCCGCCCCCATCCGCTTCAGAACTTGAATGACTCCAGCCCTGGTAGGATTACACCCCACCTCCCGGATGATAACATCAGACCCTGGAATCGTCGCAGCAGCTACTAAAAAGAAGGCCGCTGAGGAGAGATCGCCGGGGACCCGCACCTCCCTTGCACAAAGACGCTGTCGCCCTTCCAGCACAACAGAACACGCGCCTTCAACCTTCAGCTTCACCCCAAAGGCTTGGGCCATGATCTCCGTATGGTCTCTCGATTGTTGCGGCTCCTGCACTACGGTAACCCCTTCGGCCTGAAGTCCTGCCAAGATAATCGCTGATTTTACCTGCGCGCTGGCAATCGGCAAGAGATAACGAATCCCGCGAAGTTTTCCTCCCCGGATCTCCAGAGGGGCCAGACCCTTGCCATTTTGACTCAAAATCTGAGCGCCCATCCGCCCGAGCGGATCGATGACCCGCTGCATCGGCCTTCGGCGAAGAGAGGCATCCCCATCCAGGGTGGTTCCGAAAGGGCGACCCGCCAACACGCCCGAAAGGAGGCGCATGGTCGTTCCCGAATTACCGCAATCAATGACCTTGGCCGACGGACAAAGCCCATCCCAGCCTTTGCCTTCCACGCACAATGCCTCACCTTCAACCTGAATGTTCACACCCAGGTCTTTGAAGGCCTGAACAGTTCGAAGGTTATCCTCTCCACCAGAGAGATTAAAGATCCGGCTCTTCCCGTGGGCAGCGCTGGTAAAAATAACCGCCCTGTGGCCAATGGATTTGTCCCCAGGAACGGTTAAATCGCCCTGCAGTGGACGCTTTACCTCCTCGACCTTCTTCATTTTGCACTTTACACTTTGCATTTTGCCCTAATCTATGGAATCTGCCTCCTCGCTTCATTTGCCAAAGCAAACTCCCGCTCCAGCAACTCCCCTTTCTCGTCCCGAATCAGCCTTCTCAAACGCTCCAAACGCTTGATGTAATCGTGTAGACTTCTACCGATTGCCCGGCGATTGACCAGGCAGATGTCCCGCCAAATCTCTGGACGGCTGGAGGCAATACGGGTGAAGTCCTTGAATCCTCCGCCGCAATAGGCCTTCAAGTCCACGGAGTCTATCTTTGTCCGGCTCAGCGTATTCACCAGCGCGTATACCAACACGTGTGGCAGATGGCTAACCACCCCTAAAATTCTATCATGGAGCTGAGGATCCATGATCTCCACCCTTGCCCCCACTTTGCGCCAAAAACAACCCATTTTCTCAAGTGCGTCACCGTCGGTTTTCCGCGTCGGAGTCAGGATGCATCTGTGACCCGCAAAAAGATCGGCAACCGCCGCCTGGACGCCCCATTGCTCGCCGCCAGCTATGGGATGACCACCGACAAAAGCGATCCCGTGCGGCAGGAGTTTTTCCATGTCGCGCACGATCCTTGCCTTCACGCTCCCCACGTCGCTGATCAAGCAGCCCTGCTCAAGTCCGGGCAGAAATGATGCGGCCAGAGAGACAGTGGCCTGAACAGGCGTGCCCAAAATCAGGAGGTCAACTCCGCCCGGGATTTCATCGGGAATGGAGAAATAGCGGTCTATGATGCCCCTGCTCTGAGCCCAGCGAAGATTCTCTTGACTCCGTCCACAGCCGATGATCTCTCGAGCCAGGCCGTGCTGTCGAGCCGACAACGCCAGGGAGCCACCGATCAATCCCACACCGGCAACCACCATCCTATGAAACATAAAAGCCACTAGATCTCCCTCCCGACCGCCTCGGCCACTCTCTTAAGATCCTTCATAAGGCCGGCGAACTTGTCCGGCTTCAATGACTGCGGACCGTCACTCAAGGCCACCTCCGGATGGGAGTGGACTTCAATCAAGAGCCCGTCCGCGCCAGCGGCGATTCCGGCCAGGGCCATAGGCGCCACCATATCCCATCTGCCCGTCCCGTGGCTTGGGTCGACAAAGACCGGAAGATGGGAGAGTTGTTTGAGCACGGGAACGGCGCTCAAGTCCAGAGTATTTCTGGTTTCAGTCTCGTAGGTACGGATTCCACGCTCGCAGAGGATAATCCTCCGGTTTCCCTCCGAGGCAATGTACTCTGCCGAAAGGAGAAACTCCTGGATGGTCGCGCTCATCCCACGCTTGAGCATGACCGGCTTGTTGACCTTACCTGCTTCGGTCAGCAGTTTGAAGTTCTGCATGTTTCTTGCGCCGATCTGGAGTATATCCGCGTAGCGGCAAACCACATCCAAATCGCGCGGATCAAGAACTTCGGTAATGATCGGGAGGCCTGTTATCTCCCGAGCATGAGCTAAATAGCTTAAGCCCTCTTCTCCAAGCCCCTGAAAGCTGTAGGGCGAGGTCCTGGGCTTGAAAGCCCCGCCGCGCAGAAATGTCGCGCCCGCTTCCCTGACAGGGATTGCGGCCTCTAAAACCTGGTCCTTGGACTCCACAGAACAAGGGCCTGCCATCACATGAATTTTTTTTCCCCCGATCTTGCGACCGTTGATTTCGATAACAGTGTTGACCCGTTGAAATTCCCGACTCACTAGCTTGTAGGGCTTTAAGATCGGTAGAACCTTCTCTACGCCGGGAAATGATTCGAGGCTCTGATCGGCCAGGAGCCGCTCATCCCCTATGGCCCCGATGATTGTCCTCTCCTTGCCCTCGGACAAATGCGCTCTCAGGCCAAAACTTTCGATCCTCTCCACTACCTTCTGGATCTCGTCCTGAGTTAACCCTGGTTTTAAAACTACGATCATTAGGCCTCCGTTAATCTCTCATTACTCTTTAATTATAGCTCTTAACTCGCTTATGAATCTACTGTTTTCTTCCGATGTCCCAATCGTCACCCGGATATGCTCAGAAAAATCATAGGCCCCCATTGGCCGCACAATCACTCCCCGCCTGAGAAGCTCATGGTAAACCCTCTCGCCATCACCGACCCGGACAAGAATGAAATTGGCCTGGCTGGAAACCTGCTCCAGTCCCAGTTTGGCAATCTCCTTCTTGAGATAGTCCATCCCTTCGCGGTTCACTGCAAGGCTACGCTTCACATGGTCGCGATCCCCGATCGCCGCCAAAGCGGCCCACTGGGCCGCAGCATTGACGTTAAAGGGCTGACGCACCCGATGCATGAGATCGATTAGCCCCTTAGGGCCAATGCCGTAGCCAATCCTCAGGCCCGCCAGGCCATATAGCTTCGAAAAAGTACGCAACGTCAGAAGCGCTCTCGCTTCTCTGGAATAAGAGAGGGAATCAGGGTAATCGGCATCGGTAACGTACTCGAAATAGGCCTCGTCCACGACGAGCAGGATCTCCGGGGTGATCCGTCCGAGAAACTTTTCCACTCTTCCCTGCGATAGATGGTCCCTGTTGGATTATTGGGATTGGCCAAAAAGACTATTCTTGTCCTGCGGGTGATTGCCGCGGCCATCATCTCTAGATCATGCGTGAAATTTCTAAGCGGAACTATCCTGCACGAGCCGCCGGCAGCCTGCACAACAAGGCGATATATCACAAAGGCCTGGTTGGCCATCACCGCTTCGTCTCCCGGGCGCATAAAGGTCCTGACTGCCAGCTCGATGAGTTCATTGGAGCCGTTGCCAAAGATCAACTGGTCCGGCGACACTCCAAGCTTTGCTGCTAGCCCCTGTCTGAGGTAAAAGCAATCCCCATCCGGATAGAGATGGAGCTGGTGCAACCTCTCTTGCAGCGCCTGGATTGCGCGGGGAGAAGGGCCAAGAGGATTTTCATTAGAAGCGAGTTTAACCGAACCCACGATGCCATACTCCCGCTCCACCTCCTCGATCGGCTTGCCGGGAGCATAGGGAATCAAGGAGCGGATATAGTCCGGAACCTGGTCAATAATAGTCATACGCCGCGGGGATAAGAGCCGAGGACCTTGATAAACAAACATCTCCGCTCGAGCTTTTTGATTGCCCTTTGAATTCTTGGCTCTTCTATATGTCCTTCCAGGTCCAAAAAAAAGAGGTACTCCCAAGGCTTGTGCTTGAGAGGGCGCGATTCAATCTTGGTCAGGTTGATGCGGTTTTTGGCAAACGGTTCCAACATGCGGTGCAAAATGCCTACCTCGTCCTTTACAGAAAAAACGATTGCGGTCTTGTCATCCCCGCTCGCTCGAGGCTGCTGGTCACCAATAACAAGAAAACGAGTGATATTATTTGTGTGGTCTTCTATCTTGTCCTCGATCACCTGCAACCCATAAAGCTCCCCCGCCAAGCTGCTAGCGACCGCAGCCAGGCTGCCATCCGCAGCCGCCATCTGAGCCGCTTGCGCGGTGCTCGCCACCTCTTCTACCTTGACCGTGGGGAAATGGTTCGATATCCAGCGTCGACACTGGGCGAGAGCCTGGGGATGCGAGACGATTCGCCGGATATCCTCGGCCCGCGCGCAGCGAGACAAGAGATATAGATGAATCTCTAGAGAGGCTTCCGCACAAATCCTGACATCAGCCTCCACCAGCATATCCAGGGTATGCGTCACGACACCTTCTGTAGAATTTTCGATCGGCACAACGCCGTAGTCCGCCCTCCCCTGACTCACCTCCTGGAAGACGTCCGGTATGCTGGCCGCTGGAATAAAGGTCGCCGACGAGCCGAATTTCTCACGCGCGGCCATATGCGTGAAGGTTGCTTCAGGACCAAAATAGGCGATCTTAACGGCAGCCTCTAGAGAGCGAGAGGCGGAAAGAATTTCCCGGTAGATGGAGTGAAGGGCCTGTTTGGGCAAGGGTCCCCGGTTCAAATCAGAAACCCTGTGAAAGATCTCCTTTTCACGGCTGGGAACGTAGACTTCCTCTTCCCTCAGGCTTTTTTGTCGCCCGATCTTTCGAGCAAGAGAGGCCCTTTCGTTAAGAAGCTCTACGATTTTCTCATCAAGTTGATCGATTTTTTTCCTGAGCGCATCGACCGACTCTTTACGGCTCAATGAAAACCTCACCCAGGCGCACCCATCTTGTCTTTTACCATAACACCGCGCCAAATGACCGAAGTTATCTTAATTTCTAGGGAATTGCAAATCTATGTTTGTCACAGGAGACGAGGATCTGTGCAGGCAAGGTTCTCTCGTACAATCAGACCAAGTCCGGCAGGTGTTGCGCAAGAACGGAGCATGCAAAGGCTGATGGGTAGGGACAGACTGGTCTTTAGTCAGTCGTCACTTATCTCTCATTGTTTCTTGTCGTCGATCAGATTCGCTTCCTCTAGCGGCTCAAGGACTCCGTTGCGTAGTTTACTTTGGTCAAAGCCTTTCTCAGATTCAGCCTTGACTGTAACTGAAACGCTCCCCGCGAGATCCGCCAGATTGGCGACGGCGTTCCAGGCTGTAAACAACTGGTTTCTGTCTGCCATAAATGTAATCTCAACGACCTTCTCGCTGGACTCCAGAGGAAGTTCCTGTGGAGTTGGACCGGGCGGAGTTGGCCCTGAGCCAGGCCCGGGGCCTGGTGGTGTGGGCCCAGGTGGGATAGGCTCTACTCCAGCAGCCTGGGGGATCGTCTGCGGCATCATTAGGAAGCCGGTTTCGAGATCAATTTCGTCGTCTGACGCCTGCGGAGGGCCAAAACGAATCTTGTTGACTGTGACTTGATACTTGCCGTCAGGCCCAAGGCTGGGCACTGAACCTGCCGTATAACCGAACGCTCCATTCGCAGCACCTTCGGCTATGCCCTTCCGGATCGCGTTCGCGGAGATCAGCCGAGTAAAGCCAAGAAATGAGTAGAAGCCGTCTGCAATGTCGCTGGTACGAACTCCAAGCACAGGCGGCTTACCTTCGCCGAGCTTAAAGAGTTCAACCATTTTCGACGCCTTCACCGAGGAGAAAACCCGTGGCTGAACCTGGGTAATTAGTTCGATAATCCTCCCGTGCTCGATACCCAACCCTCCTCCGTCTACCCTAGGAAGCCAAACTTCGGTGTAGAGCTTTAGAAGAGCAGACTCGCCTTCGGCTTGCCGCGTCGCCTCCTGTTCGCGGAGTTGGCTTTTTTGCTCATCCGTGAGGTTAAGCTGTTTTGCCTTAGCTTTTACCTGCTCGGCGGCCATCAGATAACGGACGGACCGCCGCAAGATCTCGATTTGATCCGGGGCCGGGATGGCAAGCCCTAAACCGTTTCGGTACTGCCGGGGCTTATCTCCGCATTTCTCCAACAACTCCTTCGCCGCCGCTTCCTGATCGGCTTTTGGCTTCCCACTAAATTCCAGTGGCAAATATCCAATCAGAAACGACGGGTCCCGATCGGAAATCTCTCCGGATTTTTCAGGCCAGATGATCGCTTCACGGTGGCCAGCCAGCCGCTCTTCGAGCATCTCTTTAATCCGATCCCGCACCCGCTTTTCGTCCCTTCCGACCGCATCGGCCTCCTGCTCGATCAGAAGAGTAACGTTCGGGTCTTTCTTAAAGCAGAAGCGCACTCCATCGAAATGGAGGTAGAGACACTGCTCCTTGAGTTCTTTCAGGCAAGCAAGTGCCGTTGTGCTATCCAGATCCGGCCCGACACAGATCGAAAGCAGCTCAGGCTCGGTTATCCCCGGCGGAAGCAAGTCTCCCTCTTTGCCCCCTTCCCGCCGGAGGCCGCCAAAGGAATACATAAGGATGGCTGTGGCAATGCGCATCGCAGGCTTCCGCAGAGCTTCGGCGGAGTTCTCTTTTGCACGGCGTTCATCGATGCGCCGTGCGCGCGCGTTAGCCCCGACGAAATCGTGCTCAAAGACAGCCTGGTAGTCCGCCTGCTGGCCGACCTCTTTGAAGAAAGCAAGACGGACTTCCGCGTCGTGAATCGCTACATCGCCAGGGCCGAGCACCGCGCGGCTCTTGCCCTCACGATGAGCGGCTCTGAGGCAAGCAGCAAGAAAGCGTAACGCGCCACGTGTTCGCTGGAAATCCGGAATCGCCGCCCAACGCTCCCGCATCAGATCTATAAGAGCCGGGTGAAATGGATATGCTGCTCGCACCCGATCCCGTAAGACAATTCCTTCTTCTTCGGCCTGCTGCCGTTCGGAAGCGCTCTGCGCGTACGCCCGGCGCATTTGAGTCACCACCTCCTGATACGCTCCAGCCGCAGGCATCGCATCCTCGGCTTCAGGCAGCTTTCCCAACAGCCTCCGCTGGATGACGGCGAGGACCTCATTTCCTTCCACTGGCTCGCGGCGCTGGTCCTTCCGTGCAGCAAGGTGATCGACCGTTTGAAGAAGATTAATGTACTCTAAGGATTCTCGTTTGCTCGATTGAAGAGAGAACACGAGCGCGGTGTTGTCCGTGTTTCCAACCGCGACCGTAAGACGCTGCAGAAAGGTCAGAGTCTCATCACGCAAAGTTGTCTGCTCTACCTTCACGCCTCCCGCGCTAATAAGATAGTTTAGAACTTCATCCAGCAATATAAGGTTTGGCCCCTCCGCGAGCAGCGCAAGGATCTCGTCTCCCCCAGGGGCAACCCTCGCCTCATCCTGCGCACGTAAAACTTCATAGCCCTTCTTTCCCCCAAGCGACCAGGCAACCCATCCCCACATTGTCCGAGCACGAAATGTCTCGCCTGGGATTGTTTTTCCCTTTGTCGCGTCAAAAAATTGTCCGTCAAAAACCGCCGTTCTAACTTCTTTCTTTGGTCGTGGCAGCCCCTTGCCTTCGGGAATAACGTCGAGAGCCTTGCGGTTCTTCGCGGCGTGTAGGAGAGACGCCAGCGTGTGCGACTTGCCACCGCCGAAAGGAGTCATAAGCTTTAGCACCCGGCTGCCCTCCCCACCTTCGAGACGAGACAGAGCATCATGAAGCAGCGAGCGAAGCCCGGAGGTGATGTACGATGCGCGGAAGAAATGCTCCGGATCACGATATACCGCAGGCACCTTGGGGTTGCCATCGGCCAACGGACCAAGGTCGAGCGCGAAGATGTCTTCAGAGAAGTTTTCCGACAACACATCGGGGTGAAGGGATACCACCTCCACCCACGGCCTGATCGCTGTCTTGCTCATTTCCAGCTCCTTCGGACAACACATCGGGATGAAGGGATACAACCTCCACCCACGGTCTGATCGCTGCCTTACTCATCTGCGACTCCTTCTACCTAAAGAGCGGTAACATCCGATCTTCGATCACACTGCGCCAGTTGGCAGTTAGCTTTGCAAGCGCCGCCATTTCATCCGACGGCGACACATCCGCAAGCTCGCCTCCCTTTAAAGCTGGGCCAGCTAAGGCTTGCGCCACAAGCCGCATCTGCTCCCGGTCCGGTTGGGCGTCCTGTAAGAACTTAGCCAATTGCGCAGGACGATTCTCCATTAGCCATAGTGTTCGATGGAGAGCGTCGACCAGTGAAGCGGAACGACCATTGTCATCCGGCAGCCCAAGTTTGTCGTCATCACCCCGCTCGGTGTAATCCAGAAGGCGATACTTCCCCTTTTTCTTTTCGACCAGAGCCCGCCCTCCTACCGAGAGACCTCCCGACCCATCCAATTCCACGTGCGCTCCGTTGGCAAAGATTATCGCTTCACCTGCGTCCAATTCAGCTCCTCGATAAGTGTAACGCCAAAGAATGTAAAACCTCGTCGCCGCATCCAGGCCGGCAAGGCTATACCCACCTTTACTCCCAACTTCCTTCGACAAACGAGCCAGGATAGTTTCGAGCACGACAGTTTCAACCTCGCCAAGAAACCGTCCTGCCGGGACCTCTTCGCCATTAGCGTATTCGACCCGTCCAAATCGGGTAAATGGACGCAACCCCGCCCCCACAGAAGCAATGACCAAGTCTGCACCGGCAACGCCCATGTCCCAAAGAGTCTCTACTCGCTCACGCACAGTCTCCACTAACTCCGCACGCACATTCTCCTCGTAGTTCGCTGTACCAGTTCCAGCCCGTTTACGAGCAACCAAGAAGATACTAGACGCCAACGCTGCCGTTTCCTGTGCCATCAATCGCCCCGATTTCTCTGTATCTAAAGGCCACGCCTCTACAACAGTCATACCCGACTGTCGGAGAGCATCTACAAGAGTTGCCCATCCAAGAGTTGTCTTGTGAGCGTATACGACTACAAACTCTCCAGAGTTTTTTAGGGAACGGCTCGCTCTGTGGAAGGCTTCAAGCATCATGGTCTCATAGAAGTTCCGTGCCTTCTGCTTGTTTCCACTGTGGAGTGCCGGATCAGCAACAGCTTCCGCCTTTTTTGGGCTTAAGACGCTTGAAAAATGTTCAGGAAAAAGGTCTCCGATGCTTCGTTTGAGCCAAACGTAGAAGAAGTCTGCAAGAACTGCGTACCCGATGTTGTCGTAGTAAGGCGGATCAGTAATGACTGCGTCAAAGTGGTCAACTGGCCACTCGGTGGAAGCCGCAGAACCTCGCATCACTTGAGCAGCAATGGAAGAATCTGCATCTCTTAATCCTGCCGGGAGGTCTTCGATGCCCGATATCCAGCTTGCGCCTTCTGGATTGAACACGTTTGTTTCGGCAAAATCCCAAACCATTGGAAGAGCCTGCCTCCCAAAGGTGTGAACGACCCCTCTACCTCCAGTATAGTTAAAGAGACAAAGGCTCGAGTTGAAATCGGCTAGACGGTCCAGCAACGCCGCAAGAAAAACACTGAGCGCCTTTGCTCGATCTGCCTCAATTCCCAGGTTGACTGCCTCTTTATGAGCACGACGAATGGATATACAGAACGTGAGTAGCGATAGAAGCTGCCTTGCGGTAAACAAGGATGACCACGTGTGAAATCCATACGGCTGGCAGTTTCCACCACCACCAACCACATGGTCTGGAGTAGGCTCATCAGGAACAGTGATACCTGAGACCTGAGATAGTTCAGAAAGCCTCTTGGCGATTAACACCTCGTCCGGAATATGCGCAAGAACATCGTCCGCAGAGATATAAATCTTACCCTGATCCCCTCTGCGACTAGCCGCAACCGCCATTAACTGTCGCCCCAACCGTTGCCCGATACCTTCGGCTTTGACGTAATCGTTGTCGTTTACAGCACCGCAGAACGGGCATGCAGCATTTCCCGCGCTGGAAAAGCCTGCCGGATCGAAGCCCAGTTCCCTCTCAGAACGCGCCTCGACGACTTCGAACCGGACACGTTTCTGGTTCTTTAGCTTAACTAGCTTCATTGCAGCGTATCGGCCTTTCTTCTTGCAAAGCCAGGTTTGTCGCACCAGTGGCACAATTGCACCGCAGGCCGGATTTTTACAGCGCACAGTCCGCGTCCACAGGTAGGCCACCGGCATTAGGTACCCTTGAGGCGCGTCGTCGGAATCCTGTTTCTTGAGCCAATCGGTTTGATCCTCTTTTCGCTTTCCCTTGAACTCAGGGTCAGGGATAACCGGATATAAGTCTCCGATCTCTGCTTTAGCTTTCTTTAGAACCCAGTTACCCCAGTAGCGCACCTCATTTGCTAGCCCGTCCCAAGTTGTTTCACCCTTGCCGTTCTTTGGGCCTGTCATGCCTCTAGCGTTTGGATCTGGCTTTCCATACTTCTGCGGATAGACGAGCGTGCAAAGCTCAATGATGTATGCGACGGGGTTAAGGTCCATCGCGTACGCTTCGCAGCCAAGCCGGAGGGCCTCAAGCGGAATAGCACCGCCCCCTGCAAACATATCGAGCACTCGTGGTCGGGGAGCACGACCTGCTGTGATGTCCTCCACGGTCACGCGCTCGCCATCAAACTTGAACTCGTCAGCCCAGGCAGGTCGGCGCCCTCCCACTTTCCCTTCTGCGAGTTCTGTGGTGAGCCGCTCGGCGTGAGCTTCTAGAATATGGCGTTGGGCCTCGGCGATTGTGCTGCGATCTCCTGGATACTTACAGAGACGATCCACAAACTTGGCCGCATTCGCTCTCGTCAAGCTGGCACGTTTTTCCTCCGGGCCGTTTTTCGGAGCAAAGCGGGAGGCTGGCACCAGCGCGCCATAAACCGCAGCTCGGCAAGCGACAAGTGGCCGCCGTGCCCAGAGATGCAACGTGGAAATGTGGCCTTTGCGAACCGACTTCTCCCTCGATGCTTCTTTGCTGATGGCTTCGATGGGAAGGTAGTCTTCGATGAGGCGTTTGTCGTTTCCGGTCATATTATTGCTTCTTGTCGCCTTTGCCGGGTTTCCGGACCCGCCCCTTTACGGCCCGTTTCCTTGGATTGCCCCTTTTGCCCCTTTGGTGCCCCTTCGCGAACTCTATTCATTGCCCCTTTTGCCCCTTTGGTGCCCCTTTGGCTAACCGGTACTGAACACCTTTGCCAGTGGTTCCGGTCTTTTCGAGAAGCCCCGCAGCAACTAATGCAGCCAAGTCAAGAGACGCCGTTCTCTTGGCGACCGAGAACTTCTGTTGGTACTGCGAGTTTGTAATTTGGAAATCAACCTTCAGGTAGTCGATAAGCTTCCGCTGCCGCTCGTTCAAAGGGAACCTAGACAACGCCTCGATGGTCAGCCAGTCGCGCCAGAGGGTGACCACAAACTGGCCTGCCCGCTGTTCGAAATCGGGCTCCGGGAGGTTCGCCTCGCGGCACCGCTCTATCATGTCGAGTGTTCCGGTTCCTGCTTTTTCGATGTAGCGAGCCAGGAAGAGGGGTTCGCTTATGAGCGGGTTCCGCGGGATCGAAGCGTGCTCCTGCCGCAACTGCTCGGGCGTGAGATTCGGCGGCAGTTCGCCTGGGTTCCACACCTCCAGCCGGTCGATGAAGAGCATCACCTGTACGCTCGCATTGCTGGTGTAGTCGCGATGGGCAACAGCGTTGACGATGGCCTCTGTGACGGCCTCTTCAGGAAGGTCGTATCGCACCGGCGCTTGGGGGCCGCGCTCGCGCGTGCCCACGGAACGAGCCAGCTTCGACATCACAAAGTCCACGGCTTGGTCCACCAGGTCGAACGCCGTGCCTTTGTGGATCTGATAAGAAGGGATCGGTTTGCGGACTTCCGTGCCGTGGAAGTGCATGCACTTGACTTCCGAAGTGGGCAAAAACCGCTGCGGCTCCCGGCCGAAAAGGAGGACGGCGGCGTGGGTTGGACGCCGACGCCCGTGATCGTGGCCCAGGAGGTTTAGGTGCGCCAGCGCCTTCTCCGCAGGGGTATTCGCGGCGAGCGCGTACCGTCGCTCCCGCCGCGCCGCATCCAGGAACCATTTCAGCTTCTCAGCCGAGATATCCGCCAACGTTGCGCGAGGACAGGACGCGGCGTCGAAGGGGGCAGTTTGGAGCGCGCCCTTGCGCTCAAGCTCGTCGACTAGACTGGCGTACAAGGCGGCTGTGAGCTCTGGAATGTCCACGAAACGCCTGCGGATAAGTTGTGACCCAGCCTTTCGCATGAGAGTGCGCATTTTGGGATGCCTGATCTTATCTTCCCTCCCTTTAACGAAGATCAGGCGGACCTTGCCCTTTGAGGTTGCCCGGTCAAACTCACGCTCGGTAGGTGAAAGGCCATTACTGTCCTCGCTTCCGTACTGATTTCCAAATAGGCCAAGGTAGATAGCGCATTTGTCCACTTCCTCCAAATATACCGCGTCGGCACGCTTGTCCGACGCCGGCAGCTCTTCGAACAAGAACACTTCGAAGAAACGACGCAGGAGCGGGTCTCCGTGAACATACTCCTTGATAGCGCGGCGCTCCTCCGCGAGCTCCTTCTGAACGCTGCTGATGAAGATGGTGGCTTTCATGCCGATCCCCCATGCGCCTTGGCGGCATTGAGAATCGCATCAGCGGGAATGTCGAAGTATCTCACGACTTCCCGCTTGGCGTGATCGAGATGTTTGACTGGGTTGCAAATTCTCAGCGGCTCGGGTTCGGGGTTGTCCAGGGGATTCCAGACAACGTAGAGCCAATAACTGTCACCCAACTGCGCTGCTTTGTACCACTCGTTCGTCGTCAAACGGATGGTATGTCCGCGTGTCCGGCCTTTGACTTCGATGCGGCGGATGCCGATCACCGGGTCGCGATAGCCGGTTTGCGAGTCAGCAGGACCAAGGCTCCGAACGTCAAAACCAATTTTCAAGTGACCCACTCTCTCACACTCCCATCCCCGTCCGGTCTCGTATGCCACAACCAAATCTTCAGCAGCCTTCTCGGAACGCTGCCGCAACAGAGGATCGATGTCCTCGGGCGCCATAGCCGCCGATTTGGCCTCGACTCCCTTCGGGAAGACCAGGGCCGTCCCTAGATACCGCACTGGTCCATGGCGCACAACGGTCAGCCGGTCCAGTCCCGCCAGACGCTCGCGGTGGGTACGCTCAAGATCCGCAAGATCGTTTTCCGCGCGTTGGCGCGCCAGACCAACTTCAGGAGAAGAACTTTCACGAGCGCGCAATGCCATCACACGGTCTTGTGCCGACCGGCGCCTCGTCTCAAAGGATTGTTCAAGATAGTTGCGGCTGACCTCGACAAAGTGGCGGCGTTCTTCCATGCAACGAGCGCGTAAATCCATCTGCCAAGTGCTCTTCACAAAGTCGGCGGCGGCACTTGAATCGACGGGATCAATAGAAGCAGGCGGTTTGGGATGTGCCGGAAGGTCGATAAGACAGTCGGCTGGCACAACTGCGAATCGCTCCGATGATCCAACCGGCGCGGTTAGATCTTCACGCACGATCACCAGCTCGCCCTGCAATGTTTGTGGTTGTCCCTTTGTGTTTTGCCCTCGGATTCCGATCTCGAAAAAGTGTAGACGATAAGCTGACTCTGTTGTTTCGTCTACATAGGCCGCGACCCCACCGACGGCATCCGCCAAAAGTTCGTTTATCCGCTCATCCACTGCCGAATAAAGTGGATGGCCGGGTCCGATAAGCACAGCATCCAAGTGCTGGTCCATGTTCACGTGCTCTTTGTGAAAGGTAAGCTTTCGATAAGCCGGCTCCGCTTTCCCGAGCCGCCGCACTGCTTGCAGGCGATCTGACCGAAGATCGGCCAACACGTGCTCAATCCGCCACAGGCCGTCGGCGCGAGGCTCGATCCGTAACCCGATCTCTTTGCTCGCCTTAAGGAACTGTTCTTCGACGTAGCGGGGCATGAGACGCCGCTCTTCCGCCTCGGCATTAGCCTGCTGGAATCCGGAGAAGTCGACATTGGCGCGCGCGAGAGCGATCCCGGTCGCCTGCTCGTACTGCTGGAGCTTCTTAGGATCGATGCGCTCGATCTGGTCCAGGTAGTCATCGAGCCGCCTAGGATCGAAGGCCGCCTCCCGAAGCATTTCCGGAAGATTCACGTTGTTCAGCGAAAGCACCTCTCCGATCACATCAAAGACACGATCATCGAGCACGGCCCGCATCTGCTCGAGTTTCTGGAGAAGGCGCTGGAGGATACAGCCTTCGACTATGGGTTGTCCTTCTTCGGAGTCCGTCGCGACGAAATTGAAAGCATGAACATCGCGCTTTTGACCGATCCGGTG
>JACPSE010000051.1 GCA_016193465.1 Deltaproteobacteria bacterium
ATTAAAGTAAACATTTTCGCGGCCGGTAAGCTCCGGATGGAAGCCCGTGCCCACTTCCAGGAGGGACCCGACCCGGCCAAAGACTTCAGCCTCACCCTCGGTCGGAGCTGTAATCCGCGTCAGGATCCTCAGCAGCGTGTTCTTGCCAGCCCCGTTTCGGCCGATGATCCCCACGACCTCTCCCCTTTTCACCTCAAAGGAGACATCTTTGAGCGCCCAGAGGTAATTATCCGAGGACTGACTGGTGACTGCTGACCGTTGACCGTTGAGCGCGGACGCCACAGCACGGAATGGGGCAGCGAAAGAGCGAGCCAACACATCGCGGAGCGTAGAGTAGGGTTCCCGCTGACCAATGCGGTAGAGCTTACTTAAATTTTCTGCGCGAATGGCAACGTCGGACATAGACGCGAAGCCTATCCTCGAGCGTCAACTCTTGTGGGCCGCAACCGCAATATTTTCTAAGGACACGCCCTGTTCCTTAAGCCCTGGAATTAGTTTGCTGGCTCTTCCAAAGAGAGCACAAGTAAGCTGGGGAACGGAGTCACCCCTTCCCTTTGCAGCCCCTTCCAGCATGGTCTGTTGTCTGCTGTCGTCAAATAACATCGGCAAGGGTTTGCTCCACTCTTTGGAAGTAGAAGATGCCGCCAATAAAGACTGCCACCACAATCAAGGCCGAGACCACGAACATTAGGTCCGCCGGGCTTGTCTTCCCCAGAAGAGACCAGCGAAAGCCTTCGACCACCCCGACCATGGGATTTAAACTGTATAGGGAACGCCAGGCCTCGGGCACCACAGAAACCGGGTAAATGATGGGAGTGGCAAACATCCAGATCTGTGTCAACAAAGGAAGCGTATAGCGCACATCTCGATAGACAACGTTCAACGCTGCCAGCCATACGCTCACGCCAAGGGACGCCGTCACGACAAGAAGTACAAATAGGGGTAACGCCAGAATCGAAAGCCCAGGTTGTATGCCGTAAAAAAGCACGAACCCGACCAGGACGATGAACGCAACAGAAAAATCGATCAGGCTCGATAGAACGGCCGAAACCGGCACGAGGAGTCGAGGAAAGTAGATCTTCGTGATCACCCTCTCGTTGGCAACCAGACTCATGCTCGCTTCATTGAGCCCCCGCGAGAAGAGCTGCCACGGCAAGATCCCCGAGTAAGCAAAGATCGAATAAGGAAGGCCGTCCGACGGTACTCCCACGAGACGGCCAAAGAAAAGGGTGAATACGAGCATCAAAAATAGCGGCTGCAGCACCACCCAAGCAACCCCCAGAACGGTCTGCTTGTAGCGTACCTTGAGATCGCGCCAGACGAGAAAATAGAGCAGTTCCCGATACTCCCACAGCTCTCGGAAACTGAGCGGCATCCAGCCCGAAACCGGCCGGATCAACACCCGCCCGGGCTGAATACTGGCACGACGAAACTCCATAAAGCTGCTGCGTGACAATTCTTGTGCCTCGCCTCTTTCCGTTTCCTGGCAAGGATGAGCCGGATTGGACCGCAATGCAACGAAGTTCATTAGCTCGTAGCGATCTCACAGCCCAACCGGCCATATAATAGCAATTTTTAGGCCATCTTTACCAGGTTTGAGCCTGCGCCCTTGAGCCAACGCCGCTCCCCACTCGCGAGACGTTCCGCCACACGCAGCCGCCCTGTATCGCGCCGATGTTGACACGACCTCTGTAACAGGGTTAACCTGCGCCAAGCAACAAATGAATGATCCTCGGGCTCCCGACCCGTTCGCGATAGGCGCCCGTCCGGGATGAAATGGTTAGGATGAAGGTCTGGCTCCCCGCGATCCGGGGGGACAGCGGGACCGATGTCTTCACGCGTCGCCTCAGGGAGGCGCTCCAGCGCCGTGGTGTCGCTGCTGAGGTTTCGTGGTTTCCCAGCCTGTATCAGCTCTATCCGTTTTTGCTCCGATGGGTTCCTCCGCCCACAGGGACAACCATTGTCCACGCCAATTCGTGGAACGCTTTCGCGTTCAAGCGCGCCGGGATTCCCTTGGTGGTCACAGAGCACCTGAACATTTTGGATCCCCACTACCGGCCTTACAAGCGGAAGCTGCAGCATTTCTACCATGAAGTCCTGCTACGCCGATTTATTCTGGCGTCCTATAGGAGCGCTTCTGTGATCACCTGCGTAAGCCGCTTTACCGCGGCAAGCCTTGAAGCGACCTTAGGCGTCGCCGACGCCCGAATCATCCCCAATTGGGTTGACACGCGCGTCTTTCTTCCGGCTCACGATCTGACAGCTTCTCTTCACCGGCCTTTCCGCTTGCTCTTTGTCGGAAACCTATCAAGGCGGAAAGGAGCCGATATGCTCTTTCCCATCATGAAAGAGCTCGGGACTGGGTTTGAGCTGCGCTTCACCAGCGGCCTTAGGAGTCTACGGAGCATCCCCCGCTTAGGGAACATGGTCCCCCTGGGCAGGCTGAACGGGGACGAGGAATTGATCGAGGCCTATCGCGCCAGCGATGCGTTTCTCTTTCCCTCCCGCTTGGAGGGACTACCGCTTGCCCCCCTGGAAGCCATGGCGTGCGCCAAACCTGTGATCGCGGCGCACACTTCATCCCTACCCGAAATTGTCGAGGATGGACGCAACGGTATCCTATGCCCTCCCGACGACATCGGTGCCTTTGTCGCGGCCTGCCGAGCGCTGGCGGTAGAGCCGCAGACGTGTCTGCGATACGGCTGTGCCGCCAGAAGCCGGGCAGAGACGGTTTTTTCCGAGGACATCGTCCTGCCCCGATACATCGCTCTCTATCGCGAGCTATTACTAACCGGCCTTGCGTAGCGCCCGTTTCGGCGGCAAGTATCCCCGGGATCTTAGATAACGGCCGGTGAGCCACACAAACAGCCGAACCCGCTCGCCGATGGGTAAGGCAAAATCGAGTAAGAATACCGAAGCATAACGAGAGAGCACGCGCCAGCTTCCGGCCGGGCGGGCGGGCGGAACCGACGCGATCGGAAGTTCCGGCAGTGGTTTACCAACGATCGACGCGGCTAACCGCTCTGCCACCCGCTGCCGCAGATGACGCAGGGTGACAAAGGTCCAATCGTCGGCATAGTATTCCTTGAGCCGGTACGTGGCATCTATCTCCGCCTTCCCAGACATGTAATGGCAGTGTTCGAAGATCACCTGCTCGAGATAAAAGATCCGGTCGTGGCCCCTGGATCTCAATCGCTTGAAGACGTCGAACAGGTGCCAGTCGATGAAACCCGTCCGGTATTCTTCCGGGTAAGGCCGCACCATGACCTCGCAAGCCTGTTTCGTGCAGATGGGAAAGGTGCACATTCTCTTGCCCATGTGGAGATCGTTCGCATAGGCAAGAAAGATCCCGTCGGGAACCTTCCGACTGACATCGACGACCGCGCGATCCCACGCCGCAGTGCGCACGATGACATCATCGTTCATCAAGATGACGATATCTCCGGATGCCCGTCGGAGGCAAGCGGTGTTGTACGCGCCCATGCTCGCGCGCGGGCCGACGATCTTCACGACGCTGAACCCATCGTGGTCGAGATCGCGGCTGGCCGCGTCGTCCTCATCGATGTACAGCACGACCTCGAGATCCTCGAGGCGAGAGGTATGCGCCGCGAGGCTCTCAAAGGCCCTGCGCACCCAATGGGGCCGCCCGCGCGTGGGGAGTAATAGCGAAATCTTGGCCATGATCAAAAAACGATGAGGTTTTTGAAACCGGGACAGGATCGGATGAGCCCGTGAAAATCCGTGAAGATGTTGCGCGCCAGGATCAGGCTTTCGGGCTCTTTCCGCCGAGCAAGCTCCCCAAAGTACGCTTCGATTTCGTGCCGGCCTTTGAGCCGCTTGATTCGGATGGCCGGAAGAAAACCAAGCACCATGAGCGCCTTTAAATACCAATGGAGATAGGGTGAAGTGATGATCAAGAGCTTCTTACCGGGTGCATCCCATGGCGCGCCATTCCGCGTAAAATAAAGGCCCGCGATCATCTCGTTTTCCCACCGATTCACGTAGGCTTGGCGATACTTCGTCGCCAGCCATGCCAATTTGCATTGCTGCCATAGCCTTCTCAACCTGGCAGCCATCGATGGCTCTGTGGGCGGGCGAAACGCCGGGGCAGCGCGCGGACCCTGATTCTCTTGTCCGACCTTCTCGCGCACCGCCCTAACCAACGCCTTGATCGGAACCGCAAGAGGCCAGAGCCCGAGCGAAACGAGTGAATGGAACGCAGTAACCCGCTCGCTCAGGCGAAGAAACGCGGGATAGGCTTCATCGATTTTCTCAACAAGATCTTGTACAGTGCCACCTTCCAAGATACGGCTGCTCGAATCCCCCGACGCTTGGGGCTTCGCATCCGTACTTCTCCACGCGTAGAAGCGCCCGTCGTCGTTGGTAATCTTATGAGCCCGGTAAAGATCCGTGATGGCTTTTTTCCCAGATTTCCGCTCGCGAGCTTGGCGCTCCGTGACAATGTCCCGGTCCCAATCTCTGCGGTAGCTCTCCTCAATCAAATGAGTACCGATCCACTCCCCACCCAACTCTTCTCCGGCACGGAGGCAACGAATAGCCCGGTTCTCCACCAGCGGCCGCGTTCGTTTAGTCACAAGGGCTTCCAGCGCAGTGCTCGACATCTGCTTGCCGTCGTGCGGCCCCTGATAGTTGTCAACGCCGGATTGGCCGGGATGCCAGGTATGGTAGAGAAATTCCGCCTCGTGCCAGGTCTCTTTAAACCCACAGTTGATCAGACGAAAGGTCATTTCGTAGGGGCCGCAGACATGGCCCAGGTAATCGATATGCTCATCCGCGCCGCCCAGGGCGATCAGGTCGGCGCGCCGCGCACACATGCACGCGCCATAGTTTCGACTGTGCAAAGGATCGAGCCGCTCCAGGATCCCGGCAGTCGCTCCGTCGATGTTATTGATGCAGCCCTCGCCAAGGACTTCCTCGAAGGAGGGATAATTGAAGGGGTAAAAATCCTTGCGTAGATTGCGAAATTGATCCAGGTGAAGCACGATCTTATGCTCCCGCTCAAATTCATCGGCGATCGTCCGGATAAAGCTCTCCCTGACCATCGCATCCGAATCGCACAGAACCACGATCTCACCGTGCGCGAAGACCAGCCCGCAATTGTACATGAGATGCTTGTGGTACACGCAGGACTCGGGCATCTCGAGGAGCGCCCAGGTATCCACCTGGTCAGCGAACGGCTTGAGCGCTTCGGCGATGCGCGAATAGTACTCAATGAAAACAACCTCGAACTGATCCCGGTCCACGCTCTGCCGACGCAGGTAGTCGAGCAGATGGAAACTCTCCCGCACGCTCCAATCCAAAAGAATCAGGCTCACCTTGGGCCTTTTCCGAGTGCTATGCTTAAGGAATTTCATCTCTCAAATGCCCGTTTGGTTGGCAACAAGCCCTCTCTTTGTCGCTAATGGGGCTCTGGGGATTTGCGACGTTGATAAACCATCTTCGTTTTCAAGCTCATCGAAAGAGGCACGCTACGACTGTACGCTCACCTGAGGTGACAATTATATTCCATGTCACACCATATAGCAAAAAAGAGGGACTGGAGGCCGGAAACCATATGACCCGGTATCTTGCTCAGCCAATGTGTCCTATGCTAGTAAGGGCCTGTTGTGCTGAGAACGTTGCGTTGAGATCTGCGTGGACGCTTACGCATCTGCTACCACATGGCATAACGATTGAACTGATGAAAGTACTTGGAATCCATGATGGGCACACGTCAACCGCTTGCTTACTCGAAGATGGAAGGATGCTCGCCGCTGTTAGCGAAGAGCGAATGACCCATACAAAAGGGAAGGGTGGTTTCCCAGAGAGGTCGGTCGCCTACATCCTCAAGCGCCATAACCTTGATTGCCGTGATATCGATCACATCGCACTGGTTGGACAGATGCGCCCTTTGGAGAGCACGGAGGATTATCGGCGAGGACGCCAGAAGTATTTTCCGATTATCATTCAGTACTTGCCTGTAGACCCGCGGTCGGTGATTGCGGCCTACGTCCGATGGGAAAAAGGGCGGCGCTTAAAAGCTCGCGACCTGGTATCCTTGTTTGGCGCTCTGTCGGTACCAATGTCGAGAGTTCAAGTTGTTGAACACCATCAGACACATGCAGCTACCGCGTATTACCTGTCTCCCTTTCAAGGGCGAGGCGAGAAGGTGTTAGTTATCACGCTAGATGGTTCGGGAGACGGGCTTTCCGGGACAGTCTCGATAGTAGCTGAGAATGGGCAGTGGCAACGATTGAGGGGCATTTCGACATTTGACTCCCTGGGGATTGTTTACAGTCGCGTAACACAGATGCTCGGGATGAAGCCGTGGGAGCACGAATACAAGCTGATGGGGCTCGCTGCGTATGCTCATAAAGAAGCGGCGCTGCGCTGCCGGCAAATTTTAAAGTCATATTTGGATGTTACTGATGATGGCTTAGGCTTAAGAAACAAAACAAGGCTTTGGGGCAATAGCCTCCTCGCTCAGATGTATAAGGACTTTATGGGTCATCGGTTCGACGCTGCCGCCGCAGGTGTGCAGCTTTTACATGAGGACCTGGTTGTAAAGCTGGTGCGAAATTGGATAAAAGAGACAGGTGTTCGCAAGGTCGCCGTGGCGGGAGGTTGTTTTATGAATGTAAAAGCGAACAAGCTCATTCTTGAGTTGTCGGAATGCGAGGACCTGTTTGTCATGCCGTCTTGCGGTGATGAAAGCTGCGCCATTGGCGCCGCTTTGTGGGTCTATGCGCAGCGACCGGACCGCGGAGACGCGCCAATTGAGCCACTTGAAAGCGTTTACTGGGGGCCCGAGTATTCTCGTGACGATATTGAGCGTGCCGTCCGCTCGGCGAGCGGCAAAGTCGCCTTCCGGGTAAGCGAGGATATCGAGCTTGAATCGGCAAAAATATTGGCAGAACATAAGATCGTTGGTCGCCTCGCTGGACGGATGGAATGGGGAGCCAGGGCGCTCGGTAATCGTTCAATTCTTGCAAACCCAAGTCGTGGCGATAACATCCGGAAATTAAATGCTGCCATTAAATTGCGTGACTTTTGGATGCCGTTTGCTCCATCTATTCTTTGGGAGATGCGAAGGGATTACGCTGTTTATAAAAAGGACGTCGATTCGTATTTCATGACGCTCGCTTATGACAGCACGCAGCTTGCGAGAGACCACCTCACCGCTGCCTTACACCCATACGACCTCACGATGCGTCCACAGTTGGTGAAGAAGGAACACAATCCCCGTTACTATGCGTTGCTCTCTCATTTTAAAGAATTGACGGGCATCGGGGGGATTTTGAATACGAGTTTCAATCTCCATGGTTTTCCGATTGTCAACACGCCTGAGGAAGCAATCCATACCTTTTTAAATTCTGATTTAGATTACTTGACCCTCAATGACTACCTCGTTTGGAAAAGGTAATACAAGCACTCCTTCTCGAGAAGAAGGCAGGGGGAGAAGTCTGCTCGTTGTCATCCCTTGTCTTAATGAGGGGCAGACGATTGGCTCGCTCATTCAGGCGATTCCTCGGAGCATCCAAGGGGTGAGCAGGATGGAATGTCTCGTTATTGATGACGGCTCTGTGGACCGCACGGCACAAATTGCCGAAGAGAGCGGTGCTACTGTCATTCGCCACTCACGAAATCGCGGGCTCGGATTTGCTTTTGAATCGGCTGTAAAGCACGCGCTCCGCAACGGTTACGACGTTATGGTAAATATTGACGGAGACGGTCAGTTCGACCCCAGGGACATCCCAAAGCTCATTGCACCCGTCGTAAACCGTGAAGCCGATTTTGTGACTGCTTCACGTTTCCTCGACCCAGGCAATTATCCGAAGATGCCGCGGCTTAACTTTTGGGGGAACCTTGCCATGTCCTCCTTGATTAGCTTTCTTTCAGGGCAGAAATTTTACGACGTGTCGTGCGGCTTTAGGGCATATTCGCTAGAGGCGCTCGTCACCTTGAATCTTCAAGGTCAGTTTACGTATACCCAGGAAACCTTTCTCAATTTATCATTTAAAAAGCTGGCGATTAAGGAGGTCCCCGTGCAGGTTCGGTATCTTCCCGGCCGGAAGTCGCGTGTGGCGCAAAGCCTGGGCTGGTATGGTTGGAGGGCACTTTTGATCATTGTAAGAAGTTATCGGGACTTCCACCCGCTTCGTTTCTTTTGGTGTCTCGCCCTTGCTGCGGCTCTCCTCGGAACGTGTTTCGCCTTCATTGTATTGGACCACTATTTTAAGACGGGAGGGTTTACCGGTCAGATTTGGGCCGGTTTTGTTGCCGGCTCGCTGTACTTCGTTGGCATAATGTTCTTTATCGTCGGCATAGTTACCGATATGCTTGCCAGCATCCGAGCAAATCAAGAACGAATTTTGAGCCTGCTCAAAGAGACGGTTACGAAGACGGACCAGGATTTAGGGACAAAGTAGAAGCTGATCGATGTCTCTGGACAGCTTCTCGTGCTCCTCCACTCCCTTAGCTTAGAGCCCTCATCTAAAAGACCCAATGGCTTCACGCCCCCGTCCGGACTTGGTAAACCCCGTATCCCCCCTGATGATAAAGGAGTGTGAGGTATCGAGCTTGAAAACGGACCAACATCTCTTTTTGCGGCCGTGTGAGGTTGTCATTTAAAAACCTCAGGAAGAGGTCTAATCGCACCAGCAGATGAGTAATACCCCTTTGTTGAAGCTTAACCTCGACCTCCTCTTCGTTTTTAGCATCCCTGATCGTTTGGAGAAAAACCGAAGGATAGTCGGCGGCATCATGAAAGTAATCACGCTCACAATAATACACCCTTCTCCCCACAAAAAGAAAATAGATCCGCGCCGTAGAAGGCGCATGATCATTGATGTATCGAACGGCGGGGTACTCGGGGAGCATGCGGCTGAGATAGGCGTCCCGGCTCTCGTTCCGCCTGAGGTAATCCAGTGGGGAAACTGTTTGAGAGTAGTTCCATAAGTATATCCCATTCAGCATCCCAAGGAGGATCAACACCCCGAAGAGGAAGGAGGGATGGACTATTCTCAAGTAGATATTATGGATGGCGTAAACGAGAAGAATCGCGAGCGGGGGAACGATGGGCAAGATGTAGCGGATGCGAAGATCTGTAAGGAATAAAGCATAGACGAAATAAAAGAGGACGAAGGCAAAGAGGAGCTTTTTTTCCTCAAGCCATTTTCCCTTGAAGGCCCAGGGAAGAAATAGAATCAGGATCGGGTTTAAGACCCCATCAAAATATTGCGCTCGATCGTCCTGACCCGCGAAAAAGACCCGCACCGGCAAGGCCAACATTTGCCATACGTTTTCACCATAGAGAAGCTCGCGCTTAGCTAAAATACCAAGCCCCGTTACCCCGCCTACCGATACGCCGCCGCCATCTCCGCCCCCAAAGAAATTCCCTAACAGAGGGAAAAATGGATTCCCCGTCCAAACCAAGTTTTTCAAAAGCCACGGACTCACAGAGACAGCAGCCAACGTGAGTAAAAGAAAGATCGGAGAAACCGTTTGCCGTATGCCCCGCGCTTTTTCTCCGCCCAACACAAATGCCAATAGGAAGCAAAGAATCAACAAGACAAGTAAGCCGTTAGGCTTGGCGGCCAGGGCAAACCCCCCTGACAAACCTGCGAGAATCAACCACCGTTCATCATCGCGCCCTTCCAGCCACCGCAGGAGACAAAGCAAGGATGCTGTAGAATAAAATGTCGTTCCTAGATCGACATAGGCCCAATTACTCAAACGAATAACCGCGGGGGTAAAGATGACGACGAAAAAACCCAGAAGACCGTAGATCTGGCTCAGACGCCGGGCAAGGTAAGCGTAAAGTAAGAGAGCTGTCAGAAAACCAAACAGGCCGTGAATCAGCTTCGGCACGGAGTCCCATCCCCACCGGACCCACGGCACATAGAGCATTTCTAAAAGCATGGGATAGTAGGAGTAAGGGGCAAAAGGTATCTCAAAAATTCGCCCCGCTCTGACATAGAGGCGAGGCATGGCTAAATGATGCGACAGCTCATCTCGCGCTGTGGGCGGAACCAGACCAAGGACAACCTCGACCGACAGGACCAACAGGATCGAACACCACAGCAGCAACATCCATCTGCTTTTATCCAGCATCTGGATAAAAAGAACGTAAAGGAAAAAAAGTGCCGCCAAAGAAATCCCGGCTGCCGCCGCGACGTTCAGGAGGGCACTGCCCACAAACCCGCTTAACCCGCCGATGAGATAAAGGGTGGCGATTGCTCCCAGCAAACAGCCGCAGAAGGAGATGCGATAGAGCAGAATAGAAAAGCGGTCCGGCACCGCTACTCCCGCCTGTCTCTCTGTTTCAGCCATCGGCCAATCACGGGGAACACTTCTTCTCTCGCCTTCCTGCCCAAAATCAAATCGACATGCCCATAAGCTATCGAATCTTTGGAGCGCGGGCCAAAGATTCTCAATGTGCGATCCTTCGAACTGACCGCCCGGTGCGCCACCCGAATCGTCTCCGGCGGCGCCAGCACGTCTCCTTCTCCCCCTATGAACAGAATCGGGAGCTGGATCTTGGCGAGATTCCTCCGGTAGCTAAAATCCCCTCGTGCGGAAACGAACTCGCCCCGTTTGATCATTAATAGCAGGTGGTCCAAGACGCCCGGGTTGACCTCTGCCAGGGCGTCTTCCAATAATGCCGCTTTAACCTCTTCCTCGATGTTCTCCGGGTTATAGAAAAGTCTCTCTATCTTCGGCACGAACGGAAGGAGCAGCCGTGCGAAAAAAGGAGTGTTGAGGGAGAGAAGCACTCTCTTTAAGGCAGGACTTCCCTCCAACCTCAGAAGCCCCTTCAGCGGCTCCTGCAGAGGATGATTGAACGTGACCGGGGCGCCAATGGTGACTAGAGCAGCAGAGTCAGAAGCCCCCCTCTTCTCAAGGTGTCCATAGAGGAGGAGCCCCCCCATCTCATAGCCCAACCAGAGGATCTTGGAACTACTACTTTCTTTTCGCACATAGCGGACGACCGCGGAAAGATCCCTGTCCACCATGTCATCCAGAGTCCAGCTCTTCGGACCACCCCTCAGGGGATTGAGACTGCGGCCCGTGCCTCTCAAGGAGAGATTCCATACATCAAACCCTTCGCTGGCCAGATACCGAGCCAAGCTCTGATCCTCGTCAAGATTGAAAAGGCGGCTGTTGACGAAAATTCCGTGAATGAGAACTACCGGGGACCGGTGCCTGGGCCTCTTTTCTGCATAGAGCCGCTCCAAAGCCAGCTCAAATTTCTCTCCGGTTACGGCCCAATGAAGCTCCCGAGAGATAGCCGGGGCCTCGCCAGGCGAGACCGCAGGTAGGGAGAAAAAGAGTGGAAAAAGGAAAAAAAGAACGGAGGTTCGAAGACAAATCCGGGCCAGGTTAATCTTTCCCCTCAATAACTGCCACCACCGAGTTAAACGTGACAACTTCACCCTCCCGGACCCGGACCTCGCTCACAAGCCCGGTATCAGGCGCCTCGATCTCCACATTGACCTTGTCTGTCTCGACTTCCAGAAGGGGTTCTCCCTTTTGAACGGCTTCTCCCTTCTGCTTAAGCCAGCGTAAAACTTTGACCTCATCGCTCTCATCACTCGACCCGAGACGGGGGATCACTACCTCTTTTTTCATCCGGCATCACCTCAAGACTTTTTATGCGGCAATATCATACAGCGAGGCCAGATTGAGGGTCTGCCGCATCAGATCCATCCACAAATGAAGACTTCCATAGCTCGCGGGGATCTCATATTTCACTACAGTGTAGAGGTAATGGAGTTGGGTAAAGATAGCAATGTCAGCAATGGTCATCCGGTCAAAGATGAATTTCTTGCCGGCAAACAACAGATCCAGGCTCCGCAGATGTATTCCCAGCTCCTTCTCCGCCATCTGACGCGCCTCTGGTGTCTCTGCCCGGCGCATCAGGTGAATGGCATGGATTAAGACCTCATCGGACCAGTCCTCCAACATGAGGCAGAGCCCTTTGTCCGACCCGCCTGTGGGGTAGATGGTGTCTTGAGGATACCTTTCTTCCAAAAAAGCGGAAATAAAAGTAGAATCGATAACGCATTGACCGTGGTAGTCCATCACCGGCACCTTCCGCTGACTGGAAAATTCGATCAGAGATTTACGGTCGTCTTTCTTTACGTCCACGACGTCGTACGGGACGTTTTTTAGCGCGAGAACGATTCTCACCTTCTCACAAAACATCGAGGTCTGCGACTGAAAGAGTCTGATAGCCATGGCCAGGTCTCCCCTCCCTTCTTGTTTACCTAAAGCTCATATAACTAGCCCAGGAGAATATCAACGGCGCCGGCAAAAAACCTAACCGCTTTCAGCGAGCTGCGTCGACGAGCCGAGAGAGCTCTTGCATACTCTTTTTGGCCAAGAGGTTCCCAGGGTTTCGGGCCAAGACTTTGGCAAGATAACCCATCGCCCTCTTTAGGTCATCCGCCTCTACAGCCATATTCGCCGCCTCCAACCAGATGGCATCCGGCCCAAGCTCCCCTCGATGGCTCTCTGCATAGGCAGCGCCCTTCTCAAGATACTCCAACGCGGCCTGGTAGTCTTTTCCCGCCGCATGGACCTGCGCGATCTTGCGGTAGATCCGCTCTTTTCTGTCGTCGTCAAGACTCAAAAGGCGGTGCAAATAGGCCAAGGACTTTTCCGGCCGCCGGGGACCAAGAAGAGATCTCTGGCTGAGATAGGTCTGAAACTCTACGTGGGCCGCGGCCTCCAGATATTCCCTGTTGCCAGAGCCGAGTCGAAGGAGGTATTCGAGTTCTCTACGCGCCGCCTCCAGGTTCCCCCGCCGCTCTTCAAGACGGGCAAGGGCCCAATGGGCCTCGGGATCTTTGGGGTCCCGCTTAAGCCAGAGGTCCACAAAGTTCCGAGCCAGCCCGAGCGAGGTGGACGGACCGTAACTTAAATGATAGTTAGCCAGATTTTTTGTCTCTACTGCCGCCAAGGGGTGGGTCTCGAGATAGCGCATGAAATAGAGAGAAGCGTTATCCGCCGGATAACGTCTCTCATCGTAGGCGACGGCGAGCTGCGAAACTCGGCCCAGGAAGAACGCCTTGGGGGCCTCATACTCCAAAATCGGGAAAAGATCTTCGTTGAGCCTTCCCTTGCCCGCGGCCCTCCGGACCCCCGCGTCCGAGGCCATCTGGAGCGAAAGAATCGTAGGCAAGGAGCTAATCCCAATGCGGCGCAGGTCTCCCATGACGCCCGATGAGCTTAGGCGGTCCAGGGATTTTTTGAAATCCACAGCCAAAGGCTTGCTGGAACCGATGAGCAGGAGGTCGGCCGTCATGGAGTTCCAGAGCGTCACATGCTCGAAAGCCGCCGCGAAGGTGCGCAGGACAAGTCTCAAAGTCTCATCGGTCATTTCATAGCTGTGAAACCATTGCACCAAAAGCCCGTCGGGTCGAAGACGGCTGCGAACGTCTTGATAAAACTCGACGGAATAGAGACTTCCCACTCCGGCTATCCAGGGGTTGGAGGGCTCGCTGATGACGACGTCGTATTGCCGCGGGCTAACCTTGAGAAAGACCTTGGCATCCTCTAAGTGGAGTTTCAACCTGGGGTCCTCGAGGGCCTGGTCATTGTGGGGCGCAAAATGGCGGCTCGCCTCTGCGACCTCGGGAGAGATCTCCACCACGTCCAGCCTTTCCACGGGGTGACGGAGAACGGAGCCGCAGGTGATACCGCTCCCAAGTCCGATGACCAGCACCTCCTTGGCATCGGGTTTTAACAGAAGCGGGATCTGTCCCAGCAAGACCTGAGTGGGAAGGTCTCCTTGGGACGAGGCGTCAGGTTTGCCGTTCACCTTGAGCGTCAGCTCTTTACTGTCCTTTTGGGACACGGCTACGGTCATGTTGGCCCCATCTTTGTAATAGAGAATTTCCTCCCGGGGCGCTCGCCTGAAATCCTCATAGCTTGTGCCCACCTGAAAGTCGCGTATCCGGAAGACTCCGCTGGAAAGAATGTTTTTGTCCCATTGAGGAAAGGAAATGAGGTAAAAGATAAAAAGGGCAAAAGCGGCGCTCAGAGCCAACCTCTTTTTCCTCCGCCCCAGGCCGGGGCTGACCCACAGAGCGAAGGCCCCGACCAGCAGATTAATCGCGACTCCCAGCTCGATAAGCCTCTTGATTCCCAGCAGAGGAAGAAGGAACAGCCCGGCGGCTACAGCCCCAAGAAGGGTGCCGGCGGTGTTTGCCGCGAAGACATTCCCGACATTCTCTCCCAAAGTCTTCACGCTGGAGGCCGACACCCGGCTCACGAGGGGCAAAGTCGTCCCTAAAAAAAATGTGGGCAAGAGCATGAGGAAAAAACAGACGAGGAAATTGATCAGCTGGTAGAGCCAGAAGGTTTCAGGGACCCGAATAAAAAGATTGGCCAAGGTGGCAAAATAGAAAGGCAGGCGCCCGTAAACGGGAAGGGTCAAGATAATGGATAAGGCGATGGCCAACTCGGCCAGAGCGAAAAGGGCGTAGGGCCCAAGCCTGCTCCACCACTTTCGGGCGACCACGAAACTTCCCGAGGCAATCCCCGCTATGAAAGCGGCCAGCATTAAGGAAAAGGAATAGGTGGAGGAACCCAGGACTAGGGAGAGGAGGCGTATCCAGGCAATCTCATAAATCAGCGCCGCCCCTCCGGAGAGGGCAATGCCAAGGACTGCGATGCGAAGCTGCCAAGGAGTGTAGAGAGCCCCTTCGTGGATGTGGGAGGTCGTGGGCGCCGCAGTCTCGTCCCTTTCGTATCTCTCCCACCGCCTTAGGACAAGGGCCGTCAATCCCACGAAAAGATTGAGGGCGGCTGCTACCATGATCGGCAGATTGAGTCCCAATCGCGGAATAAAAAGAAACCCTGCTAGAAGACTTCCACAGACGGCGCCGAGACTGTTCAAAAAATAGAGCCATCCAACCCGACTCTCAACCTCACCCAGAGAGCGCACTACGAAGCGGCTGAGGACGGGGAGTGTGCCGCCCATAAGGACAGTGGGCAAGAAAAAGAGCAGGCTGCTCAGGATAAACCTTGAGGGTGTGGCTAATGCGGAGTCGGACCCGAAGCGGCTGATGAGCGAAATATAAAGCGATCCCAACCCCCCTAAAAGGGGCACAAACAACGCCCCGGAAAGGCCGATGGCTATCTCCATCCAGCCGTAGAGGCCCAGCGCGCTACCTGCGCGATCTACCATCTTGCCGAACAGAAAATAGCCCACGGCCAATCCGCCCATGAAGGTTGCCAGGACGACCGTATGGGCGTTGGCGGTGTTGCCGAGAAACAGGGAGAGGTGTTTCGCCCACAGCACCTCATAGATCAAGCCCGCCATCCCGGAGAGAAAAAAAAGGATGGAAATGATAAATCGCATACCCTTCATTTAATAAAACTATGCCGCCGCAAAAATTCCATGACTACCTCGTCAAAGGTAGCCGGATCTTCCAGGCAACAGGCATGGCCCGTGCCGGGAATAACGTGATGCAGTGCCCCGCGAATCCTCTGCGCCGTCTCGCGGCTGCGCGCCAAGGAATTATCAAACTCGCCATTCATAACCAGGACCGGCATCTTAAGTTCTCCAAGGCGATGCGTCACGTCCCTATTTTGCAACGCCTTGAAGATCTCCACGATCGCCGCCGCATTGAGCTTCCTGTCCCAGTCAGTGAAGTAGCTAAGCAGATAGCGCCCAAGCCTGCCTTCAGAGAAATTTTGACTCACAAGGGCCTTAAGATGCTGGATATGATACTCTTCGACCCCTTTCTTATACCCATCGATCCGCGCCTGGTATCTTCCTCCCGGCATGCTACTGCAGCCGACGAGGATCAATGCCTTGAAGATCTCCGGATGGTCCAAACCCAACTGCAGGGCCATCACCCCGCCGACACTGATCCCGGCAACAATGGCCTCCCTGATCTCCTCCTGACGACAGACCGCAACAATATCCTCGCTCATCTCCGCTATGCTCGTCGGGGAGGTTGGCTTTTCTGAATAGCCATAGCCTCTCAGGTCGACGTTGACAACCTGAAAGCAAGTCGAAAAATGTGCCACTTGATAGAGCCAAAGACGCCGATCAAAGGGGTTGGCATGAATGAGAACCAGGGGAAAGCCCTCGCCCGAAACTTCGTAGTGGATTTTCGCACCGCCAGCTGAACAAAAAGGCATAGTCGATCCTCCGTCACCTTCGCACCAGAGACCAGTGGTGATTCTAGAAGGCTTATCTGGTTCTTGCAAGGAAATCCGGCAATTTTTTCCCTGGTTGTTTACCGAGAGCGGCCTCAGCCGAAAAAGCGCACACCGATTGACGTCTGAAGGCTTACTGAGTATTCTTCTTTCCTACACTCGGCAGGAGGGTTGTCATGAGCAAGACCGATACCGAGAGCGAGCTTAAGGAGTTCTACCAGGAGGCGGACCGGCGACATTTGATCCCCCTCTGGAAAGTTACTGCCCGGCTTCTTCCCCTTGAGCCGCAGAGCAAGGTCCTTCCCCATCTCTGGAAATGGTCAGAGCTGCGCCGGATGGCTTACCGCGCGGGCGATCTGGTTCCCGTCGAACGCGGAGGGGAGAGAAGAGTCCTGGGACTGGTGAATCCCGGTCTGGGCGGAAAGTATGCCGCTACTCATACTCTCTGGGCCGCAGTCCAGATTGTCAAGCCGGGAGAAATTGCTCCCTGCCACCGTCACACCGCCGCGGCGATTCGCTTCATCATCGAAGGGGACCGGAGCTATACCAACGTGAACGGGGATAAATGCATGATGAGCCGCGGCGACTTAGTGCTGACTCCCAACTGGAGCTGGCATGACCACGGCTGCGAGTCGAACCGGCCGATGATCTGGATGGATGGGCTGGACCTGCCTTTGGTCGGCGATCTGGACGCAGTTTTTTTTGAGCCTTTTCCCGCGGACCTGCAGCCGGTGGCGCAGGTCAATGCTTCGGAGCGAAAGTTCGGCGGGTCGCATCTCAAGCCGACCTGGGAAAAGCCCGAAGGCAACTATCCCCCGCTCCTCAACTATAAATGGGAACCCACCTTCGAGGCGCTAAAAAAGATCGGTGAGGGGCCTGCGAGTCCTTTCGACGACGTCTGTTTTCAGTATCTCAACCCTCACACGGGCGGCCCGGTCCTGCCGACCATCGGCTGCTACATTCAGATGCTTAGGCCTGGCATTCACACCCAAGCCCACCGTCAGGTGAACAGCGCCGTCTATCACGTATTTGAGGGACAGGGCTACTCGATCATTAACGGGACGCGCTTTGATTGGGAGCGAGGCGATTTCTTCGTTGTCCCCTCTTGGGCGTGGCATGAACATGCCAACGAAGGCAAAGAAGAGGCCATCTTATTCTCGATTCAAGATACCCCTGTCATAGAGACCCTCGGCCTCTACCGTGAGCAGGCCTACCACGAAAATGGCGGCTATCAGAAAATCACCGGCACCTTTGAGAGCTGACAATACGAGAAGGAGTCTTGAATGGCGAAATACCTCCAATGCAGCGAATGCGGCAAGATCGCTTTTTACTATGACGATTACGTCGGCACCGAGAAGCCCTTTTACCTCCGGTTCATGAGGTATCCTGACGGCACCAAGCCCCAATCGCCTAAGTGTTTCAGTTGCGGCGCAGTTCCGAGGTTGATCCACGAGTTCATCAAGGAGGAAAAGGCCGGGGCGAAACACGAGTAGAGGAAAGGGTTAACCCGGGAAATAGAGCGGAGGAGGCCGCGGCGGCAGCAGCCGCTTTTCTCTGAATCTGGCCAAGAGCCCTTCCTGCGCGGGCGTTTTTCGTACGAAAACAAAGGCAACAGGGTCGGAGTAAATATAGACCCACTCCGGGTCTTTGCGCAGCAGTCCCGTTACGGGGTGGTAACGGTTGGTGATGGCAATCTCAGAGGGGTAGCGCTCCAGCAATTTTCTCCAGCCCTTTTTCCCTTCCATCCAATTCCAGTTGTCCTCAACGAGCGACAACGGGTAGGCCGTGGTGTAACGCCCGTCAATCGAAACACGAATCTCAGGGTAGAGCTTCCAGATAAAATATTCCCCCCAGTCAAAAGGGACTGCAAGGTTTCCCCGGATCCCGTTGCGGCGCAGAAAATCAACTGCCTGAGTGGGATACTCGCGCGGGTCTACAACGAGCTGGAATCGATGCTCCAAAAGGACCCTGCCGGCCTCGTAGTATTGATAGAGTGTGAGGACAAACAGACCAACAGCCAGAATCGATTCCCGTGCTCTCTTTTTTACCCATTCGAGCAGCCCCTCTATTCCCTTAGCTAAAAGCGGAGCTGCAGCTATGGCAAAGAGAGGCACGTGGCGCTGGTGGCGGATGGCAAATAAAGCAGCCACAACACCCAGCAAAAAATTCCACCGGCAGAAAGAGCGCTGCCGCACACAAAAGAGAGCGACAACGACAACTGCCAATTTAAACCCAAGAAACGAAAAATCGAGAAAGGAAATTGGTTGCCATTCGGTAATGGGGCGATCAAACAGCAAGTCCTTAGATAAGAAGCTTAAGAGGTTTAAACCATACGGATTAAGAACCGAAAAGATTACGGAAAGCACCAAGGGGACAATAATGCGTAGCGCTATTAGCCTGCTCGCTTCGCCTCCGCGTCGTTCCCGGATCACGGTCCAAATCGAGAACCATCCAAGGGCTCCAAGACCGGCAACAAACCCTCCGTGGAGATTCACCCAGAGAATCATCAAACATGGGGCCCAATAGAGTATGAACTTGCTACCTTTCTCGTAGCCGTAAAAAAGAAAGAGAAAGGCGGTAAAAAGCAAGTAAGTGAAGAGCTGTGGACGGATGTTGAAGCCAGGAGATAGGACCGCCATCGCCCAGACTAGGGCTAGAACGCGAACAAAACGAGAGGCGACGCCATCTTTGATGTTGAGGTCTAGAACCCAGACAACCATCGAGCCGATGGCGACCTTGAGCAGGATCAGTCCGGGAGAACCGAAAAAGTAGAAGATGCAGTAAAAGACAACCTCAGCGAGCCATTCGTGGTTGATCCAGGGATGGTAGGGGGCCGTGTAGGAATAGAGATTCTGCAATGGAAGCTTACCACTTTGAAGAATCTCTCTCCCAAAAAAGAGATGGCCCCAAAGGTCAGGATCGACTCCTGGATAAGAGAAAAAATAGAAGAGGGAGACGAGCAGAAGAAGCAGAAGAATGAGATTAGAGATCGTCTTCACCTGGTGACAACGTAGGGCACCGTGCAGCCTTCCTCGTTGTATAGTGGAATGACAATAGATAGTAAAGTATTCACCGCGGCTCAACCTGAATTCAACCGATAGACAAGAATGGAATGACCAATGGTCGCAACGGGCTTTCTGGATTTCAGAGGCTTATAGAAGTCTTTTAACGGTTTACCCGATGGAACCCCATAAATGTAGGTAACGCTCACGGCAAGATAGTTGGGCACGTCGGGATCTTCGCTTTGAGGGCGAGGGGAAAAGATTATGCTTCCAGGCAGGTAGAGGGCATCAATGCCGTAATATTTTGGGTCCGCTGTGCCAAAATACGCGAGTTGGATTCTTTTCACCCCGTTTCGATCCATCCAGCGCTTCAATCCCTTCAAATCCTGGCCCCAGTCCAGGCTGGAATCCGTTAGAACCTTATAGCCATTTTTCGCCCCTCCCACCAGCTCATTAAAGAAGGCAAGATAGTGAGGATAGATATGAACGGAAGACCAGAGGTACCATGACCCCAACAGGATGAGCAGCCCCCTTTTGATGCCTGTTCCCCCTCTCCAAATCTCTGCCGCAACTCCCCCCAGGATGACAAACAGGAACGGATATATGGGGAGCAGATGGCGCAGACCAATATTCATCCGCGACCAGACCGCCAATAAAAAATAAACGACCACAGGTAGAAAGAGAAACATTCTGTGGCCAAGGGCCCTCCGCTCGAAGATCCCCAATCCCGCCGCTCCAAGGAGCAGTAATAGAATTGGCAGCGGTGTTTTGACGGCAAAGGCCACGGGAAAATAGCTCCAAAACCCATTATCCGAGATCTCACCCAAGAGATAAGCCGGGCGCCTCAAGGCTTGCATATGGTAAATAAAGCCGTGGGTCCACGCCTCTGGAAAGAGGCGATAGCTGTAAGCCGAAGACTCCAAAGCCTGGAGAATGGGCCTTCCTGAAATCTCCTCGCTAGCGGCAAAGAGACGACCGGCTTCTTGGGGGGCCGCATGAAAACGAAAACCGTAGGCAGCCCAGATGAAAAGATAGGCTGTGATGAGGCAGGACGCAAAAAGCCCCATGAAAAGGGCTGTCTTTCCCCGGCGGCTCGATACCACGCGGGGCTCTCCCAGGTGGAAGGCCACAGGACCGGAAGAAAAGATCTTTCCTAGCCCAAGGAGACACCAAATCGGAATAATCGCCAAGAATGTCTGTTTTGTGATCGTCGCGAGCCCGAAACAAAGAGACGTCAGCAAGAAATTCGACCATGTCCATTGGTTCCAGCCGCGCCAGAAAAAGTACGTGCCGATGAATAAGAATGCGGTGAACGGGATATCGGTATGAACGATCGGGCTATGAGCCAGAATGTTTGGATCCAGGCCATAGATGAAAAGCGCGGCCACGGCTGCCGGGATGGCGAAAAGCTCCTTAGCCCAGAGGTAGACGAAAACTCCCAAGATCATACCGAGAGCAATCATCGGGAGTTTGGCGTAAAAAAAGAGCTTCTCCGCGTCATTGTCAGAGAAAAGCATCTGGTTCGCCGCCATCCAGCTATAGTCCCTCTCTTTTGGGATAAGATCCCAGTAAGGACTCGAGGGACGTGAATCTTTGATGTCCAGGGCCAAAAGGGGCAAAGCAGCCAGAACCTTCGCCAAAGGTGGATGTTCTGAATTCGCTCTGAAGTCGGCCCATTTCAAATAGGAGTAGCCCGCGAAAAGGTGCACGCTCTCATCATAAGTTGGAGAGTTGTAAGAGGAGCTGGTGATGGTGAGGAAACCGAAGAGCAAGACAAAACAGCCGAGGACGACCGTATGGACAGGCCAGTGATTTCGCCGATGATAGTCAGCCACGCCAGGATCTCCCTACTTCTCCATCTACATAGACCTCCCAGCCTGGATAGAACCATGCAGGGAGAAACGTATGCTACTTATGTTGTTCCGCCCCTACCAAGAATTACAGATTAGCATACCGGACGGCTTTATACCTTCAAGAGACAGTCATGGCCTCTCAGTAGTTTTCTCTCAGCTAAGCTTAACAAGGTCGAGTCTATTGCTCGGTATCGAAAATCGTAAGCGCCATGCGTTGGCGGGCTTCATCGATGACGGCATGCTGTCTCTGCAGCAGCCGCCGGATAGCAAATTTGGTGTCGAGGAGGGCATCCTTGAGTCGATACTCGAAGAAAAAGCCGAATTTTTGATTACGGAAGCGCCAACGGGCTACAGGGTGGTAGATCTTAAAACAAAGACGCAAAAGAGCCGAATTACTGAATTTGTATTCTACATTCTTGTTAGAGAAATACGACGTGAAGCTGATCGCTTCGAGCTTCCGAATCAACTCGGGAGAAGACCATGACCGATAGTTACGGAGCCAGGTATCAAATTCCATATGTTCCCAGTCTTCCAACTTTTCCGGTCCTTTAAACCCTTCCTTGACGGCTTGGTCATAGAAAGGGGTGCCGATAATGGGCAAAAACATGAAAATCAGTGTGAAGGCGTTTGGGTTGGTGTCCTGGAGTTCACAGGCAAAGCGGACCGTATCCGTCATCTCGGCGTCGGTTTCGCCGGGAAACCCTACAATCAACGTGTACTTCACCTTGATGTCGTATTGGGCAAGTTTTTGATTCGTGAGGCGCATCTCATCGAGGGTTTCGGCCTTATTCACCATGCGGATGATGCGTTCGTTGCCGGACTCAATTCCAATATCGAGCGAAAAGCATCCGGAATCATACAGAAGATCCCATTCTCGATCGTTAAGCTGGGATAACGTATCGGCGCGAATTCCAAGCGTACCCCACAACAGGTCGCGCTTATACTTCCGGAGACCCTCTAGTATCTTAATGAAACGGGGCTTGGGCCCGGGAAAGTAATCGTCCTGAAAATAAACCGCTCGGACCCCGTATTTGTAATATAACTCGTCGATCTTCTGAACGATTCGCTCTGGAGAAAAACCGCGCCAGCGACCCTCGTTGAGCACTGGGTCCGAGCAAAATCTGCACCGGAAAGGACAACCGCGTGAAGTGCTAAGAGTGGCGGAAAGCCGTCCTCCTTCAAGAGCAAAAACATTATAACGGGTGAGATCCACAAGCTGGTAAGGCAGAGGGGGGAGCGAATCCAGGTCGCGAATCACATCGGCTTGACCATTTTTTCGGATAAAAGAATAAGTCTGGCCGCGGCTCCCTATCCCGCCCGCCTTCATCTCAAGCTCGCCGACTGAAGAATGCAATTCCCCGTTCGGCTGCTTGTAGACCAAACCGCGCAAATCATCGAGCGGTTTCCCGTCGCGCAAGCGCTCGAAAAGCTCGCAGAAAACCAGATCGCCGTCTCCGACAATCACATAATCAATAAGCGGGTGTTCAGCCGTTTGCTCGGGCACGAGCGTGGCGTGGACCCCCCCCCAACACACGGGCACTTTGTATTTTCCCTTGACTAACCTGGTAACTTCCAGGGCATACTTAATCTGCGGGCCGGTGATGGCTGTAATGCCTACGAGCACGGTCTCCGGACCCATCACCTGATCTAACTCGCGTGCAAAATTTTCGGAGAGACGTTGGTCGACGATTTTAACGTCATAGCCGCCGGCATACGGGACAGCCGCAACAGCAAGGAGCGACTCGGGCGGACGAACCGACATTTCGTCCCATGTCCCTGTATAAGGCTGGATTAATACAATTTCGGCCATACTGGTATTACCCTTTTCTGCCTTATTTTCTCCGTTTTTTTGAGGTATAGAATATAGCCAACTTTAACAGTGGAGTATAAAGGTGAGCCATCGGGGAGTCAATATATGATACTATGGTATCGCAAATTTGAATTTTCGCCTCCTGCCGATGTAATCTAGCAGTTGGCTTCAATAGATCTCTACCTTTTTTTCAGAGAGACGCCGTGAGTTGCTCCTTTGACACAGAGAGAGGTAAGCATGCCTTTTGAGCAGAGCCAGAGAGGGGTTTACCTCTCCTTGATCGTCCCGGCGTTTAATGAGGCGTCACGCATTGTGAAGACTTTGGATCATATTGTAAGCTTTTTGCAGTCTCAGTCTTATCCCTCAGAGATCATTATCGTGGACGATGGAAGTCAAGACCGAACAAGGGATATGGTCTGGGAACGTTACGGGAATCATCATGGAGTCAGGATCTTTCAGCAGTCTCGTAATCTGGGGAAAGGAGAAGCCGTCAAGCAGGGCATGCTCCTGGGTAAAGGAGAGTACCTCTTCTTTTCGGATGCGGATCTTTCGGTGCCTATCGAGACCTTATCCCTCCTGCTTCCTAAGTTGGAGGAGGATTTCGATGTAACCATCGGTACTCGCCGAAAGGCCGGCGCTGTAATCGAAGTCCATCAACCGTTCCACAGGGAATTTATGGGAGGAATCTTCACCAGGCTCTCGAACTGGATTTTAGATCTGCGCGTGTCAGATTTTACCTGCGGTTTCAAGGGATTCCGCAGGAAAGCTGCCAGGGAACTATTTGCCCGCCAACGCCTTAAAAACTGGAGTTTTGATGCAGAGATCCTCTACCTGGCCCGCCTCAAAGGCTACCAGGTTCTGGAGATCCCAGTTCGTTGGCGTCATGATGAGCGAACAAAGGTAAGGCTCTGGCGAGATATAGTTAGCTCATTTCTCGGGCTCATTCAGATCCGTCTCAATGACCTTTTGGGAAGATATCGGTGAATAGACCTTCGGGTCCAAGAAAGTGGTTTCGGCCTTGGATGCTACCCTGGCTGATCGCTGGGGGAGTCTTTTCCCTGGTGGCTCTTACGGCTTCTCACTACGGGCTAACTTGGGACGAGCCTAACTATTTTCATGCCTCGAACTTGGAAATCCGATGGCTCGTTGAGTCTGGCAAAAATCTCCTAAAGGGCGATATTGCCATGAGCCTTCGAGACGACGTCATCCGATCTGCGTGGCACTGGGATCCGTACCACGTACCCCACCCTCCCTTTTCACGAATCCTGTCTGGCCTGGCAGAGACTATTTTTTCACCGATCGTAGACAAATTTACCGCCTACCGTCTGGCTCCAGCCCTATTCTTTGCCCTGCTGACCGCCGTTATGTACTCATGGATGGCTTCCCTGTTTGACCGCGCGACCGGTTTTTTTGCCGCCCTGTCCCTGGTGCTGATCCCCAACCTATTTGGCTTCGCCCACTTCGCAGTGACCGACATGCCGCTCGCTGTAATGTGGTTCCTCACGCTTTATTGTTTCTGGAGAGGCCTGGAAAACTGGAGGTGGAGTCTCGTTCTCGGCGTCGTATGGGGCCTTGCGCTATCAACAAAATTCCCGGCCCTGGTTATCCCTATTCCATTGCTCCTTTGGGCCCACCTCTACCGCCGCCCTTTTTACGCCAACAATCTGTTTTCCATGATCTTCCTGAGCCCCCTGATCATGATCGCGTCGC
Organism: Deltaproteobacteria bacterium; assembly: GCA_016193465.1. GTDB lineage: Bacteria > Desulfobacterota > Binatia > UBA9968 > UBA9968 > UBA9968. Next base: position 24,552 of record JACPSE010000051.1, read on the forward strand.
AACCTTACCTGTGGCACCAGACCTCTCGACGGATCCTCGAATTCCTCTACGATGGCCTGAGCCGAGGGTACCGACCCGAGACCAACTTCGCCATCTTTTTCCTCAACAAAATTCATGCCACAAGCACCGTTCCTTGGTATTACCCCTCCTTCATGACAGTTGTCACGGTACCGGAAACGATTCTATTGTTGTCTTTAACCGGCGCACTTGCTTTGTTCTGGGTCAAACCCCGGAGGCAGGTCATGGTCCTGTTCCTGTTCAATGCCGTGCTTATACTTGTGATGGGACTCTTGCCTGGAGCCGTTCTACATGATGTCAATCGATTAATGCTCCCAGTTCTCCCCTATCTGGTGGGTTTGGCAGGCAGTGGTTTTTTTCTGCTGGTCAGATATTTGAAAGAAAGCTGTCAGAAAATCCCAGCCCTTCAAACCATTCATTACCTGCCAGCAAAACTCGTCGGGATTGTCTATGCGCTGGCACTCTTTCCGCCGGGCTTCGATCTCTACTTATACCACCCCTACGAACTGAGTTACTACAACCGGCTGGTAGGAGGTCTGCGAGGCGCCTATGAGCGCGGGCTGGAGGTGACCTATTTCATGGAGGCTATGGGCCCCGATTTTTTGAGGCTGCTCAACAGGGAACTACCCGCCAACGCTGTAGTGAACGCCTCCTTTAGCAATTTCATGCTCGCCTACTACCAAGAAGAAAATCGGCTGCGCCGCGATATTCGGCTCACTGATAAAGGAGATTTTGACTACTACATCCTTTTGACTCGATTGAGTTCTTTTTCCCAAACCGACCGGCTTATATTCAGTGAAACCCGGAGACCCCATGCTTCGATTCAGGTGTTCGGTGTCCCCCTCGTTTCCATCTATAAAGCGAAGGGGCCCAGCCAGTAGGCATTGCAACCAGCGGATCTTTTACAATCCCCTTCCTTGTTTCGCCTCCCGGATAGCCACAAGTAGAATAGACTCAAGACTATGCCCGAGAGCGCAATCACGGAGATGATTAAGCCAATAGTCAACGATCGCGGTTGGTAGCGAAACTCCACCAGGTGTTCCCCTGCCGACAAGCGGACGGCACGATAGAATAGGTTGGCGCGAACAATTTCCTGTTCCGTACCGTCCACATAAACCCGCCAGCCGGGGTAGTAGTGATCGGCGAGAACAAGCGCACCCGACCCGTTAAGAGAAGCGCGGACTGTGGCCCTGGTGTTCGCATGGTCCACCATGCTCGCTCGACCCCGGAAGTCCCTATGGGGGACGATCGACAGAGACTGACCGAGGATCACTTCTTTCAAGGGATCGAACTTATCGCTTGAGAGACGCTCCAGGACTTTTGCCGGCTCTTTTTCTACGGTTACCTTGGACACGACATACGCCCTGGGGACCGCACGGTTTAATCGGTACAACCAGGAAGGGTGTTCCGGAAAGTGACGTACAAGTGAGATCCCTTTGCCTGGCAGGTCACGAAAACTGACAAGGTATTTTACATTCAACGCGCCCAATAAACGGTATAATTGTTCAGGCGGCAGGTTGTTAGCCACGCCTAAAAATACCAGATAAGTCCATCTCCTAAGAGCGTCCAGCTCCTGCAGATAATCAAATCCATGAAAAACACCTGTGTTGGGCAAGAGGTTGCCAAAAACCAGAGACTGAAATTCGGGAAAGGATGGTTGCCTAAGGATGGAGTAATAGTTCGGGTGAAGATAGGAATGGCGAGGATAGTAGAAGAGGCGATGCGGTTCTGGATCGGGATCGGCGATAACCCTCGGGCTGTGATAAACCAGGTCCGGGTTCAGCAGAAAATGATAAGGACGGTGCGCAGAGGTGAGGTCGATAAAAACTAGCCCAACGAGTAGAGTTTTAAATAGGGCCGCATGGAGCTTTCCTATTTTCCACGAAAACAGGAGAACCAGTACCCCAACGGTCAACACGATTTGTCTCTCTAAATTGACCATAACCCCAGAGGTTCGAGTGATCGTATCTATGGAAAACAGGGGCGTATTGGCCATGCGAGCGATGAAGCGGCTCAAGGTGGCTGTGTCGAGACGTAAAAAGAGATAAAGCAGAAAGAGAAGAAAACAGATACAAGAGAAGAGAGTGACGGGACCTTTGATAGATCCCTTGGATTGGACGAAGCGAAAGATGCCCTCGAGCGCCATGAACAGAAGAAAAGCGTAAATCAAGAAAAAAAACTTTTCCGGAAAACGGAAAAGGCTGAAAAACGGCACATATCGGAAGAGCAAAGGGTAGACGGGAGTATAGCCGCCCACGGCAAGGGCTAAAGAAACAATGACCGAACCTACAAGGAGGGTTTTCTCCTTTCGGGAGCTATAGAAAGACCAGAGGCAGATGCCAATCAGAGAGATGGCGCCCATGTAGTAACTGATAAAGAGCGGAATATCACGCTGGAAGAAAAGACGAATCCCGCTCCCTGCGGCTGTGTTGACCTCCTTATCGAGAAAGAAGAGATTGATGAGGCTGGATGGTTGAAGGGACCAAAGGGAACTTTCCAAATAAACGATCGGTTTGTACCCGCGCGACTCTAACAAGAGCTCAAGCGTGGGTAAAATCTGGATCATGGCCAATCCTGCAACCAAGCAATTAGCCGCAACCAGAATCAAGAAACTCTTGCTATAAGCGCCGAGATTTTCCCCCGTATGGATTCTTATCCCATCCAGAAATAAAAGCCCTGCAGTCATGACATAGAGTTCAGGCGATCCCGCAAGAAGCTGAAGCAACAAAAGCAAGGTCAAGAAGAGGAAGTCTTTTCCCGATCGGCCCCGCAGAGTTTTTTCCCATGAATAGAGCACCCAGGGCAGCCACACGGCCGTTTGAAAGTGGTTCAGCAAGTTGCTGAGCGAAACAATAGTGCCGCCGAGAGTGAAGAGAAGGGCCCCTAAAACGGCCAGATATAGAGGGTAGTTCCAGTAGCGGCAGAGCATGTAGCCGCCTGTGGCGGCAACGAGGTAGTGAAATAAGAAGAGCGCTCTGATAGCTGTAAAAAATGGCAATAGGAGAAATAGCAGGTGGGGCGGATAGAAGGCCCCTGACTGAAAATCCGCCAGTAAGGGAAACCCCATCCCCATGTGCCGGTCCCATAGGGGCAGTTCTCCCGCCTTAAAGCTTTGCGCTAAGCTAAACCTGAGAGGGTAAAAATAAGGGCCCAAATCGCGGTAAAATGGGACTTGGTCGCTCCATGCCATCTCGTGGGCAAACCAAAGAACCATCCCTACCAGAAGCCACAAGGCTATTAGGTCCCTCCGATAAGTGGATATCTTCCCGTTCATGAGCGGATGAATATTGAAGATGGGGGAAGAGCAGGCAAATTTTTCCGATAATACCGCTGTAGCCGAAAAAACATAAAGGAAGGGGGAGGACCCCAATCCTCCCCCTTCCTACGTGATGAGTTGACAGGTTTGAGAAACCCGTCGGATCAGTTACAAGCTGTTCCTGTAACTGTCCCGGAGGTGCTGGCAAACGACCAGATCCCTGTATTGGAAGAACAACCGGCCGCTGCTGTTGCCGTGATGACAAAGTCAGTCACGGTCGCCGCCAAACCAACTTTGATATTGGCGCTCTGCTTAAAACCCTTGTTGTTTATGTCCGCAAGAGTAGCAGTGTAGGTGTTCTTGTCCGTGAAGTACGCCTCCTCTGAGGTGGCTGCGTTCTTGACGTTGGACTTCGCGTCAGAGTCGTAACCCCGGCGCCGGTAAGCCGCAAACTGCGGGATCGCTATCGCGGCCAAAGCCTTTATTGCCTTCCCGCTCCTTTATCCCTCACCCGCTTGCTAGCTGCTTTGTCTCCCCCCTTTCCCTTATAAATTCGGTTCTTCCGAGGGATTGGTCGGTCTAGGAAGCAAAAAAAGTACCATGAGCGCCTCGACTGGCCCGATATTAAAAGTCGCTTTCCAGTCGTTCAGTTGTCAACGAGAGGCTACCAAAACGCTTTTAAAATCAGCCGGTTATACGGTATATATTGTGATGTAAAATTATTGGCAAGTAACAAAAAATGGGAAACTTCCATAACCTAACAAAACGCTTCAACTAAACCGATGGCAAAAAACGTCATTCAGCCGCCTCCTCCCCAAGCTGCTGGTTCTTCATATTCAAAAGCCCGTATTTTTCCAACCTATGCCTAAATGATCTGTAATTGATCCCAAGCAGTTCAGCGGCCTTCTTCTGCACCCCGCTGGATCTCTTCAAGGCACCCAGTAGTAAACACTTCTCGTGCGTCTCCAACTCGTCATCTAATGACATTCCCTTATTGAAAAATAGATCTGGTCCGCCGGGAGCCGTCCGCTCAAAAAGCTTCACCTCTTCTGTAATGGAGACGCCCTTAATCTGAGGCGGTAAATCCTCTTCGGTTAAAATATTCTTATTGGTTACCGCGACCGCGTGCTCGATGATATTCTCCAACTCGCGGATGTTTCCCTGGTAAGAATAGTTCATAAGGTACATGAGCGCCTCGCTGGAAATTTCCTCTACCTGCTTGTTGAGGGCGTGGGCAAATTTTTGGATAAAAAAGTTTGTCAGCTCAGGGATGTCCTCCTTTCTGTTGCGCAGAGGGGGAAGAGTCATTTGCACCACGTTGAGACGGTAAAACAAGTCTTCACGAAACCGCCCCTTTTCCAACTCCTTTCGGAGATCCTTGTTGGAGGCGGAAATGACCCGAACGTCGACTTTGATCTGCTTGCTGCCCCCAACCGGAGTAAAGGATTTCTCTTGCAGCACGCGAAGAAGTTTAACTTGAAGGTGGAGGGGGAGTTCTCCAACTTCGTCCAGAAAAATGCTCCCTCCATCGGCCCGCTTGAAAAGTCCGTCATGGTCGGAAACTGCGCCTGTAAAGGCGCCGCGGACGTGACCAAAAAGCTCGCTCTCTATCAGGTTCTCCGGGATGGCGCCGCAGTTGACAGCGACGAATGGACGATCTCGCCGTGGACCGTTAAAATGGATAGCCCGCGCCACCAGCTCCTTTCCAGTGCCGCTCTCGCCGCTGATTAAAATGCTTGTGTCCGTAGCGGCCACCTTTTGCACCAGATTATAGATCTTGCCGACACCGCCCCCTTGACCTACAACTCCCGCAAAACGGAAGGAAGAGGATTTTTCTTCCCTTTTATCGTCGGTCAAGTCCCTCTCCCTTGCCTTGCGCATCTCAGCCTCAAGACGGATTTTTTGCTCAAGCTCCCTCTGCTTGGTGACATCTTCAAAGATCGAGACGAAGCCGATAGCTTTATCTGTGGGGTCGCTTAGAGGGGCCAGGGTCAAACGCAGATGCTTATTTCGCCCCTGAGAATCCGTAAACGAAAAATCGTCTACCACAACTCTCTTGCCCTCTTGGGAGCCGTCAAAGTTATAAGTGAGACCGGGAAAGATATCGCTCAGCTTCTTTCCCTTCACAGTTCCCTCCTGGAGTGATGTGAGGGCTTGGGCTTGACCGTTGAAGTAATTGATGTGCCCGTTGATATCGGTGATGGCGACGCCACTCCCTACTCCCTGAAGCAGGGCCTCCTTGAGCGCTTCAAGATCCAGGTACTCCTTTTGTTTCTCTACGAGGAGTCGCTCCGCCTCAAAGACCTTACGGGCCAAAAACCCGCTCAAGAAGGCAATGATAAAAAACGTCGGTACGTTTAGCGTCAGGTCCATGGGCAGTTGCCCGGCTGTGGAGACCACGGTCCCGGACCATAGGTAGTGACTCCAGAGCAGCAAGCCGCCGTAACAAAGGCTGGAGAATCCAGCGGTGATAAAGGCACCCCAGTAGAATAATAGGATCGCGCTGTTAATAATCGCGAGGTTGTAAAGAAACGGGAACGGACTATCGATGTCTCCGGTGATGAAGACGATGCCGGTGATTAGCAGGACATCAAAATCTACCTGGGCGTGCGCGAAGAAGCCTAAGTTCCTGATCCACGGAAGGATGAGGGCCGAGCTAATCGAGATTATGTAAGCGGCGATTAACGGCACCTGGAGGGAACGAAATAAGCTGGGATCTCCGCCCTTGAAGAAATGAAAGAGCGCCGTAGCACCCAAAAAAAAGGTCAGGATGACTACCCTAAGGAAGAGCAGCCATTTGATCTTCCTGGCGAGCTCTCTTTGTTCTTCGTTCAAGGTCCTACCAGTAAGCTTCCAACCCGGAACAGGATTAGCGCCGCGTTAACCCTTTATGAGACCAGCGAGCCCAACTGGAAGATCGGCAGATACATCGAGATCACCAATCCGCCAAGGATAATCCCTAAAACCACCATGATCAGCGGCTCCATGAGGGCGGTAAGGTTGGCTACCGCGTTATCTACCTCGTCTTCGTAAAAGTCCGCTACCTTTTTAAGCATCGCGTCCAGCGCCCCGGTATTCTCCCCAATGGCCACCATCTGACAAACCATGGGGGGAAAAATTTTACTTTCGGCTAATGGCTCTGCCACCGTTTTTCCCTGGCTAATACTGACACGAGCACCCATAATGGCCCTTTCCACCACCTTGTTTCCAGCCGTCTTAGCCGTAATCGCCAGCCCGTCTAAAATAGGCACGCCCGAACTTAAAAGAATGGACATGTTCTGTGAGAATCGGGCCACGGCGACCTTGCGGATGAGATCGCCCATAACGGGAAGCTTAAGCATGATACCATCAATAGTTATTCTTCCTTGCTCCGTCTTATAGAACATGCGGAGGGCGACAACGGCGCCAGCAATCACAAAGACCATGTAGATAAAATAGGAGCGGAACCAGTTGCTGATGTTGATTGTGATTTGAGTGGGGGCAGGCAGGGCTTTTCCCATGCCGCCGTATAGCTCGGCAAATACCGGGATAACATAGAGAAGTAGAACGGTCACCACTGCCGCCGCCACGCCAACAATCGTGCAGGGATAGATCATAGCCCCTTTCACTTTTGATTTGAGCTTAGCGGCTTTCTCGATGAAGATAGCAATTCGATTAAGGATGGTGTTCAAGACGCCGCCGACTTCTCCAGCAGCAACCATATTGACATAGAGGTCATCAAAGATCTTAGGGTGTTTCTTCAAGGCGTCAGCCAGCGTAAAGCCGCTTTCGACATCCTGCTTGATCGTTCGGATGGTATTCCTGAAGGCCTTATTCTCTGACTGCGTGCTCAAAATCTCGAGGCCCTGAACGATGGGGAGACCCGCATCAATCATGGTGGCGAATTGGCGCGTAAAGAGCATCACATCGTGAGACGAGACCTTGGCCCCGAAGCCCGGAATGGCGATCTCTTTTTCTAGCCCTTTTCCCTTCTCCCGGACTCGCGCCGGGATGGGCTGAATCCTTTGGCTCCTTAAACGGGCAAAAACCGCCTCCTGGCTTACCGCCTCCATTTCGCCCTTAAGGATTTTTCCTTGGGCGGTTCTCCCCTCCCAGACAAAGACTGGCATAATGTTTCCTCCTGACTAACTAGCCAAAACGGCACATCGCTCGAACTGCTCCCATGTTTAAAGCGCTCCCAAGCTCCCCACCCTTTCCGTCAGATACCCAAAGAGAAGACCGAGCCGAAGCCCTTGTCCGAATCGGTCACCCGAACCGTTTCCTCTATGGTCGTGAGCCCCTCCCGGACTTTCTTAATGGCGCTTATCCTAAGGGTGCTCATCCCCGCCTTGACCGCCTCGCGCTTCAGATCAGCGGCAGAAGCTCCTCTCAGGATCAATTCCTTCAGCCCCTCATGCATCACCATGACCTCGTAGAGGGCGATGCGTCCTTTATATCCCGCCTGGTTACAGGTAGGGCAACCCTGGCCCCGAAATGTACCAAAGCCCATGCTGACCTCTGCGGGATCGACACCGATGTTGATTAGGGCCTCAGGGCTCACCTCTACCGGCGCCTTGCAACCCGCACAGATTTTTCGCACCAACCTTTGAGCCACAATCAGATTGATCGAGGAGGTGAGGAGGAATGGCTCTAGGCCCATATTGATAAGCCGATCCACCGTCGACGGAGCGTCATTAGTATGAAGGGTACTGAGCACCAAGTGCCCCGTGAGCGCCGCTTTGACTCCGATCTGAGCCGTTTCCAGGTCGCGGATTTCTCCCACCATAATAATGTCGGGGTCTTGACGCAGGAACGATCGCAAGCAAGACGCGAAATTCAGGCCGATATCGTCGCGCACCTGTACCTGATTGATTCCCATGAGGTTATACTCGACCGGATCTTCAGCGGTAGAGATGTTGACGTCCGGTTTGTTAAGCTCCGAAAGGGCAGAGTACAGAGTCGTGGACTTCCCGCTTCCTGTCGGACCCGTGATAAGAATCATCCCATACGGCTTGTAGAGCGCTTCCTTAAAGTCCTTAAGCGCCTGAGGATCAAAACCGAGTTTGGACATATCGAGCTGGAGGTTAGATTTGTCCAAGAGCCGCATGACTATCTTTTCGCCAAAAAGGGTAGGTAGTACGGAAACCCGAATATCGAGCTCCTGCCCGCCGCCCATCTTCAGCTTGATCCGCCCGTCTTGGGTGAGTCTTCTCTCGGCAATATCCAAATTGGACATAACTTTAAGACGCGAGATCAAGGCGTTCTTGAGTTTTTGCGGCGGGGTCATAATGTCCTGGAGCACCCCATCCACACGAAACCGTATCCTAAAGACTTTCTCGTAAGGCTCGATGTGGATGTCGCTCGCCCGGCGCTTCGCCGCATCGGCGAGGATGGCATTGACCAAAGTGACAACCGGGGCTTCATTGGTAGCCTCTTGTAGCTCCCGGAGGTTTATCTCTTCCTCGTCGCGGATAACCTCCATCTCATTGCCGCCGAATTTTTTGAGCACCTCGTCGTAGCTAACCACCCCGAAACGTTTTTCCAGCACCCTTTTGATTTCCGAGGCGGGCGCGAGGGCAACCTTGACTCCATAGCCGGTAATAAATTTAACCTCGTTTATGGCTATAAGATTGGTCGGGTCTGTCATGGCCACCGTCAGCGTGGAGCCGACAAGCGTAAGGGGAACAAGCTGGTGCTTCTGGATAAGATCGGAGGGGACTACGTTAAAAACCGCATCTGGAATATCGAGATCGGCTAGCGCGACCTTTTCAATGCCGAATTGTTTGGCGAGAAACTGAGTGAGTTCCGCCTCGGTAGTAAACCCAAGGCGAACCAGCTCTTGAACAAGATGGGAGCCGTTGCTCTGCTCTTTTTCCAAGGCCGCGTTGAGTTGCTCCCGAGTGACGATACCCCCTCGGACCAAAAGCTCACCAATACGAGGTTCCATAGAAAATCCCTGAACAATTACATAATTATCCTAAAAATGACTCTTTTTGTCAATTTCCACCGCTAACGATTTTTTGTAACGAAATCAAACTCCAGACAACTTTTGGAACGGCCAGTTAAGGAAATTACAAAATTTGACTGATTTCATTCTCTTAGAGCCGCCTGTGCTGCCGCCAACTTAGCAATTGGAACCCGGTAGGGAGAGCAACTCACATAGTCGAGGCCGATCTCGTAGCAGAAGGTGACTGACTTGGGGTCTCCGCCATGCTCCCCACAGATACCGATCTCAAGCCCTTTCCGCACCTTGCGTCCCTTGTGCACTGCCAGGCGCATCAGAGCGCCCACCCCGTCTCGATCAATGCTGATAAAGGGATCTTCCGGCAGAATTCCGTTAAGCACATAGCTGGGTAAAAACTTCCCGGCATCGTCGCGGGAAAGACCTAAACAGGTTTGCGTCAGGTCGTTGGTTCCGAAAGAAAAGAACTCTGCTTCCTGGGCAATCTCGTCAGCCAGCAAGCATGCACGGGGCAGCTCGATCATGGTTCCAATAAGATAGCGCACCTTGACGCCATACCTTTTCATCGCTTCATGGGCAACCCGCTCGACAATCTGACGCTGCGCGTGCAGCTCCTGGCGGGAACTCACTAAAGGAATCATCACCTCAGGGAAAGGGTTTTTGCCCTCCAGCCGTAGTTCACAGGCGGCCTCGAAAATAGCCTGAGCCTGCATCTCCGTTATTTCAGGATAGGAAATACTCAAGCGGCAGCCGCGATGACCCAGCATTGGATTAAACTCGTGTAATACCTCGACCTTATTTTTGAGAGTCTCGACCGGGACGCCCATGATCTTGGCGAGTTCCACGATCTCCCCTTCCGCCTTGGGGAGAAATTCATGTAGCGGCGGGTCCAAAGTGCGGATGGTTACAGGGAGATTTCCCATGATCTCGAGGATACCTTTGAAGTCTTCCTTCTGCATCGGCAGTAGTTTTGCCAAGGCCCGACGCCTCCCCGCTTCGTCTTCCGCTAGAATCATCTCCCGGACGGCCTGAATCCGCTCTCCTTCAAAAAACATGTGCTCGGTCCGACAAAGTCCAATTCCTTCGGCACCAAAGGCCATCGCCACTCGGGCTTGGTCCGGCTGGTCTGTATTGGTACGGATGCCAATCTTCCGGGCTTTGTCCGCCCACTTCATCAGTTTGGCAAACTGCTGGTACACAGGCGATGCCTTAGCCTCCAAAGTTCCCCCAATCAAGACCTGAAGAACTTCAGAAGGAAGGGTCTGCAGCTCGCCTTCGATGACTTCACCAGTGGACCCATCCACAGAAATCCAGTCTCCCTCCCTTAGCGCGGTCTCCTCGATGCGCATCTCCCGCGCGGCGTAGTCAATGGTTACGGCCTCACACCCCGCCACACAGACCTTTCCCATTTGCCTCGCCACTAGGGCGGCATGCGAGGTCATGCCACCCCGTGCGGTAAGAATTCCCTGAGCCGCGTCCATGCCACGGATATCGTCCGGACTGGTCTCGATGCGGCACAGGATCACCCGCTCGCCCCGCTTTTTCCATGTCTCCGCATCCTGCGCGTGAAAAACCATCCGGCCAGCAGCCGCGCCGGGACCGGCAGGCAAACCTTTCGCCAGAATGCGACCTTCTTTAGCGGCTCGCTCCTTATTCGCCTGGTCAAAGATGGGACGCAGAAGCTGATTCAACTGGTCAGGATCGATCCGGAGCAGCGCCTCCTTTTTGGAGATGATCCGCTCCTCCACCATATCCACGGCAATCCGCACCGCGGCAAAGCCGGTCCGCTTGCCTGCCCGGGTCTGGAGCAACCATAGCTTGCCATTCTCAATAGTAAACTCGATGTCCTGCATCTCTTTGTAGTGTCTTTCCAGGACCTTGCAGGTCCGCTCTAGCTCCCGATAGTTCTCAGGCATAACATCCTTGAGCTCTGCAATCGGCCTCGGCGTGCGCACGCCCGCCACCACGTCTTCGCCCTGCGCGTTTACCAGGAACTCGCCGTAGAACTGCCTGTCGCCCGCAGCCGGGTTCCGTGTGAAGGCAACGCCGGTTGCAGAGCGCTCGCCCATATTGCCGAACACCATCGTTTGCACGTTAACCGCAGTGCCCCAAGCGTGGGGGATGTGATACAGTTGCCGATAGGCGATAGCGCGGTCATTGTTCCACGAACCAAACACCGCGCCGATGGCGCCCCAGAGCTGTTCGTAGGGGTCTTCGGGAAATTTTTTCCCCAGCTTGGTCTCTATCTCAGATTTGAATTCGGCTACGAGATCCTTGAGGTCCTCGGCAGCCAACTCAGTATCGAAACGGACACCCCGGGCCCTTTTCCTGTTTTCGAGAATAATCTCAAAAGGATCACGCTCCTCCTTATCCTTAGGCTTCAGTCCTAGAACGACATCCCCGTACATCTGAGCGAAGCGCCGATAGGAGTCATAGGCAAAGCGCGGATTCTTGGTCTGGGCGATGAGGCCTTGGACGGTTTGATCGTTCAGGCCCAGATTAAGAACCGTATCCATCATCCCCGGCATCGATTCGCGCGCCCCGGAGCGGACGGACACGAGCAAGGGATTGTCGGGATCGCCGAACCGCCTCCCCATGATCCCCTCCACCCGACGCAATGCCCCGAGGACCTCCTTTTCTAAACCTTTAGGATACCGGCGCTGGTGTCCATAGTAATAAGTGCACACCTCGGTGGTGATCGTGAAACCAGGCGGGACCGGAACGCCGATCCGTGTCATCTCGTGGAGGCCGCCTCCTTTTCCTCCCAGAAGTTCTCGCATGCCCGCTTTGCCCTCGGCCTTGCCGCCGCCGAAAAGGTAAACAAGTTTTTTGCCTTTAGCCATTTTTTTCTTCTCCTAGATAGACTCTTCGATACGACTTCTAATTAGTTTTTTCAAGCCGAGGAAGCGCAAAAATCATTCCGAGTAGAAGGCATCGAGAAACGGCGCCGATTTTAACTCTCTATTGGCCTGAAACTGGATGAACCTGAGGAGAGCGGGGCGGCCCTCCCTTAAAACAGTGGAGGGTAAAGAAAGGTGGTGCGGGAGGATGCGGTTCGCTCTCTGAAGCTCTGCCAGAGCGTCTAGGGCCTCGCCGGACAGTGGGATGGCCTCTCTCCTGAATGTGGAACAGGGAGCGCAAAGGACACCGCCGTCGCGCGGACTAAAGCGCCACGGGATCTGAGAGCCCTCTTGAAAATGTCTTCGGCAGCGGCGGCAATGCTCCAAAATCGGTTGGTAACCGGCAAGCTTCAGTAGCCTTAGCTCAAAAAAGGTAAGAAAAGAAAGCGAGGGTCCATTCTCTTCGACGAAGATCAACCCTTCCCTTAAATGCTCAAAGATCCTCCGATTCTCTTCGCGCTCGCCGGCAAGCCCATCGGTAATCTCCACGAGATAGGAGGCATACGCGATTTTCTCCAGACTCGTGGTCAGATCCTTAAAGAGTCGTATCGGATCACAGGCTTGAACAAATGCCAGAGTGCTGTGGGGCCGGTCTTGAAAGCGCAGATTAATCAAAGAGAAGGGCTCCAGTGTGTTGACAAACCGCTTTCGAGAACGTTTGGCCCCCTTAGCGATGCCGGTGACCTTGCCGTGATCCTCGGTAAAGAAGGAAACGATCTTGTCGGATTCGCCGAAGGGCCAAGAGCGTAGTACTATAGCTGGGGTCACACAGGGAGAGCGCATGATTCGCCGATGGTTAAAAGTACCTTTAACACGTTTCTTAAAAACCCGCAAACTCTTTGAAAATCAAGAAGTTTCTTAGCAACCGGCCTTGACAAGGGTGGGGTGGGTGATTAAATTCACCGCCGCTGTCTATTCGAGGGATCGGGAAGCCGTATGGACGAGAACAGCAAAAAGAGCGACCAGGAAAACGCTGAAGATTCATGTGAGCAGGGAGCAGAAGAGAAGGGACTCGCCTCAGAGCTGGCGGAGCTCCGGCAGCAGCTAGAGAAAAGGGAGTTGGAGGCGCGCGAGAATTACGATCGTTTTTTGCGGCAGGTAGCGGAACTGGAGAACTTTAAAAAGCGCGCGAGCCGGGAGAAAGACGAGGCGATCCGTTACGCTAACGAGAACCTTATCAAAGATCTCCTCCCCATCTTGGATAACCTGGAGAGGGCAGTCGATCACGCAAAGGGAGGGGGGAACGGAAAGCCGCTGGTGGAAGGAGTGGAGATGGTCCTCAAGGGGTTTCTCGACGTGTTAAATAAATATGGGGTAACCCAGATCTCGGCCAAGGGGCAATCTTTTGATCCAGAAAAACATGAGGCCATCGCCCAAGTGGAAAGCCAGGAATGTGAACCCAACATCGTAGTCGAGGAGCACCACAAAGGGTACTACTTGCTGGATCGCCTTCTTCGACCCGCCCTCGTTACTGTGGCCAAAGCTCCCGACACCAAGGAGAAAAAAAGGAGCGATGGGGAGGTTGAAAAAAGGGGGGGGGATGATTAAATAAACTCTGGTGTAACGTCAGAGTTCTTTTTCCTGAGGAGAGTCAAAAATGGCAAAAGTGATAGGGATTGATTTGGGGACAACCAACTCCTGTGTGGCGATCATGGAAGGAGGGGATCCTAATGTCATTGCTAATGCGGAAGGCAGCCGCACCACACCCTCGGTAGTCGCCTTCTCAGATAGTGGTGAGCGGCTGGTTGGGCAGATCGCGAAGAGACAGGCCATCACCAACCCGGAGAACACCATCTTCGCAGTCAAGCGCCTGATCGGGCGGCGTTACGACGACTCTATGGTCCAAAAGGCCATGAAAGTCCTTCCTTATAAGATTGTCCGTGCCGATAACGGGGATAGCTGGGTGGAGATCAGAGGCAAACACTATAGCCCGGCGGAGGTCTCTGCTTTTATTCTCCAGAAGATGCAACAGACGGCAGAGGATTACCTGGGGGAGAAGGTGACCGAGGCGGTGATCACGGTTCCCGCATATTTTAACGACAGCCAGAGACAGGCAACAAAGGATGCCGGACGGATCGCAGGGCTGAATGTGCTCCGGATCATCAATGAGCCCACGGCCGCATCTCTGGCCTACGGGCTGGACAAAAAGAAGGACGAAAAGATCGCGGTCTTCGACCTCGGCGGAGGCACCTTTGATATCTCCATCCTCGATCTCGGGGATGGCGTCTTTGAGGTCAAGGCCACGAACGGTGATACCTTTCTCGGAGGGGAGGACTTCGACCAGAGGGTGATGGATTACCTGGCGGATGAGTTCAAGAAGGACCAGGGGATCGATCTGCGCAAGGATCGGATGGCCTTGCAGCGTCTAAAGGAAGCTGCGGAAAAGGCCAGATGCGAGCTCTCCTCGTCGATGGAGACGGACATCAACCTCCCTTTCATCACTGCCGATCAACATGGGCCAAAGCACCTCAACATGAAGCTCACGCGCTCCAAACTGGAGGCGCTCTGCGCTGACTTGATCGATAAGACCGAAGGGCCGTGCCGACAGGCCCTCAAGGATGCGGGCCTAACTCCGCGGGAGATTGACGAGGTTATCCTGGTCGGGGGAATGACGCGGATGCCGGCGGTGCAAGAGAGAGTAAAAAGGATCTTCGGCAAAGATCCGCACAAAGGAGTCAACCCGGATGAGGTGGTGGCCGTGGGCGCTGCGATCCAGGCCGCGGTGCTCAAGGGAGAAGTCAAGGATGTCCTGCTTCTCGACGTAACGCCGCTATCTCTCGGGATAGAGACGTTGGGGGGGGTCTTTACCAAGCTGATTGAGCGCAATACCACGATCCCGACGCGGAAGGGGCAGGTTTTTTCTACCGCTCAGGATAACCAGACAGCCGTCTCCATCCGCGTCTTTCAGGGGGAGAGAGAGATGGCCGCGAACAACAAGCTCCTGGGTCAATTCGATCTCGTCGGCATCCCTCCGGCGCCGCGAGGCATACCTCAAGTTGAAGTCACCTTTGATATCGATGCCAACGGCATTGTGCATGTCTCGGCAAAAGATCTAGGAACGGGGAAGGAGCAGTCGATCAAGATCACGGCCTCAAGCGGCCTCAGCGAAGAAGAGATCAAAAACATGGTCAAGGAAGCGGAGGCGCACGCGGCTGAGGATAAAAAACGCAAAGAGGTCGCGGAGGCGCGTAATCACTTAGACTCCCTGATCTATTCAACGGAGAAGTCTCTGAAGGACTACGGCGGGGAACTGGATGCCGCTGTCAAGCAAAATATCGAGGCAGCGCTGGACAAGGCCAAAAAGGCGCTCGATAGCCAGGATGTCCAGACCCTCCGCTCTGCGGCGGATGAACTAAGCCAATCCTCGCACAAGCTCGCAGAGGCGATGTACGCCAAGGCGTCCCAACAGCAATCCTCGACGCAACAGCAGTCGCCTGGGAGCGAGCAGGGCCAGACAACAGATGGGGCGGGCAAAAAGAAAGAGGATGTGGTGGACGCAGATTTCGAGGAGGTTAAGGAGTAGAGGGGGGCAGAGGAAATCAATTTGATGGTCCATTTTGGGAAGGCCCCTGCTCCCCATCCATTGAGGAGAGGGGCTTTCTTGCTCTGTAAGAGATATCGCTTGCAAGGGGTTGACGATTGAACGGAAAAAGGGATTACTACGAGCTCCTCGGGGTAAGTCGAGGCACCAGCGAGGAGGAAATCAAAAAGGCCTACCGCAAGCTGGCGCTGAAATATCATCCTGACCGAAACCCAGGAGATAAACAGGCAGAAGAAAAATTCAAGGAAATCTCCGAGGCCTACCAAGTCCTAACCGACCCGGGGAAGAGATCCCAGTACGACCAGTTTGGCCACGCGGCTTTTGGAGATGGAGGTCCGTTTCGGGGAGGATTCGATTTTTCTTCAGGCTTTGAGGACATCTTCGGCGATATCTTCGGAGAATTTTTTGGCGCCGGCGCTACCAAGCGTCGCGGCCGCGCACGGGGCGAAGATCTTCGCTACAATCTCACTATCAGTTTCGAAGAGACGGCCTTTGGAACCGAGAAAAAGATCAAGATCCCCCGACAGGGTTCCTGCGAGGCGTGTCACGGGAACGGCTGCAAGCCTGGCTCGTCCCCGCGCGCCTGCCCCACCTGCCGGGGCAAGGGGCAGGTTAACTTCCAACAAGGCTTCTTCAACATCTCCCGGACCTGCGCACAGTGCCAGGGGCAAGGGAGTCTCATTACCGATCCTTGTAGTTCGTGCGGGGGCGTAGGTCGAGTGCGAAAATTCCACACGCTCAGCGTTAAAATCCCGCCGGGCGTGGACACCGGCTCACGCCTGAAGCTTAGAGGGGAAGGAGAGGGCGGTGTCGCGGGGGGTGTGCCGGGGGACCTTTACGTAGTCATTCACGTTGAGCCGCATCCTCTGTTTATCCGCGATGGGTTGGATATTATCTGCGAGGTGCCGATCAGTTTCGTTCAGGCAGCGTTGGGGGCGGAAATCGATGTGCCTACTTTGGAGGGAAAGGTCAAGATAAAGATTCCGGCCGGGACCCAAGCGGGAAAGGTCTTTCGTTTGAAGGGGAAAGGCATCAGAGACGTTCAGGGGTACCATCAGGGAGATCAGCACGTGAGGGTAACAGTAGAAACCCCTACGCATCTCGCGCCGCGACAGAAAGAGCTTCTAAAGGAGTTCGCAGAGCTTGGGGGAGAAGAGATCCACCCCCTCTCGAAAGGTTTCTTTGACAAAGTCAAGCAGATATTTGGTTGAGCCCGCTTTTGTCTTGCTGCCTGGCTCCTGGACCGCAAGATTTTTGTTGACCCCGGCAACAGATGTGATTAACTGTCAAAAAGGACCTAAAATCTATGAGTGAAACGCAATGGAACGTTGACGGCCAACCAGGAAAGGGACCCCAGGCGGAGGTCCCGGATGTGCTCCCGCTGTTACCAATCCGCGACATCGTTATCTATCCCTACATGATGCTGCCGCTCTTCGTCGGCAGGGACGTGTCGATCCGCGCGGTCGAGGAGTCCCTGTCCCGCGATCGTCTCATCTTCCTGGTCGCGCAAAAGAACCCCGCCGAAGATAACCCTGCCCCGGACGACATCTACGTGGTAGGGACCGTTGCTTCCATCATGCGGATGCTCAAGCTAGCCGATGGCCGGGTGAAGATCCTGGTGCAAGGCCTCTCTAAGGGGGAGGTGGAAAGCTATCTTCGGGAGCGCCCCTTCTTCGAGGTGAAAATCCGCAAGGTGGTAGAGCCCGCCCTGCAGGAGGGTTCGATCGAGGTGGAGGCCTTGATGCGTAGCGTCAAGGAAAAGATCGAGCAGATTTTGAACCTCAAGAATCTACCACCGGAGATCGTGATGGTGACGGACAACATCAGCGATCCAGGCGTGTTGGCGGACCTGGTAGCTTCTAACCTCCGCCTCAAGATCGAGGAGAGCCAGGGGATCCTGGAGATCTTCGAACCGGTAGCTCGATTGAAAAAGGTCAACGAGCTTCTCAGCCGTGAGCTCGAGCTTTCGACCGTGCAGGCCCGCATCCAAAATCAGGCCAAGGAGGAAATGAGCAAGACCCAACGAGACTATTTCTTGCGCGAGCAGCTCAAGCAGATCCAGCAGGAGCTGGGAGAGGGCGACGAGCGGGCCGAAGAGATCAACGAGCTCAAGAAGCAGATCGAGAAGGCCAAGATGCCTTCAGAGGTAAAACGGGAGACCGAGAAACAACTCAAGCGGCTTGAGCAGATGCATCCCGAAGCCTCTGAGGCCTCTCTGGTCCGCACTTATCTCGATTGGCTAGTGGACCTGCCCTGGAGCAAAAGGACCAAAGACAATCTGAACATCCAAAAGGCTAAGGAGGTCCTCGACGAGGACCACTACAATCTAGAAAAGATCAAGGAAAGGATTGTGGAATACCTGGCCGTCAACAAACTCCGGCGCAAAATCAAGGGCCCGATCCTTTGCTTCGTCGGGCCCCCGGGAGTCGGCAAGACCTCTCTGGGAAAGTCGATCGCCCGAGCCCTCGGGAGACATTTTGTCAGGATCTCTCTCGGGGGGATTCGCGACGAGGCGGAGATTCGCGGTCACAGGCGGACCTACGTCGGAGCGCTGCCGGGCAGGATCATTCAGGGAATCAAACAGGCCGGTTCCAACAATCCGGTTTTTATGCTGGACGAGATCGATAAGGTGGGAACCGACTTCCGCGGCGATCCGTCGGCCGCCCTCCTGGAGGTCTTGGATCCGGAGCAAAACCACGCCTTCAGCGACCATTATTTGAATCTGCCGTTTGATCTCTCCAATGTCCTGTTTATCTGCACGGCCAACCTGCTGGATCCGGTTCCCCCGGCACTTGCCGATCGCATGGAGGTCATACAGCTCTCTGGCTACACCAACGAAGAGAAGCTCGAGATCGCGCGCAAGTTTCTCATCCCCAGACAGCTTGAGGATAATGGCATCTCCAAGAACTTTTTGGAGATCTCCGATGACGCGTTGCTGCGCATCGTTGCACAGTACACTAAAGAAGCGGGGCTCAGAAACTTGGAACGAGAGATCGCCTCTATTTGCCGGAAAGTGGCGCGCAAGATCGCCGAAGGAAAAAAGGATCTCGTCCGCGTGACCCGCGCGAACCTGCACCTGTTTTTGGGGCCGCCCAAATTCCTGCCCGAGGCGGAACAAGAAAAACACGAGGTCGGTGTTGCCACCGGCCTTGCCTGGACCAGCGCGGGTGGCGAGGTCCTCTACGTGGAGGCCTCGCTCTCCAAGGGACGGGGAAACCTGACACTCACCGGGCAGTTGGGTGAAGTGATGAAGGAGTCCGCCCAGGCGGCGGTGAGCTACGCCCGTTCCCATGCCAAAAAGTTAGGGATCGAGGAGGATTTTTACCAGAAGCTGGACATTCATATCCACGTTCCGGCAGGGGCCATCCCGAAGGACGGCCCTTCGGCCGGCATCACCATGGCTACCGCCCTCATCTCCGCCCTTACCAAACGGCCGGTGAGTCGTGATGTGGCGATGACCGGAGAAATTACTTTACGGGGAAGAGTGCTGCCCGTAGGCGGCCTCAAGGAGAAATGTCTTGCGGCCTTTCGGGCGGGAATCAGGACCATTGTCGTCCCCGATCGCAACCAGAAAGATCTCGATGAGATCCCCAAACAGCTCCGACGCAAACTCAACCTGTTCGTCGTGACGAGCATGTCGGATGTCCTGAAGGTCGCCCTGGTTGATAAAACAGGCAAGAAGAGCTTTGCAGTTGCGCTTTCTGCCAGAGGATCCAAGGCGAGAAAACGCAAGCAGCGAAAGCACAAAGAGAGACCGCTAGAAAAGGTCCGTGAAAGGGTGGTCCCGCTTAGGGCCTAGACTGCCACAACTTTTTTGTCTAAGGCGTTGCGCCAGGCCAAGAAACGAGCATAACGAGGCGCGCAGTATCGTTATTCGTGTCCGTGGCTCGTGTTCGTAAACGAGCACGAAATCCAAGCACGAGCACGATTAAGGGCGAGGGGCGATAAACGAAGTCAGGCGAAGTTAATTGGACTGGCGCTAGATGCTGCTGAAGGAGCTAGGTGAGTTTGGCCTGATCGAAAGGATCCGTCAGGCCACCCCAAAGGGTCGCGGGGTGCGTATCGGGATCGGGGATGATGCCGCGTGGCTGGACTGTAGGAACCACTCCCTCCTTGTTACTTCGGACCTGCTCATCGAGGGAATCCACTTTAACCTGAAATGGACCTCATTCTATGCCTTGGGGTACAAGAGCCTCGCCGTGAACCTGAGCGACATCGCCGCCATGGGAGGGCGCCCTGATTACCTGATTCTTTCCCTGGGCATCCCAGTTGACTTCAAGGCCGAGAATGTAGAAGAATTCTACTGTGGCATCAGGGCTCTTGCATCCCAAAGCGGTGTCGCGCTAGTGGGCGGGGATACGAGCGCATCGAGCCGTCTCTTCGTCAATGGCTGTCTGCTCGGCCATGCTCCGCGCAGGCCAGTTACTCGGAGTGGCGGAAGGGCTGGAGATGACCTCTGCGTTACCGGAACTTTAGGAGACTCCGCCCTGGGACTGAAACTCCTGAAACAAAAAAGCGTCCGAGGCAATAATAAGGAGCATACCTATCTCATCTCCCGCCACCGTTTTCCAACCGCTCGTCTTAAGGCAGGAATCATGCTAGCGCGGGAAAGGCTCGCAAAGGCGATGATCGACGTGAGCGACGGGTTGCTGCAAGATTTAACCCATCTCTGTAAAGCAAGCGGCATGGGCGCCGTGATCTGGGAGGATGCCCTGCCTCTTTCCCGCGCCTACCGGACCCTTGCCGGCAAAAAAGGGCCGCTCTACGCCCTCACGGGCGGAGAGGATTACGAGCTCCTCTTTTGTCTGAGACGCCGGGACCGGGGTCGACTGGAAAAAATCAAAAAGCATCTGGGAGTCCCCATAGCCCGGATCGGCACGTGCGTTGCCGCTCGCGAAGGGATAAAAATTATCAACCGCCAGGGAAGTCCTCTATCCATCTCTATTACAGGCTACGATCACTTCAGAAACAGACACTAGGGTTCAGTGGCGCGACATATGCCAAATAGTAAGGGAAGAGCACTCCGGCGCCGACCCGGAAGGATAGACAGAAGGTAGATGGACGCGCAGGCGCTAGCAGGGCTTTTAGAAGGGGTGCGGCGCGGCAAAGTAAGTGTCTCGCGGGCGCTAGAGAGGCTGCGCCATCTTCCCTTTGAGGATCTTGGTTTTGCCAAGGTAGACCACCATCGCGCGCTCAGGCAAGGCTTCCCAGAAGTCATCATGGGAGAAGGAAAAGAACCGTCTGAAATCGCTGCCATTGCGCGGGCTATGCAGCGCCGCCGGGCAAATGTCTTGATCACCCGACTTTCGGCAGAGAAAATGGCTAGGCTCAAGAAACAAATCAAGGGGCTCCGTTATCAGCCAAGAGCACGCGCGGCGACCTGGGTCGCAAGGCCCATTCGTCAGCGCGGACGGGGTTCCGTCTTGATTGTCTGCGCGGGAACGTCGGATATCCCGGTGGCGGAGGAAGCAGCGCTGACGGGGGAAATAATGGGCAACCGCGTGGAGCGCCTGTTTGATGTCGGGGTCGCCGGCATCCACCGCCTGTTAGAGAACCGGGAAAGGCTTTTTTCAGCCTCCGTCCTGGTGGTGGTTGCGGGGATGGAAGGGGCACTACCCAGCGTGGTCGCGGGGCTGGTTGACAAGCCAGTCATCGCTGTCCCAACAAGCGTGGGCTATGGGGCCAGCTTCCATGGCATCGCCGCACTTTTGGGGATGCTGAACTCCTGCGCCGCTGGAGTGATGGTAGTGAACATCGACAACGGATTCGGAGCGGGCTTTGCAGCCAGCCTCATCAATCGGGTATAAGTTCATTGCCTATGCAGTGCTTTCACTGCGGCCGGGAGGTACGGGAGACGACGCATACCCAAAAGGGATACCGGGTAGATTATTACCTGCTCCATACGGGACGGACGGAGTGGGCCTTCCTCAAAGACCCCAAAGAGGATGGAGCTACGCTTCACTACCTCAAATTACAGGACCCCATAGACATCGTCAGTTGTGCCGACTGTTATGCCAATCCACAGATTCGACAGCGGCTGGAGCAAGACTTCAACGGATCGGCGTCGATCCTGAACGGAGAGGGAGTAAAGGCTGCGGAAAAGAATACTTCACCCCAACCGGACCATGGATAACCTAAAGAGATATCGCATTTTGACCCGTTCCTCGGACTTGGCCATTAAAGTCTTTGGCAAGACTCAGGCCGAGCTCTTCACCAACTCGGCCTTCGCCCTCTTTGACCTGATGACCGATGTCGAGAAGGTAGAGGTGCGCGACCACCTGCCCCTGGAGGTGGAGGGAGTGGATCGCGATGACCTCATGGTCAACTGGATGCGCGAGCTCCTCTACCTTTTTCAGGGGAGCGGATACCTGCTGAAAGAGTTCCAGGTCCTCGAGGCCAAGGAGACTTACGTCCGAGGGCAGGTGAGCGGGGAAAAATACGATCCTGATCGTCACGAGCTGCAGCGCGAATTTCGTTCCGTGGTCTACCACCAAAGCCGGATGGAAAAGACCGGGGACCAGTGGACGGCCCAAGTGATCTTCGAGCTCTGAGGAAAATGGCGCAACCGATCGAGAGCGAATATGAAGGGATCGCCCTGGTGGCCGATCCCATTCACCGCTACGTCCCGTTCACGGTGCCGCAAGCAAAGGGGGAGGTCACAGAGAAAGAGATCATCGATTCCCCCTGGGTTCAAAGACTGCGCTATATCTATCAGCTCCAGAGCGCCCGCTGGGTCTTTCCCTCGGCAGAGCACAGCCGATTCCAACACTCCCTTGGGGCGATGCACCTCGCGGGCGAGTTTGCCAGGCACCTCTATCCCTCGCTGCGACGGGTCTTGGGAAGCGATTGCCCCTCTGCCCCTTTTATCGAAGAGTACATGAGAATCACCGGGCTGCTGCATGATGTCGGCCACGGCCCTCTCGGCCACTTTTTTGACGATAACTTTCTGGCCGATTTTAAAATCACCCACGAGGACATAGGGCAGAGCATCATCCAAGAGAGACTGGGCGCCTTAATCGCTCAACTGCGGCGCAGTCCCAGCGGCGTCTTTGCTGCCGGCGAAGAGTTGCGTCCCGAGGATATCGCCTTTCCCATCAAAAAGAACGGCAAGGACGACCACCGTAAGCCCAGGTGGGTAAGGCTGCTCCAACCTTTGACCAGTGGCATCTTTACTTTCGACAATCTCGACTACGTTTCGCGCGACTCCTACATGTGCGGCGTCGCCGTCGGGCCCATCGATCGCGACCGGCTCATGCACTATAGTTTTTTCTCCCCCAAGGGGCTCACCCTCCACAAAGCAGGAAACGCAGCGCTAACGATGTTTTTGAATGCCCGGCTCTACCTTTACACCAACGTCTATTATCACCGTACCACCCGCGCCATAGATCTCCACCTGAGGGAAATCTTCCCCGGGACCATGAAGGTAATTTTCCCGGGAAACCCGCTGGACCATATGGAAGCGTACCTCCATCTCACCGACTGGTCTCTGCTGGAGGAAGTCTCGCGCTGGCGCCGAAGCAAAACCCCAAACCAATCGTTGACACGCGAATGGGGGAGAATCCTGGACCGCGACATCAAATGGAAGATGGCCTATGACCGGACCCTCTCCTTGAACGAACTGCGCTATGGCGTAGCCTTGATCCAGGACACCGATTGGGAAAAGCGGATCCGGGCGGCGCTTCCCCCCTCGGCCCACGACCTGGTATTCCGAGTAGATATGGCAACTCAAGACCCCCGGCCAGAAAGCCCGTTCGCCATGGGAAAGAAGCAGATCTATATCTTCGATCCCTCCACCGGCGAGATCGAGAAGGAATCCCTCTCCGAGCTTTTCGAGTTCATCCCTTCCAAGGTGGTGCAGTTCCGGGTCTTCGCCCTGGATCACGAGAACGACCGCCTGCTGGCCGAAGTAGCCGAAGCGACCCTTAAAGGCGGGACGCCTGCCGTAAAGACGAGCGTATAAAGTCAGCCCCATGAAGGTTCCTCTCCTTGACCTCAAAGCGCAGTATCGAAGGATCGGGGCCGAGGTGCGTCAGGCGATCGATGAAGTTCTGGAATCCCAGCAGTTCATCTTAGGCCCTACGGTGCAAAGATTCGAGGAGCAGGCAGCTTCCTATCTGCAATGTAGCTCTGCCATTGGCGTTGCCTCTGGCAGCGATGCGCTGCTCCTCTCCCTGATGGCGCTCGGTATCGGCGCCGGCGATGCGGTTGTGGTCCCGCCTTTCACCTTTTTCTCTACGGTATCGTGCATCACACGCCTCGGCGCAACTCCCATTTTCGTTGACATCGATCCTGAGGGCTGTCTGCTGGACACAAGGAAGGTAGAGGCGCTATTTGAAGAACGCTGCCGCCCCAACCCTGATGGGCAAGGTCTGATAGAATCGCAGAGCCAGCGACAGATCAAGGCTATCCTGCCGATTCATCTCTTCGGTCAATGTTGCCCTATGGCGCCGCTTGTTAGCCTTGCCCAAAGGCACCGCCTCCACATCGTCGAGGACGTTGCTCAGGCGTTTGGCGCCAGCGCCTTGCCCTCCCCAGGTGTTGCCAAGCCGGCGGGTACCGTTGGGGACTTGGGCTGTTTCTCCTTTTTCCCGACAAAAAATTTAGGCGCCATGGGCGACGGCGGGCTGGTGGTAACGAACCAAAAGGCGCTGGCCGCAAGGGTAAAAATGCTTAGGACCCACGGGGCAAACCCAAAGTACCATCATCAGGCCGTAGGGCTGAATTCCCGTTTGGATGCCATACATGCCGCTGTGCTAACCGTCAAGCTCCGCCATGTGGAACAGTGGTGCCAGGAGAGGATCCGGCGCGCCCGTCTCTATCAAAAGCTTTTCTCGGAAACTGGCCTGGTGGGAAAGCAGATCATTGGCCTTCCTCCCTTAGGCAGTGGAAAGAGCCATGTCTTTAACTACTACGTGATCCAGGTGAAGCAGAGAGACGAGCTAAGACAATACCTCAGGCAGCAGGGAATTCAGAGCGAGGTCTACTATCCCCTTCCCCTGCACCTGCAGCCCTGTTTTGCTGACCTCGGCCATAAGAGGGGGGATTTTCCCAACTCAGAACTCGCGGCCTCCCAAGTCCTTGCCCTCCCCATGTATCCGGAGCTCGCCCTGAAACAGCAAGGAGTCGTGGTCCAGGAAATCAAAAACTTTTACCGCGCCTGACTCCGCTTTACCCCTCCTTCCCCTTGTGGTAGAAAACTACCTTGACAATCTCTAAGGAGGAGGCATGGCAAAGGCGCCACTGGTGCGAAGGCTATTTGAGGAGGCCTTAGCCCGCCACGGCATTAAGGGCCGGATGGAAAAATATCACCAAAAAAATCCATGAAAGACGCAATCGCCAAAGCTTTCGAGGAAAGCATCCAGGCAAAAAAATCGTTCCTCAAGGAAAATCTCAGCACGCTGATGACAACCATCGAGGTGATCGCGCAGGCCTTTCTGCGCGGCAACAAGTTCCTCATCTTGGGAAACGGCGGCAGCGCCGCAGATGCGCAACACATCGCCGCGGAATTTGTCAATCGCTTTCGCATTGAAAGGCCCCCTCTGCCCGCGCTGGCCCTCACTACCGACACCTCCGCCATCACCAGTATCGCCAACGACTACGATTATAAGGAGATCTTTGCCAAGCAGATCAAGGCTCTGGGGAAAGAAGGGGACGTGGTCCTTGCCATCTCCACAAGCGGCAATGCCGCGAATGTCCTGGCAGCGATTGAGACCTGCAAAAAGCTCAAGATCATCACCGTGGGGCTCACCGGCGGCGACGGCGGCAAGATGGCACGGCAAGTGGACTACCTCTTGCGTGTCTCTGAAGGCAAAAACACCGCGCGCATCCAGGAAACCCACATCCTGGTCGGCCACGTCATCTGCGAGATGGTGGACCAGAGGCTCTTCTCCGTGTAGCCCTCCTCCCTTCCGCCAATGGCAAAAAAAAACTTCAAGCCGCTAGATCTCTCCAAGGTCAGAACCTATCCGCTGAAAAAGCGCTTTAGCAAAGTCAACCAAACCCTTTTAGGAAAAAAGCTGCAAAAAGGCGCTCGCCTGCGCTCTTTTATCCGAGGACTCCCGGATATCCTCGCGGCGCAAAATCTCAAGGAGATCGTCCGCAGGATCGCACGCGCACACCGCAACGATAAGACCATCCTTTTAGGGATGGGCGCCCACCCGATCAAAGTCGGCCTTAGCCCGCTGATTATAGACTTTATGGAAAGGGGCATTGTCAGCGCCGTGGCGCTGAACGGCGCCGGCATCATCCATGACTTCGAGATCGCCTTTATGGGCGAGACCTCCGAAGATGTCGCCACCAGCCTCAAGGATGGGAGCTTCGGCATGGCGGCAGAGACCGGCAGCTTCTTGAACCGCGCCATCACCCGGGGCTACGACCGAGGGCAAGGAATCGGCAGAGCTGTCGGCGAGGCGATTCTCAAAGCCCGTCTGCCCAATCACCGGCTGAGCATCCTTGCCAGCGGCGCGAGACTGGGCATTCCGGTCACTGTCCACATCGGCATCGGCACGGACATTATTCACATGCATCCCGGCGCCGACGGCAAGGCCTTGGGGGAAGGAAGCCTGAAGGACTTTCATACCCTGGCCTCGGTGGTGGCGACGCTCAGGGACGGAGTGTTTCTCAATCTGGGCTCTGCGGTGATCCTGCCTGAAGTGTTCTTAAAGGCCCTGAGTCTGGCACGCAACCTGGGCCACCCGGTCCGCAACCTCACCACCGTCAACCTCGACTTTATTCCCCACTACCGCCCGCTCACCAACGTGGTCACCCGCCCCACCCTGGACAGCGGCAAGGGATACCACCTCACCGGTCATATGGAGATCATGGTCCCGTTGCTCTTCGCCGCGATTCTGGAGGAGTTATAGTGCCAGGAACTCTTATCCCTTGGCTCCAAGTGCCTCCTTGTCGGGACGGTCCGTTCGGGGACTCACCTCGCGCGCCGAAAGCAATGGGTCAGTGGGCTCTTTAAAGCGTTCACTCTCGGTGCTTTCGGCTTGCTCGGCAAGCCCCCTCACTCTCAGAGGAGAGGCCGAGGGGAGCGCGAGTGAGGCTGCGGACAAGCCCTGCGGGATCTCAAATGGCAGATCTCAAATTGCAAATATGAGATCTGAAATCTGCAATCTGAGATTCCGAGCGCAGCGAGGACAGCCCATCGGCCGCAGCCGAGAGCGCGTTCCCCGAGGACTCGGTCTATCGGCTGCGCTCGGAGGAGCCAGCCTTGCGTAAAATGAAAATTTCCCGTCGAGAATTGATGCAGCTCTACCGCCGCCTTTACCGTCATTACGGCAACCTCCAGTGGTGGCCGGGGGACACTCCATTGGAGATCTCCGTAGGCGCGATCCTCACGCAAAATACCGCCTGGACCAATGTGGAAAAGGCGATCAAGCGCCTCAAAGAGACGCGCTCTCTGAACGTCGCTGCGTTAGCGCGGATGAGTCATAGCCGCCTGGCGCCCCTTATCAAGTCGGCAGGCTATTTCAACGTAAAGGCGCGACGGCTTAAGCATTTCATCTCCTTTCTTCAGGGACACTACGGCGGCAGTTTAAGAAAAATGTTTACGCAGAAGCCGTCTCATCTGCGTGAAGAGCTTCTCTCCGTAAACGGCGTGGGGCCTGAAACGGCCGACTCCATCCTGCTCTATGCCGGGCAGAAACCTTCTTTTGTCATCGACGCCTATACCAAAAGGATCCTCTCGCGCCACGGTGTCATGCCGTACGAAAAGAGCTACGATGACTTTCGACAACTCTTTATGAAGCACCTTCCCCCGGATGCGCCTTTCTACAACCAGTACCACGCCATGTTCGTCAACGTGGGGAAAGATTTCTGCCGCAAGAAACCTCTCTGCGACTCCTGCCCCCTCAACGGCTGGCGCAGCGTCCCCCCGCTCCGGACCGACTAGCGAAAATTTCCCCTTGCCCGCAAAGTCCCGCCTCGGTTACACTTACGCCTATGGCGGATAGTCCCCCACAAATTACCGATCTGACTAGGAAGTTTGAGCAGAACATTGACTCTTACCGCAATCAAGCCTACGGCGAGGCCGAGGTCCGGGTGGAATTCATCAACCCGTTCTTTGAAGCCCTTGGCTGGGACGTAACCAACAAGGCGGGCTATGCCGAGGCCTACAAAGATGTTATCCATGAAGATGCCATTAAAGCGGGCGCGACAAAAGCACCAGTCTTCACAATTTTATTGAAGCAAATTGCTGTGAGTTTCGTCTAAAGAGTCAGCCGATAGGTAGGGCAGAAGGGAACACGGAAGTTACCCCTTAATGGGGCAAAGGATCTGCCCGAGCATAGATCGGACTGAGGACGGGAGCCCGATTCTCTATCAGATGGACTGGTTTGTCTGAGGAGGGGATCGGGCTCTTTTCTTTTCCACACTCCAATCTGGCAGGGAGGTCGCCATGGAAGATTCGAAAGTGAGAAATCTAGTTGACTACAAGCTCAGAGCAACAAATCAGAGCAGACAACCGGGCATGAACTCCTCTCCTCCGTCGGTCTCGCCAAAGCCTAAGCTCCTGGAGCAAGTCCGGCAGGCCATCCGCACGCGCCACTATAGCTACAAAACCGACGAGGCCTATGTCGGGTGGATAGCGCCACCCGGCGGAGATGAGTGAGGTAGAGATCGCGCACTTTCTTTCCAGCCTCGCCAGTGACTCCCATGTCAGTGCCTCGACGCAGAACCAAGCTTTGAATGCCCTCTTGTTTCTGTACCACGAGGTGTTGGCTAAGGACATCGGCTACATCAACGGTGTTGTCCGGGCGAAAAGGCCCAAAATCCTACCCGTAGTGCTGACCCGGCAGGAAGTCAAGTCGCTCATCGACTTGCTTCATGGCACCGAATGGATCATGGCTACGCTCCTTTACGGTGGTGGCCTTCGTCTCCTAGAATGCATGCGACTCAGAGTAAAGGACATTGACTTTAGCAGTAACCAGATCGTGGTTCGGAGTGGAAAAGGTAGCAAGGACAGGCTGACAATGCTTCCCACGTCCATAAAGGAGCCTTTGCGTAGGCATCTGGAGTGGGTAAAGAAACAATACCAGAGGGACTTGCAGAGGGGTTACGCCGGTGTGTCATTGCCATACGCCCTTGAACGCAAATATCCTAATGCGGCCAAAGAATGGGGTTGGCAATGGGTGTTTCCGGCCTCGAAGCTTTATATCGAGCGGGGATCGGGTGTTACAAAGAGGCATCATCTTCATGAATCGGTTTTACAGAGAGCGGTAAAAGAAGCGGTCCGAAAAGCCGGTATAGCTAAAGCGGCGAGTTGCCATACCTTCCGCCACTCTTTTGCAACCCACCTACTTGAGGATGGGTATGACATTAGGACGGTTCAGGAGCTGCTAGGACATAAGGAGGTAAGCACCACCATGATTTACACTCACGTTCTAAACCGCGGCGGGCGGGGCGTTTTCAGCCCGGCGGATCGGCTGTAACAGATGGAGGTTGCCGTGATACACTGCGGGCTGATATCCCGATACGCTGCGCCGGGCGCAGCGTTTGTCGGAAAATGGACCTTGACAAGTTCTGCCTAAGTAGGGGATATTGCCTACAGTTTTGCCTTATCGGGTCGCGACGGTAATGGAGATACATTGCGGCAGTTCACTTAATAGTTGAACTAAACCGCTTCGCGGTGGGGCTGGCTGCGTGAGGCCGGTTTCTTCCACTCACCTTTTTGTTTTCCAGTTATCTTCCTGGCTCATTGTCGTCATCTGGTCTAGCGTAGCTTCCAAATTTAAATCC
>JACPSE010000166.1 GCA_016193465.1 Deltaproteobacteria bacterium
AAGGAAGAGATCGGTCTCAAGCAGTTGATTGATGATAGTATCGGCAGTTATCTCCCGCTAGCCAAAGACAGGCAGATCTCTGTCACAAGCCATGTGGAGCCGACGCTGGCGCGAATCCAGGTCGACCCCCGTCGCCTGGGGCAGGTTTTTGGCAATCTCATAAGCAACGCGATCAAGTTTAGCCGGAGGGGTGGGGAGATCGAAGTCGGCGCGAGTCAGCGGAACGGGAAAGAGATTACGGCTTGGGTCAAGGACAACGGGGTGGGGGTATCCTCCGAGGAGATCTCCGACCTCTTTGAAAAATATCGCCAGACCACGAGCGGCAAGAAGTCAGGGGACAAGGGAACCGGCCTCGGCTTAGTGATCTGCAAGATGATTGTGGAGGCGCATGGAGGAAAGATCTGGGTTGAGAGCGAGGAGGGCAAAGGCACAACCTTCTCGTTCACGCTACCGTATGGAGGCTGAAGGCGTGAGCCGTGAGGCAAAACAGGTACAAGTTGGTCGACTATTGCCTCTTGCCTAATGCCTGTTGCCTTTATTCAGACCGGCATCACACCGTGCTTCTTTTTTGGCCTCTCTTCCTTTTTCTCTCTGAGAATTTCTAGCGCCCGGATAAGGCCTCTTCGGGTCTCTGCCGGGCGGAGAACGGCGTGGGCGAATTGCTTGGAAAGGGCCTCAAAGGGACCGCTGAACCTCTCAGCGTATTCCTCCATCTTTTCTCTCCGGGTTTTTTCCGGCTCCTCGGATTGTTCGATCTCCCGCCGATAGAGAACGTTTACCGCCCCTGCGCCGCCCATGACCGCGAGCTCCACTCCAGGCCAGACAAAGAGCTGGTCCGCCCCCATCTCCCGGGTGCACATCGCCTGCTTCGCCCCTCCATAGCCCTTGCGTAGGACAAGCGTGATCTTTGGCACTGTCGCCTCCGCGTAAGCATAGAGCAGCTTCGCCCCGTGACGGATGATCCCTTTCTCCTCTTGCTGTTTTCCCGGAAAAAAGCCCGGCACATCCATGAGCGTGATAATCGGGATATTAAAGGCGTCGCAAAAACGGATGAAGCGCGCCCCTTTATCCGAAGCGTCTACATCCAGACTGCCGGCAAGAAACATGGGTTGGTTGGCGACGAAACCTACGGGGTAGCCGTTCAGGCGCCCTAGTCCGATCACCAAATTGCGCGCGAATTTTTCCTTCAGCCCGAGAAAGTCGCTATCGTCCACGAGCGCCTTGATGACCTGGACGACGTTATAGGCCTTGCGCATATCCTCGGGGACGACCTTTTCCAGCACATTCACCGAGCGCTCCGCATCGTCCCGCGTCTCTCTGCGCGGGGGTGCCGATTGACTGTTGGGTGGCAGGAAGCTGAGAAGCCTTCGGATCAGAGAGAGGCATTCCTCGTCGTTCTTCGTGACGAGATCGGCAACGCCCGATACCTCCGAGTGGATCTTGGCCCCGCCCAGCTCCTCCATCGTGACTTCTTCTCCCAGGACCTCCTTGATCACCGGAGGACCCGTGATAAACATCTGGCTCGAGCCCTGAACCATGAGAATGAAATCTGTCAGCGCCGGCGAATAGGATGCCACCCCGATGCAAGGCCCCATGATTGCGGAGATCTGGGGAATGACGCCGGACGCGATGCTGTTCTCAAAAAAGACCTTTCCAATAGCCGTGGTGACAGTAAGTCCCTCTTGAATCCTGGCCCCGACAGAGTCGTAGAGGCCGATCAGCGGGACGCCAAGCTTGCGCGCGGTCTGAATCACACAGGCGATCTTCTCGGCATGGGCGCTGCCAACAGTGCCCGCGAGGACGGTGCGGTCTTGGGCAAAAAGGTAAATGGGTCTGCCGTCGATTTTGCCGTAGCCGCTTACCACCCCGTCGGAGGGCTGTTTTTTTTCCGCCATGCCAAAGTCAGTGCATTGCGTCTCCGCCAGCATGAACTCTTCAACAAAACTATCCGGGTCGAGGAGTTTTTTAATCCTTTCACGCGCCGTGAGCTTGCCCTCGGCGTGTTGTTTTGCGGCCGCCTTCGGATCTCCCTCGAGGACCCTCTTTTCGATTTCGGCGAGCTTTTTCTCTAACTCTTCTCTTCTCTTCTTAGGCATCGCGTTTTACGGCAGAAAGCAGTCAGCGGTAGCAAAAATAGTTCAAGTCGTTAACGAATGGAACCACTCGAACGATTCGAACGCCGTCTGGTTGTTAGACGATCCCCATGCCCGCGAGCACTGAGAGCATAATCGCAGCCGCAATCACGGAGCCGATCTGACCCCCCGCATTCGCGCTCATCGCGTACATGAGCAGATAGTTCTTCTTGTTGTATTTTTGCCCTTCGACTTGAACGACACGGGCCGACATCGGGAACGCCGATATTCCGGCGGCGCCAATCAAAGGATTGATCTTGCCCCCGGAAAGCACACACATGAGTTTGCCGAAAAGGACCCCGACAACGGTGTCTAGGCAGATGGCGACAAAGCCGAGCGCTAAGACCATGAGCGTCTGCGCACGCAAGAACTTGTCGGCTTCCATTGTCGCGCCGATGCACAGTCCGAGAAGCAGCGTGACAATGTTGGCGATCTCGTTCTCCGAGGCTCTCTTAAGACGATCCACCACGCCGCTTTCCTTCATCAGGTTGCCGAGCATTACAGTGCCGATTAACGGGGCGCCTTTGGGAGCGAGAATGGAAGCAAAGACCGTTACGACGATCGGAAAGAGAACCTTTGTGGCCCTGGAGACGGGTTGTTTCGCCGCGCCCATGACTATTTTTCTTTCTCGATCCGTCGTCAGCAAGCGCATGATCGGCGGCTGGATGAGCGGCACCAGGGACATGTAGGAGTATGCCGCAACAGACACTGCCCCAAGCATATGCGGCGCAAATTTGGCGCTGACATAAATAGCCGTTGGCCCATCGCAGGCGCCGATGATGGCAACGGCGACCGCATCCAGCTTATCGAAGCCGACTGCGAGAGCCAGTAGCAGCGTGAGAAAAATGCCAAACTGGCCCGCGGCGCCCAACAAAATAATCTTGGGATTCTCCAATAACGGTTGGAAATCCGTCATGGCGCCGATGCCGACGAAGATCAGTAAGGGAAAGATTTCGGTGCGAACGCCAATGTCGTAGAAGAAGCGGAGGAACCCCTCCTCTCCCATGAGATCGGCTAGAGGAATATTGACAAGAATGGCGCCAAAACCGATGGGCACCAATAGCAGGGGTTCATATCCTTTTTTTATTCCGAGATAGAGAAGAGCCGAGCCGATCAGGATCATGATCACTTGATCCACGCCAAGGTTCGTAATCCCGCTGGTGAGACCCTGGAAGCCGGAGACAAGAGCGGATTCCATGAGATGAGTTTAACCTTTCTTCGACGCCGGATCTTCGGCCTGGTAGGGAAATATCTTCTTGAGCAGTAGGATGAACAAGCTCATGCACCAGAGCACCAGCATGGTTCCCCCCATGCCGATCAGGGCCACCGTGAAGCCAAAGGTCCAAATATCCATTTTTTCTCCAGTGGGACGTAGTATAGGAAAGGCGGCGTTTATTCGATCTGGGCCAACGGCTGGTCGGCCTCCACGGCCTGGCCGGCCTCGGCCTTCAGCTCTTTAACGACCCCGGAGGCGGGCGCGACAATGGGGATCTCCATTTTCATCGCCTCCATGACGATGATCACCTCGTCTTCTTCCACTCGGTCGCCCACTTTTTTCTCGACTCTCAAAATTTTTCCCACCATAGGTGCGGTGACAGGTGTTGCCAATGTTGTTCTCCTTTTTATGAGGCATTAGGCAATAGGCATGAGGCAATAGTTAAAGAACCTGTTGCCTTCCGCCTGTCGCCTTCTTTTAGACAGTTACTGCCATTTAGTAAAGTTTCTGCCCAATTGTCAATGCTCTACCTTGCTTTTGCCTATTTTATACGCTATGAACGAGAAAAAGCTCGCTTTGGAGGTAAAGATGGCCAAGGCCGCAGCGCAACTCGAAAATGTGATGGACAATGTCCCCTATTACGAGAAATGGCAAAAAGGAGAGGGGATTCCCATCGTCAAGGACTTTTTTATTCAGGATCTAAAAAAGGTTCCCGTGGGGCATTGGGATCGGATCGACGGTGATGCCGCTTTTGTCAACATGGAAGGGGCCGGGCAGGCGACGGGCGCTTATGTTTGCGAGATCGCTCCGGGCAAGGGTCTCAAGCCCCAAAGGCATATCTACGAGGAGTTGATCTACGTCCTCAAGGGACGGGGGGCCACAACGATATGGAACGATAAAGGGGCCAAGCAGACCTTCGAGTGGCATGAAGGGAGCTTGATCTCGCTGCCGCTCAATGTCTGGAACCAGCACTTTAACGGACAAGGGGACGAGCCGGCGCGGTTTTTCTCGGTAAACAACATGCCGATTGTTTTTAACCTCTTTCACAACGCGGACTTCATCTTTAATGTGCCTTATGATTTCACCGACCGCTTCAACGGCGAGCCGGAATACTTCAGCGGCAAGGGAAAATCCCATCCCGGCCGCGTCTGGGAGACCAATTTTATTGCCGACGCCCGCACCTTCAAACTGGAAGAGTGGAAGGAACGGGGCGCCAGCGGCAGCAACGTCATGTTGGAGATGTGCGGTGGAACGATGGCAGCTCACATCTCCGAATTTCCTATTGGTACCTACAAGAAGGCTCACCGCCACGGTCCCGGCTTCAACGTCATCATCATCAAAGGAAAGGGCTTCTCCCTTTTTTGGAAGGAAGGAGAGCCCGTTAAGCGCCACGACTGGCAGGAGGGCAGCGTTTTCGTGCCGCCGGAGATGTGGTTTCACCAGCATTTCAATACCGGCGCCACGCCAGCCCGCTATTTGCCCCCGCGTTTCGGCAGCATCAAATACAGCATGGGGGAGGGATTTGGCGATATCTCCAAAGTCGACAAGGACGTGAAACAAGGCGGCAACCAGATCGAATACTACGACGAGGATCCGTCCATCAGGAAGATATTTGAGGAAGAACTTGCGAAGTCCGGGACTTATAGCCGGATGAACCCCGATCTATATAAGAAGAGTAAATAATCCTCTTTATCTCCGTCCATTTTTCTCCTTTCTTATTCTCACGCTCAGCCTGCTATTCACAAAAAAAGGGATTGAGGGCTCAACTCCAGTTGTGATAAAGAAGAGCGATTAGGAGGGTCCAATGTGAGAAGCGCTCTTCTCTCTTTCGCCTTCTTGTGGTTTGTCTTACTGGCAGTGGACGGCAAGGCAGAACTTATCAGAAGAAAAGGAGAAATCCAAGGGGAGAGCTATGTAAATCTACGTTCCGGCCCTGACCTCAAATACCCCCCTAGAGGGGTTCTGCGAAAAGGGGACAAAGTCACGGTGGAGGGTGAGGAGGGGAGCTGGTACCGGGTCTTTCTGAAAGACGGCAAGAAAGGTTACGTCCATAAGACGTTTGTTGGCTTGCTCGAGAAGCCAGAAGAAAAAGAAGTTACCAAAGAAGTCGCAAGAGTAGAGAGCGTTGCCGAGGAAGCCGAGGTGAAAACTGCCAACGTGCCGATCTCCACTAGGCAACGGGTAGAAATCCAGAGACCGAAAAGTAAGCCATTGCCCATTATCAAGGTGCTGGAAGGAAAGGAGTGGAAAATCCTTTCGTGGTTGGCCGTAGGGCTGTGTATCTTTATTGTCGGCTGGATCTGTGGAGGAAACTATTATTTACGCCGAGATCGGACCCGGCGAACCAGGCTCCATTTCTAGCGCGTGGAAGAAAAGGGTGTCTTCCTAATGGAAGCCTTATTCATGGTTATTTTTGCTTACCTTCTCGGTTCCATCCCGACAGGCTTCGTGTTGGGATATCTGTCCGGAGTCGACGTCCGCCAGGCAGGCAGCGGCAACGTTGGCGCCACCAATGTTGCCAGGGTGGTAGGCAGGAGGCAGGGCCTCATTACTCTCTTGGCTGATGTGGCGAAAGGGTTTGTCCCGGTTTTTCTGTCGTTTTACCTTGGGTTGTACCTTACGATAGGGTGCGTCGTGGCCTTAGCGGCTTTCTTGGGTCATCTCTATCCTGTGTTTTTGAGATTTCGGGGAGGAAAAGGAGTGGCGACGGCCTTGGGCATTTTTTTGAGCCTGGCGCCGATGGCCACTATGGTTATAGTTTTTGTTTTTGCCTTCGTTGCTATGGTGAGTCGAATGGTCTCTCTGGCCTCTCTAATCGCGGCGCTGTTTGCTCCGCTTGCTCTCTGGTTCTTCGCTTATCCACCCATCCTGGTATGGCTTAGCCTGCTCATCGGCTTATTGGTTATACTCCGCCATCGGGAGAATATGGAGCGCCTTATTTCGGGGGCGGAGCCAAGATTCGACCTCTAAAGTTTTCTTGCCTCCACCTCACCCCGCACGAACGAGTCCGCCCTTCTGGCGCCCTTATAGCATAGCAATGCCCGCAGGACAGGTATCAGTACTCGCTCTGCTTTTTCAGCCGTTCAAGTTCTTGTTTCTGCCGTTGCAGCTCGGCCTGATTCTGCTCAATCTGGCGCTGCTGTTGCTGCTGTTGCTGCTCCTGGCCTTGGAGTTGGTCACCAATGAGAGCGCCCGCCCCCAAGCCCAGCGCGCCACCGATCGCCGCCCCGGCGCCCGGATGTCCTACGGCGCTACCGATGATACCCCCTGCCGCGGCTCCTCCGAGCGCCCCGATTCCGGCCCCTTTTTCTCTCGTGCTAAGAGGGGTGGAACAAGAAAGAGATACAAGTAGCAATGGCAAACCCAGTAAAATGATCAGCACTCGTTTCATAGCCTCTCCTTTCTTTCTCCGGAGATTTAGACGGATTTTAACAGACTCAATTCAATCCTTCAACTGTCGAGCTGGTTACGTCGTTGTCTTCTAAGATTTATTTTCTTATCCATGGGAAGTAAAGACAATACTCTCTTGCGCCAGTTCCTATTGACATCATGGACCTTATAAGTCTATACTCTTTTCTGCCCAAAAGATGAAAGGGGAATCATGGAGATGGTAACAAAGGATGTGGTGCTTGAGGCGCTGAAGAAGGTCCAGGACCCCGAGCTTCACCGCGATATTGTGAGCCTTGGGATGGTGAAGGATCTCGAGGTGACGGGAGGAAAGATAGCCTTTACCGTTGAGCTGACTACTCCAGCTTGCCCTTTAAAAGACAGTATCCAGG
This sequence comes from Deltaproteobacteria bacterium, assembly GCA_016193465.1. Taxonomy (GTDB): domain Bacteria; phylum Desulfobacterota; class Binatia; order UBA9968; family UBA9968; genus UBA9968. The sequence goes on from JACPSE010000166.1 coordinate 7,128, forward strand.
AGGATTGCAAAAGGGCTTTGGCCGGGCTGAACGGGGTCACCGCTCTTGAGATATCCTTTGGCGCCCAGGTCCGTGGGAGCAAGTCGGGCGCGGGCCAGACAGACCTGTTGCCTACCGTGAAGAACCTGGTCCTTGTGGCGGCAGGCAAAGGTGGAGTGGGAAAATCAACGGTAGCAGCAAACCTGGCGGTTGCCCTGAAAATGCACGGAGCGACCACCGGCCTCTTAGATGCGGATATCTACGGTCCCTCTATCCCGATCATCATGGGCGTGAGAGATGGGCCGAAGAAAGTAGCGGTGAACGGCGGCTTCAAACTCGAGCCGCCCTTAGCTCACAACCTGCCCGTCATGTCCATCGGTTTTTTTCTGGAACCCGACCAGGCCGTCATCTGGCGTGGGCCGATGCTGGGAAAGGCGCTGCACCAGTTGATGGCGGATGTCCATTGGGGGGAGCTCGACTATCTTGTGGTTGACATGCCGCCCGGTACTGGAGACGTGCAGATTACCTTCTCTCAACAGCTCAAGGTCAGTGGGGCGCTTCTCGTGGCGACCCCGCAGGACGTTGCCCTGGCAGATGTGATTCGGGCCAAGACCATGTTTGACAAGGTGATGGTCCCCATCGTCGGGATCGTCGAGAACATGAGTTATTTTATCTGCGACGGGTGCGGTAAGAGACATGAGATCTTTTCCCGGGGCGGGGCCGAGCGGGCTGCGGAGCGCCTGAAGATCCCCTTTCTGGGTGAGATCCCGATAACCTCATCGATTCGGGAATGGGGAGATAAGGGAGTTCCGATTTTGGTAAGGGAGCCAAAATCCGAGATCAGCAAAGTCTTTTTGGAGATCGCCTCGAGACTGGCGGGTCAGCTCTCCGTAGTCTCGGAGACAGCGCGGAGGGCCCAGTCGCTAAAAATCATATCAAGCTGATCATTAGTTTATGGCAAAGCCTTTCCCAGTTGAAATCAACCACATGAAGGAAAAAGGGGTGGTGCGCGTCACCTGGGACGACGGCCATGTTGGGGATTACGCGCGCGAGTATTTGCGCGGTTATTGTCCCTGCGCCATGTGCCAAGGGCACGGCGGGGAGGTGAAATTCATCGATGTGGCAGATGCGGAGCTGGCAGAAATCAGCGTGGTGGGAAATTACGCGATCCAGTTCCAGTGGAAGGACGGACACAACACAGGCATCTATACCTTCGATTATCTGAGATCGCTCTGCCTGTGCCCTAAATGCAACGGTTCGAAGGAGCGGTGAAAGGAAAGGAGAGACAAACATGGTAACCAAGGAACAGGTCTACGAGGCACTTCACGCCTGCTATGATCCAGAGATTCCGGTCAATATTGTCGATCTGGGGTTGGTCTATGATGTTGAGGTCAACGAAGGCAAGGTAGCAGTCAAGATGACTCTAACAGCGCCCGGCTGCGGCATGGGCGCTATGATCGCCTCCCAGGCGCAGCAGCAGATCCTCACCCTGCCCGATGTGAAGGAGGCGAGCGTGGACCTTGTCTGGGAACCTCCCTGGGATCCCAGCATGATGAGCGCGGAGGCCAGGGAGAAGCTGGGAATCGGGTGATAGGTGGGACCAGTCTGCTTTCATGGAGCGGCCAGCCTCTGCAAGTAAAAGACCGATGGGTCCGCTTTGAGATCCTCTCTCAGCGGCTTCGCCTCTCCGCGTGAGACAAGTTGTGCAAGGTCGCCCTGCGGCTCATCCAGGTCGCCAAAGATCATAGCCTGAGAGGGGCAAGTCTGGACACAGGCGGGAAGCAGACCCGCCGTGATCCTGTGATGGCAAAGGGTGCACTTCTCCACGACCGCATGGCGATGAGCCTCGTAGGCCTGCTTTTCATGGGGGGTCAAATAATCCGGGAAGTAGGACAGTCTCCCCTTATTGGCCATCAGGACCTCAAAGGGACAGGCAGCGATGCAGGGTTTCACGGCGTCGCAGATGCATCTCTCTTCATCAATAAAGATGATCCCCCCTTCGCCTTTGGAGATCGCTTCAGAAGGGCAGGCTTGCGCGCAAGGCACCTCGCCGCACTGCATGCAGAGCAAAGGGGTGTAGCTTCTTGCTACCTTCGGGTGCTCCCCCTGCTCTTTTTCATCAATCCGAATCCAGAAAACGCCCGGCAGCGTTGAGTTCTCGGACTTACAGGCGATGATGCAGGCGTAACAGCCGGTGCAGCGGCTTAGATCTATGGCTAATCCATAACGGGCCATGGTCTTACTCCCTTCTAACCCGGCAGGGGTACGAGACCATCCCGATCGTCCCGCTTACCGGATCAGTGAACGAATCGTCGTAGAGGTTGTTGACGTTGGCTGAGCCATCCAGATTTCCGTAGTCGTTCAAACCAAGGGAGTCACAGCCCTGCCACCATCCGTATGGGATGTAGATCACCTGAGGATGAACGGCTTCGGTAAGCATCGCCTTCAGGCGCGCATGACCCTGGACAGTTCCGTCACGCCTGGGAGTCTCCACAAGAACCTCTTCTCCATCCTGGACTCCAAGCTTCAAGGCGGTTCTGCGATTGATCCATACAAAAGGCTCTTCCTGACACTCTCTGAGCCACGGCACAGCCCTCAATTGGCCATGAAGCCAGTGCATCGGCTTAAAGCCGCTGCTCAGAATGAGCGGGAACTCCCTGAATAACTCCGGCGTACTGAAAGGTCCCGGCTCCGGTTCCCTCCAGTATGGGAGGGGATCATAGCCCAGGCTCTTCAGTCTCTCCGAGTAGATCTCAAGCCTTCCAGTCGGGGTAGCAACCCCCTTGGGTTTGCCGTTTTTCTCCTCCCGGGCCGCATATCTCCTATAACGCGGCTGAGGCGGCGCATGGCGAATACCTCTGGGTGAGGCGGCCAGCTCATCCGCCGTTACCTGGAAAGGCTCAAGCATGTAATTGAAGGCCTTCTTGATATCCCCGTCCCAGAATTCCTTCGCGTAGCCCAGTCTCTTGGCCAGCTCGAAGACGATTTTGAGATCCGGCCAGGCCTCGTGTTGCGGTTTAACGATAGGCTGACGGTACATGAGATAAGGCGCGTTGTAGTTGACGAACTCTGATTCCCAGGGTGTAGCGCAGGGCAAAATGAGATCGGCCATCTCCATGGCTGGAGTCTGCCAGATGTCTCCCATGGCTAAGAACTCTAATTGTCTAAGCGCCTCCATCATTCTCTTGGAGTTGGGGTTCGAAGTTCCCAGGCCCGAGGCGAGGGAGAGCATTCCCCTGATCGGGTAGGGCTTGCCCGTAAGGATGGCGTCGGCCACGAGATTCATCGGGCCTACGTACTCTTGGTTATGAGCCCTGACTTTGAATCCGGCCGCCGCAACCAGGCTCTTATGGATCCAGTCTTTGTTAAGATACCGTGTGCCTTTGACGTCGTTGAACGGTGGGTCGGATTCGAAGGCGAGTGCCCCGGGTAGATCCCAATTCCCCGTCACGATAGGAAGAAGGGCCAGGGCCACGGCGGTATAGAACGCATTAGAGCTTCGGTGTATGCCGTTATACCAATCAGTGCTGGCCGGCTTGGTTGTTGCATAGAGCCGGGCCACCCTGCGGATCTCATCTGCTGGCACCCAGGTTATCTCCTGAGCCCACTCAGGACTGCATCGCCCGGCAAGATCAGAAAAAAGCTGCCAGGCTGGCCGGCAGGCGACGCCGCTCACAACGTAGGAACCGGTTAGCGCCGGCCTCACATGAGGGGGAACCCAAGGGTCAGCCGGACACGGCGCGCCATGTTCCGAGTCCCAAACCATATAAGGGGCTCCGTCGCCGCTCAGAAACAGGCCGCTATCTTCCCGGACCAGAAAAGGCGCATTGGTCCAAGAGCTAAGAAAATCAGCATCGTAAAGGTCCTCGTGGATGATCACATGGTGCAAGGCAAGGAATAGGGCCAGGTCGGTGCCGGGCCTTGGGGCAAGCCAGATATCAGCCTTCGCCGCGGTCGGGGAAAGCAGGGGATCCACCACGATCAGCTTGGCGCCCCGCTGCTGGGCATCGAAGATTTTACGCGCGAGCGGAGGCTCGGTGTGGAGAATATTATATCCCACCAAGAAGATTAGATTTGTCTTCTCATAATCGATGGAGGGGTGGAGCCGCTTGTTTCCCAGGTGAAGGGGAAGGCCAGGGCAACTGCGACTATAGCAACAGATGTGTCCGGTGCCGCCGAAGTTAGGGCTGCCGTAAAGATTGGCGAGGCGGTTAAAAAATCCATACCATTCCGCCCCGGCCGATCCACCGGTGGAGCCTTTTTGCAGGAAGAACGACTCCGGTCCATACTGTGCCTTAATTTCCTTCATCCTGGCAGCGATGGTATCGAGCGCTTGGTCCCAGCTAATTCGCGTCCAGCCGGGGTCGGCATCCCCTTTCGGCTTGGTTCGCTTCATAGGGAATTTGAGGCGTCCGGGATGATAGACCTCCTGCTTGGCCGCGAGCGCTTTGGGGCAAAGCGTGCCAGCGTTGTTGAGAGCGTTCGGATCCCCTTCCACCTTGATCAGATAGCCATCTCTCACATGCGCAACCACCCCGCACAGGGCCGCGCAGTGAATGCAGTAGGAGAAGATCTTTTCCGTGTCATCCTTCATCCGAGGCGTAGAAGCATTTTCCCTCATCGGCGTCCTCTACATCGGGGTGGTCTCCCCAAGCGGTTAATCCTGACTACGGTCAGGTCGTGCTTGGAGAGTTCTTCGAGAGTTTCGTAACCGGCCAGTGGTTAAGCTCTGATCATTTTCTCGATGGCCAAAAGCAACCTCTCGTGTTTTTCGCTGTCAAGGATCATCGCGTCCAGCAGGGCCTCGAAAAGCTCTTTTTCCTCTGAGGAGAGCTGGGATTTGAGATCACGGCAGGCGCCGATCGTCTCTCGCTCATGGCCCCGCAGTCTTTGGGTTTGACGCAGAAGCTCATCCCGGACTGCCTCTTCTGCTTCCAACCCTTTGGTTCCGCCAGCGGGAGACTGTCTGAGGTGCTTGGCCATGGCACGAAGCAGGAAGTGGTGCTGCTCCTCCTCGGTCAGGATGAGATCAACCAGCATGCCGACGGGACCGTTGGCTATTTTTTCTGATAGAGCGCGATATTCCTCCAGGATCCTACCCTCGGCTTCCACGTGGCGATCCAGATTCGCAGCGAAGAATTCCCGCCCTTTTCTGTCATCCATCGTTTTCACCCTTTTCCCATCCTAAAGCCTCAGTAGTTTTCCGGCGGCTTCGCGGGGCTGTGAGAGCGGAAAACGTCCAGTGCCAAACGAAAGATACTCCCGCCCTTGAACAGGAGGCTGATGAATCCCCTGAGATCCTTAGAGGTCACCGCCACGCGAATTTTCCACCGTACCGGTTCTACGGTTTTCATGCAGAGAATCCAGCAGTCGCCGTCCCGCCTGATTTCCTCGAACTCGGCCACCAGATCACTGCGCTTTCCCAATCCCGTTGATCTTACCCACACTAGAGGATCCCTTTCGTTCGTGCGTTGGTGACCAGCTCCGGCTCCTTCCACCACTTGTTTACCCCGATATCATCCGCCACCGCATTGGCCGCAAGATAACCCGGCCCGAGAATAACGAGGCCGCCTGGATGACAGCTTGCGCCACCCAAGTAGAGACCTGGGATGGGGGTGCGGGTGTCGGAGCACTCTTCGTTGGGTCGGAGATAGCCCATCTGAAAGGGCTGGTAGGCCCCCTGTTTGATGGATCCCAGCTTCATATCCAGGAATCGGTTCTCCGTGTCGGCTGGGCTGGAAACCGCCGTCCATAAGATATTCTCCCGGATGCCTGGCGCGTAGCTCTCCAGTATTCTGAGCCGGCGCTCGGCCTCTTCCTCTTTGCGCGTGAGAGTCAGCCAGTTCGCGGCGCTCCCGTCGAGGGCGTAGGGAGCCATCTGCGAGATGAGGCCGGTACACTTCCCGGGTGGGGCCTGGCTAGGGTCATGCATGCTAGGGAAGGAACAATGAAATCCAGCTTTTGCGTCCAGTTGCCCTTGTTCCATTCCCTGCCAGTGGCGCAGTAGATCCTCTGTGTTCTCATATCCCAGCACATAGACTAACCCCTGATTCAACTCCGGGTCTTGCGCGGCCGCTTTAAAGTTGGGCGGCGCCTCCAGGGCGAGGTGAATTTGCAGAAGGCTCCACTTCTCCCACTGCCACAGCTTGATCTTCTCGACGAATTCGGAGTCCAGATTCTTGTTGCCGACAAAGGAAAGAAAGGTCTGTTCCGGGTTCAAAGTGCTGATAACCGCCTTTTCCGCCTCCATCACATCGCCCGACTCCGTTTCCACCCCGCAGGCCCGTCCGTTTTCCAGGAGAATTCTTCTTACCTGCTGGCTCCCCAGGATGAGCCCTCCGTTTTCCAGCACAATCTTTCCCAGGGCCTGGGCGACCATGTGCGAGCCTCCCACGCAAAGGCGGTAGTGGCTGGCCCGATTGAGGTAAAGGGGCACCAGAAAACCCACTCCCTCCAGGTCCGGCTCCAGGCCCCAGTGGCAGGCGGCGTACAACATCAGGGTCTTTACCTGTTCGTTTTCAAAGAGATCGTCAATAATCTGTATCGGGCTCTTTTCCGAAATTTCCAGGATCTCTTTTCCGATGGGGTGAGCTTCCAGCTTGGCCGTTTGATCGAGGGCGGAGAGCGGAGAGACATAAGTGGCGGGCGCCAGGAACTCTTCCATGTAGCTGTTAAACTTCTTGTGCATTTCTCGGTAGGAGTCAGCGTCCTTGGCAGAAAAGCGGGCGATGGAGCTGCAAGTATGCTCCACGTCCGTGTATAGACAAAGGCATCTCCCATCCCTGAAAGGCATCACGAACTGGAGAGGCGGGCGGAGGTACCTGACACGGTAGGCTTCCTCTAGTCTGAGATCTTTGTATGCGGGGGCATAGTCAACCATCATGTGGTAAATGGAATGGGTATTGTGCAGAAACATCGGCAGAGTCGATTCTTCAGTTGCCAATCCTCCACCCGCCTCGAGTCTCTTCTCCACGATGAGGGTTTTCAGCCCGGCCTTGCTCAGGTAGGCGCCGGCAATTAACCCGTTGGGACCCGCTCCGATGATCACCACGTCGTACTTTCTTGCCATGGCCTTTTCCCCTTTCTGCCTGCTTACCAGGGTTGCCCTTCCCAGGTTTTCTTAAGCTGCAAATCTTCGGTGATCGCCTTGTAGCAGGTGTATCCCTGCCCCGTATGGCCCGCATTGTAGCGCCCCCAGGCGGAGCCTGTAGCGTATAGATTCTTAATCGGCGTTCGGTGAGAAGCGAGTTCGGGAACCGGGATGAAGGGGAAGTTCTGTCCCGGCACCCGATCAATGATGTTCCAGTTTCCCGCCGGCGCCATGTTTCTCTGTCTCCTGGCTGCGTCGTAAGGAGTGATCGCGTCATAGCCAATGACATTCTTCCAGCTCATGTTCCTCATGTAATGCTGCCATTCCGCCATGGTGCCTTCGGCGTGCTGCTTTTTGTACTCCATCCATTCCCGCTCGCTCAGGCAGTAGGCGGGGGCTGCGTGGATCTCGCTTCCCACCACATGTTTCCCTATAGGGGCCTGGGTCGGATCGGCCAGAGAGTGGTGATGAAAATTAACAATGTGGAGATCCGGGGGATTTTTTCCGACCCGTCTCCAATGGGATTCCTGGATAAGGGACTCCATATTGCGGCTGCCCAGGATGAGCCACTGGCAGTTATTGATATCGGGGTTATAGTCCGAGGCCTTATAATCCACGGCTTCGTGAATCGCCCAGGTGTACCAGGTAATGCAGGTGAGGCTCCGTTCGAGGTGGGCCACTTTGCGTAGCAGTCGGTTTTCCAGGTGTTCCGGGCCTATAAGCTCGAAACAGAGCTGATAAGGATCGACCGTGGTGACGACTATCTTGGAGCGCACTTCGGCCCCGTCATCAAGGACGATTCCTTGCGCCGCGCCGTTCTCTATGAGCACTTTCTTGACCTTGTTTTTTGTGAAGAACTTGCCGCCATTTTCCAGCAGTATTCGCTGGCAGGCATGGGCGGCAGTGTGTGTGCCGCCCTTGATCAGGCAGCGGTCGAGGCTCATAGCGATCGATCTTAAAACCTCGAGACCGCTGTCCCCGACCTCGGTGGGAAATCCTACAGCCTTCGCCACCCGTAGGGTAAAATAGGCTAGGCCCTCGCTCTCCCAAAACTCGCCGGCGGCCTGGTCTGCGGCCAAATTCAGGAAACGGCGGTCAATCAGGGCGTCGGGCCGTTTCATGTAGTCGTTGAGCCATCTCTCAAGGGGAGTGGGCTGGCCGGGCGGGGGAGGAAGGTTGAAGAGATCTTCCAGCGCGGCCAATTGATAGCCTCCTTCGGGCCGCGTCAGCTCATATGCCTTGAGCCACTTCTCAGCATCCCTCTCCCCGGCGAAGCGGCGCATCTCTCGGAAGGTTTTCTCGCCGGTCGGATCTTCTTCCGGGTGATAAAGCGGGAGGCAGCTCTGGTCCTCTTTGAGGATTAGCCCCAGCGCCACCTTGTTGTGTAGAAGTTTAAGCCCTTTTTCCTCGATCTCGGGGAAATCACGGTAAAGAGGGAGGAAATACCAGCGACGGACCGTGCTCGCGTGCGTGTTGCTGATAAATCCGGGGGCCGCGGCTTCATGGGATCCCCAACCCCCTCCAAGCTCATGCCTTTCCTCAAAGAGGGCCACTTTCATGCCGCCATATTTGGCAAGGTATATCGCAGTAACCAGAGCCTTATTGCCGCCGCCTACAATAACAGCGTCGAACGTCGCATCATCCATGACCGCTCCCCTTTTCTGGACAGGCTACGCCTGCAGGCCTCCGACAGCTTGTTTCTCTAACACAGGGTCAGCCCTTCTCAGTCGTTCCGTTAAAAGCCGAGTTTCTCTCAATAATATAGAAGCGATGGACTTACATCTGCTATGCGTCAGCCTGTCGGATGGGCCGGTCACCGATATCGCTCCCAAGACCTCCTTGTTGGTGCCGAAAATAGGAGCGGCCACGGAAGAAGTGTTAAGGAGTCTTTCTCCCTCGCTGAAAGCGAACCCCAGGGCCAGGCACTTATTCAGTTCCCGTTCGAGCCGCTTTCTGTCGGTGATGGTTCGCTCGGTAAGACGTTCCAGGCGCTGCTGGCTGAAAAGATTTTTACGTCTCTCCGGATCCAAATGCGCTAAAATGATCCGTCCCGTGGCTCCTGCGTACAAGGGGGCGGAGAATCCAATATCAAATCTAGTGCTGGTAGCGTGAGGGCTGATGGCCTGGTCCACAACCACTGTTTGGTTCCCCATCAAGATAGAAAATGCGGCTGTCTCCGCTGTCAGATCACGAAGCTTTTCCAGGTGGGGCCGGACAAGCTTGGAAAGGTCGAGATTTTGACGGTAGCAAGTTTCCCACCAAAGCACACGGTTGCCCAGGACGAAAGCGCCATCCCCGTTTCTCGCTGCGACATCATGCGATTCTAAGGTGCGTAAAATCCTAAAGGCCGTTCCTTTGTTTAATCCTAAGGCTTGTTGTGCCTTCTTAAGCGTCACCCCCTGGGAGGAGGTCGCAAGCAATTCAATAACCTGGACGATTTTGTCAAAAACTTTTATTTGTGTTCCAGGCATCCAAAATCTCCAACCTCTGCACCGCCCCTTTAAGCCGCTTCTGTATACCACCACCTGCGGCCTTGTTTTGCATTGCAAAACTATGATCCTGCAATGCAAACCGCTACTATAATTTTATACCTGTGTCAACAATTAAATTATGGGGTGTGGTAGCCAAGAGGACTTGACAGGAAGAAGAAAAAAACATCATTTAAGATCCATGGACAATCCTCCTCGCCTGCGGCCGGTCGAGGCATTTCCCGTTCAGCAAGAGGGTAAGACCCTCATCTGCCTGAGAGATCCCCAGCATTTCGCCAATACGCTGGTGATTTCACCCGTCGTCTATTTTATCTTGTCCCACTTCGACGGAAGGCATTCCCTGATCGATATTCAAGAGGCCTACTCTCGGCAGTTTAGCGATATCCTGTTCAGTGAGGATCTCAACAAGATCGTCGAGATGCTGGACCAGCACTACTTTCTCTACAGCGGGCGCTTTCTAGATCACCAAAGAAAAATCATTGAAGATTTTCGGCGCCTGCCCACCCGTCCGTCGGCTCACGCCGGGACCGTTTACAAAGAAGATCCCCAAGGACTGAGAAACCAGCTTGAAGGTTATTTTCGATCGCCCCATGGGCCGGGACAGCCCGGCCCATGCCAGACCAAACCTGCACCCAGGGCCATAGTGGCTCCCCACATCGACTTCCATCGCGGCGGACCCTCCTATGCCTGGTCATACAAGGAGCTGGCGGAAAGTCCCGGCGCGGATCTTTATATCCTTCTCGGCACTTCCCACTGCGGCGGAGAAAATCCCTTTACGGCGACGCTAAAGGATTTTGCCACCCCTCTGGGCACTGTAGAGACAGATAAAGAGTTTGTGCGCGAGGTCGGGAAAAATTATCGCGGGGATCTATTTGCCGAAGAGCATCTGCACCGGACGGAGCACTCGCTGGAATTCCAGGTGGTCTATCTCAAATACATCGCAACCCTGCAGGCAGAGTTAACGGGAAGGGCCAGGCCCTTCAGGATCGTTCCCATCCTGGTCTCCTCTTTTCACCCCATGGTGCAGGGCCATACCCTTCCGGAAAAGGATCCTCGCATAGGAGATTTTTTGAAGGCGCTGCGGGAGCTTGTCGAGAAAGAGAGCAGGCAGATCTGCTTCGTTGCCGGCGTGGATTTGGCCCACGTGGGAATACAGTTCGGCGACCAGGAGCCGTTGACTCCGGATTTTCTCCGTTGGGTGGGAGAAGAAGACCAGCGCCTGATCGAGAAGCTCGCCTCTCTGGACGCGCCCGGCTTCTTCGAGGAGATTGCCAAGGATCGAGACCGCAGGCGGATCTGTGGCTTCTCGCCGCTTTATTCGCTAATCCACTTGCTGGATGGTGTCCGCGGGAGAAATCTCAAGTACAGTCAGGCCTTCACCCGCGAGACCGGCTCGGCGGTTACCTTCACCAGCATGGTGTTTGATTAAGAAGCTATGGACTCGCTTAAGAAGATTGCCCGCTAACAGCCGGGCTAGCTTACGGCTGTCCCTAGGAGCCGTGAAAGGACTCATCCCTTTGAGAGATTGCTGTCACCTGCCAACTCTCCTTGTGCAGTCGATCCCCATAGAGACCTTTTTCCTGTTGCCAAGGTCTTTTCCTTTATATAGTATCCCTTTATATAGTATCCCTTTGCCAGGGGAAACCGGGTGCGGTTTGGAGCCGCGCCTAGGATTGTGGAGAAGAAAATTTTCATGGAGGAGAAGATCGATCTCACTGGTAGACTCGCTTCCTACATTGCGGGGAGCCAGAATGAGCAAATACCCAGCACGGTCGTGCGGCGAAAATCCATACCCTCGACACGATCGGCGCCATGCTCTCGAAAATCTAAGGAACGTGCAGAACTGATGGCGTTAACAAGACTCTGAGGATCACTGGCTTGAGAGAAAATCAAAGGAGGTGCTTTATGAAGTTTGGCTATTTCAAGACGCTTGCCCCACTCATCGTTCTGGCAGTTTTCGGCTCTTGGCTGGCAGGGTCTAGCGCGCCGGCAGCCTCGGCGACTCCTGCGCTGCTTAAAGCAAAACAGGAAGCGGAAGCGAAGGGACACATCTTCGAGATCAGCCACGACGACATTCTCGCCAAGGCCAAAAAAGAGGGGAGGCTCAAGGTCTTTGCCTCTCTAGACGCACCGACGATCAAGGGATTGAACGCAGCTTTTAGAAAGAAATACCCTTTTATCGACGCTCACGCAGAGGAGATCGCCGGGACCGACACCTACCAGCGTATGATCCTGGAGATGAAGTCTGGGACAGCCAAAGGCTGGGACGTCAACTACTTGACAACCGACTTCTATGACGAGTACCTGCCCCACCTGAAGAAATTCGACATCGTCGGCATGGCTCAGCATCGAGTGCTCCAGATCTCCCTGGAAATGGTAAACCCGATCGATCGCAACATCGTGGCTCTCTCCACCAATGTCCAGGTGGTCGCCTACAATAAGAAGGTCATACCCACCGAAAAGGTCCCCAACGCCTGGGAGGATTTCCTAAAGCCGGAATTTATGGGAAGGAAATTCGTGGCCGATATCCGTCCTACAGAGATCGCCGCTCTTGTTCCTGCCTGGGGTCTAGAGAAGACCCTCGATTTCTCAAGAAAGCTGGCCGCGCAGAAGCCGGTGTGGGTGCGCGGCCACTCCCGGGTCATCGCGGCGATGGGAGGTGGGGAGTACGCGATGTTAATTGGCTCTAACCTGAAAACGATAAAAAATGCCATCGACAAGAATCCCACCGGAGGCCTGGACTTCAAGGTTCTGGAGCCGGTGCCGGTCAGGCTAAGCGAGCACGAGGGCATCTTTGTTAAGGCCGATCATCCCTATGCTGGCCTGTTGTGGTTGGAGTTCGCTGCGACCCCTGAGGCACAGAAGATCATGGATGGCGGAGGGAACTACGACGCCTCAGCCTTCTCCCCCGGGACCGTGTCCAATGAGGCGATCCGCGGAAGAAAGCTCTCTCTGGTGGATTGGCAACACGCTACGAAGTTACAAGACTACCAGAAGAAGGTCGTTGAGGCCTACGGTTTTCCGCAAGCGGAAAGGAGAAAATAGGCGCGAACGAAGCACCGCAGAGAATAAAAGAGGTCGCCCAAGCTCAAAGGGGATTTCCTAACGCTGTCAGTTCAGCATAATTACTTGCCTGCAGCGCTCTTTCCCCGCGCTCAATCTCGTGGATCAATCGCATTACAGCCGCGCAGATCGGAGTGGCGACGCCAACTCTTTTGCCCTCCTAAGGATGGGTTAGGGTCAAATCTTGGCCTTTGCTATTTGTTTCTCTTTCTGCTACACCTCCTGCCATGTCCCGGCCCTTGCGTATCGACTATGCGCACGCCTACTATCACGTCACCTGTCGGGGAAACGAGAGGAGAGCAATCTTCAAAGACGACCAGGATCGCTCAGTGTTTTTAGAAAAGCTTCAGTCCTCTTTAGCCATCTACGGGGTCCAGCTTCACTGCTACGTGCTCATGGATAACCACTTCCATCTGGTGGTAGAGACCCCCAAGGCCAACCTGTCTGAGTTCATGAGACATTTCAACGTCTCCTACAGCGCCTTTTACAATCGGCGCCATCGCCGGGTGGGGCATTTGTATCAGGGCAGATTCAAAGCCATCGTGGTGGAGGCAGACAGCTACTTACTGGAGTTAAGCCGCTACGTGCATCTAA